>JACPZM010000025.1 GCA_016195485.1 Candidatus Troglogloeales bacterium | reverse complement strand
TTTGAGGTTCTACCCGTTCCGGATCTCGTTATTACTTCCCTTTCAACGTTCCAAGATACCGCAGGCGCTGGAAAATCAATAGGAGTTATAGTGACGGTTCTCAATCAAGGAACACGCGCCTCGGAATCTACATCTTTGCGACTGTTGTTCTCCACGGACACGTCAATCAATCTTGCAGATGTATCTTTAGGCAATTTTATCGTTCCGGCATTGGGAGTGAATGAAAGCCATACGATAACAGGAATCGCTACAATGCCAGAATCGATTACATCAGGAACCTATACGATGGGAGGATGCGTTGATCCAGAGAATACGATTGCAGAGTCTATTGAGACCAACAACTGTCTTTCAGATGGACAGGTCAAGATATTTTCTTTAGGACTGAGGAAATATGGAAAGGGCACGATTACTTCAACTCCTTCCGGGATAAATTGCGGGGCTTTTTGTTCGGAGGATTACATAGATGGCAGTGTGGTGATTCTAACAGCGGTCCCTGCTTCTGACTCGGTTTTTCTGGGATGGTCTGAAGGGGGAACCTCCCCTGCGGATTGCTCTGGAACCGGCACCTGTACGCTCTTAATGGATAGATCTCACTCTGTGGTGGCGACGTTTGGCTTTCCCTTGACGGTGACAAAAGATGGAAGCGGCAGTGGCACAGTGACTTCAGATTCCCCTGGAATTGATTGCGGGGAAGGAGGCCCGGCCTCTGCGGATTGTTCGGAGACGTATACAGGCGATACAACGATGGTGATTCTTAAAGCCTCTCCTGCCCCCGACTCGGTTTTTGTGGGCTGGTCGGGGGGGGGAACGTCCCCTGCGGATTGTACAGGAACCGGTCTGTGCGCGTTCTTTATGAATACTTCCCGCTCTGTGACCGCCCGGTTTGATCTTGCGCCAACAGGGCCATTGACGAAAGAAGCAGTAACAGTCTGGCAGCATCGGGATATTGATCCGGTCTTGTTCATTGATGCTGATTGGGATATCTGGTATTCGTTTATCGGCAGGCCGAATGAGGGCGATCCGACATCTTCGCTCTCATGGCACGCAAAGGATGGCCCTGTCCGCCAGGCTGCGCCGATCGCGACGATATCAGGGGATGACAAGAATCCGCATGTCGCGAGCAATGCGGGCGAGGTGTTGGCGGTTTGGCAACACGCGCCGGGAACCGATTTTGAGCTAGGGGATTGGGATATTTTCTACTCGCGGTTTGATAAGGACACAGAGCATTGGGAGATACCAAAGCCGATTGCCTTGCTTTCCGGTGATGACTACGATCCGGCGGTGGCGGTTGACACGAATGGAAATGCAGTGGCCATCTGGGTGCATTGGAATCTTACGGGATCACGGGAGATTTTATATTCGCTTTTCTCATCTGCAACGGCAACATGGAGCCCGCCTGTCTCGATCGGTGGTCCATCTTTCCGTTTTGCCTCGCTTCCTGAAATAGCATTGACTTCTGTATCGGCGTCGCAAGATTCGGAAATAAAGCATAAGGCCTTTGCCGCTTGGAGTGATGTGCCGGTGGGGCAGTTCCAAAGTCGGATGGTTTACTCAATTTTCGATGGATTAACCTGGACGGCTCCAGCCGAGATCGAGTCGGCTGCGACAGGGATAGATATTTCCATTCATGATGTGGTGTTTTCAGAGTATTCCGATGATGAGGATTCTGATCCGTTTGGCGCCTTTGGGCGTGTGGGCGTTACGGCGGATAGGGATGGAAAGGTATATGTTCTTTGGAGTGGAGGCCCCAGTATTTTGGACGAGTTTTCTGATGGAGTCGTAGGGGCAACGCTGGATATGGCAACGAATATCTGGACACCGATGCTCACTTTAGAGAATAGTCGCTTTATTGGGACAGGCGAAAATCCAGATGGCGCTGTAACGAGGGTCACAGACCCCATGATGAAACAAGATTTTGTCGGAGTCTCTGGCTCTTTTGACCCTTTTGGATATATTAACCACCTGTTCAGAGAGGGAGAGGCAATTACTTCGGTTGAGCCTTCGTATCATAGCATCGACCTTTTTGACGACCGGCCATCCAATGCGGCCATCTCTGCAACAGAGATGATTTCTGTAAACTGGGCAATGCTGGAGGAAGGTGGTGGAGAAGACGGTGAAGGATATTTGCCAGAAGAAGAAAGCGAGATTATCTGGTCAGCCGGAACGATCACCCCTGGCGTTTCCGCGGAGTTTGGCAAAGCGACGCATTTGGTCCCAGAGGGGCTTGATGGGGAAGACCTGTTTCCAGAGATTGCATTCGTCGAGGCGAAGGCTTTGGTCCCGCCACCTTCACCGCCTGATTTGCCTGATCTGCCTGATCTGATTGTCACATCCATTTCGCCTTCTAAAAACGTGATGGGCGCCGGGGAATCGTTTGATATCGTCTCCGCGGTTCACAATCAGGGAGGCGCTCCAGCATCATCTACTTCCTTGCGGATATTTCTCTCCAACGACACGATCATTGATGCGACAGACCTTGCCCTTGGCGATCTTACCGTCTTAGGACTGGCCGCAGATGAAAGCCTGATACTGCGTGGCACGCTAACAATTCCAGAGACCGTTTCACCGGGAACCTATACGCTTGGGGGGTGTATTGATCCCGATGGAATCATCGCAGAGTTGGACGAAGAGAACAATTGTCGCGTAGGTGGACAGATCACAATTCCGATCGTTTTCCCATTGAACGTGACAAGAGTTGGAAGCGGTAGTGGTGCAGTCATTTCGAATCCGCCTGGCATTGATTGCGGAACAGATTGTTCGAAAGGGTATCTGGAGGGTAGTGTTGTTACGCTCACGGCAATACCAGACGCCGATTCCGTCTTCTCTGGATGGAGCGGGGCCTGCACGGGGACGGGGAACTGTACTGTCATTGTGAATGCGGCAAAAGCCGTCACGGCAACATTCACACGCATATACACGCTCTCGGTTGCAAAGGTGGGAAGCGGCTCGGGTGTCGTTACCTCTAACCCGTCCGGCATTGATTGCGGGAGCGATTGTGTGGAAGGGTATCTGGACGGCACCATCGTTACCCTTACGGCCACACCCTCTATCGATTCGACCTTCTCCAGATGGAGCGGGGATTGCGCAGGGACAGGGGTCTGTCTTATTACCATGGATGCGGCAAAGTCGGTGACTGCAATCTTGACGCGGCTTTACTCCTTAAGCGTGGCAAAGGCAGGTTCGGGTTCTGGCGCTGTAACCTCTGACCCGTCCGGCATCACTTGCGGTAGTGACTGCGTACAAGGGGTTCGGGTTCTGGCGCTGTAACCTCTGACCCGTCCGGCATCACTTGCGGTAGTGACTGCGTACAAGGGTATCTGGATGGAACGATCGTTACCATCACGGCAGTACCAGACGCCGATTCCGTCTTCTCTGGATGGAGCGGGGCCTGCGTGGGTACGGGGAGTTGTACTGTCACTATGAATGCAACGAAATCCGTAACGGCAATGTTCACACGCATATACAGACTCTCGGTTGAAAAAATTGGAAGCGGCTCTGGGGCTGTTACCTCTGACCCGTCCGGCATCACTTGCGGTAGTGACTGCGTACAAGGGTATCTGGATGGAACGATCGTTACCATCACGGCAGTACCAGACGCCGATTCTGTCTTTTCTGGATGGAGCGGGGCCTGTGCGGGAACAGGAAGCTGTACCGTCATCGTGAATGCGACGAAGTCTGTGACAGCAACATTCACACGCATATACACACTCTCAGTTGAAAAAATTGGAAGCGGCTCTGGTGTCGTTACCTCTACCCCGTCCGGCATCAATTGTGGGTCTGATTGTTCGGAAGGGTATCTGGATGGTAGCGTTGTTACACTGACGGCCGCCCCGGATCCCGATTCCGTTTTCTCTGGATGGAGCGGGGCCTGCACGGGGACAGGGGACTGTGCCGTCACCGTGAATGCGGCAAAATCCGTCACGGCAATGTTCACCCGGCTTTATTCCTTAAGCGTGACGAAGACAGGTTCAGGTTCTGGCACTGTAACCTCTAACCCGTCCGGCATTGATTGTGGGACGGATTGTTCGGAAGCGTATATAGATGGCACGGCGGTGATTCTTAAAGCCTCTCCTTCTTCCGACTCGGTTTTTGTGGGCTGGTCGGGAGATTGTGTTGGAACGGGTACGTGTACAATTTTCATGCATGCCCCTGAATCTGTGACCGCCCGGTTTGATCTTGTGCCAACAGGGCCATTGACGAAAGAGGGGGTGACCGTCTGGCAACATCGGGATGATCCATTCTCGTCGTGGGATATCTGGTATTCGTTTATCGGCAGGCCGAATCTGAGCGATCCGACATCTTCGCTCTCATGGCACACAAAGGATGGCCCTGTCCGCCAGGCGGCGCCGATCGCGACGATAGAAGGGGACGACAAGAATCCGCATGTGGCGGCCACTATGGGCACGGTACTGGCGGTTTGGCAGCACGCGCCGGGAGTAGGTCAAGCGCCGGGGGATTGGGATATTTTCTACTCACGGTTTGATGAGGTAACAGAGAATTGGGATCTGCCGCGACCGATTGCTTTGCTTTCCGGCGATGATTACGATCCGGCTGTGGCAGTCGATACGAATGGGAATGCAGTAGCCATCTGGGCCCATTTAAATCTTACGGGATCACGGGAGATTTTATATTCGCTTTTCTCATCTGCAACGGCAACATGGAGTTCGCCTGTCTCAATCGGTTTTTCTGGCAGTTTTGCTTCGCTTCCGGAAATAACGTTTACTTCTATATCGGCATTGCAAAATTCATCCCAAAATAC
Source organism: Candidatus Troglogloeales bacterium (assembly GCA_016195485.1). GTDB lineage: Bacteria > Nitrospirota > Nitrospiria > SBBL01 > SBBA01 > JACPZM01. Next base: position 12,045 of record JACPZM010000025.1, on the reverse strand, counting down.
ACCAATTGTGCATAAGGCATTTGCCTCGTGGAGTGATTTGTCGGTAGGGTCTCCAGTGGGGTTAGAGCATCGGATGGTTTACTCAATTTTCGATGGGTCTAGCTGGACGACTCCGGCTGAGATTGAGTCGGCTGCGACCGGTATAGATAATTCCATTCAGGATGTGGTGTTTTCAGATTATTCCGTGTTTGAGCTTGATCTATTTGGCGCTTCTGGACGTGTGGGCGTTACGGCGGATCGGGACGGAAAGGGATATGTTCTTTGGAGTGGAGGCCCCAGCATTTTGGGCCGTTTTTCACCGGGGGTCGTCGGGGCAACCCTGGATTTGGCAACGAATATCTGGACACCCATGCTGACTTTAGAGGGTAGTCGCTTTATTGGGACAGGCGAAAATCCAGATGGCGCTGTAACGAGGGTCCCAGTCCCCATGAAAGAAGATGTTGTTGGGGTCTTTGGTTCTTTTGGCTCTATTGGCCATCTGTTTAGGCAGGGAGGGGCATTTACTTCGGTTGCCCCTTCGTATGATAGCAGTATTTTTGACGACCGGCCATCTAATGCGGCCCTCTCTGCCACAGAGATGATTTCTGTAAACTGGTGAATGCCGGGAGAAGAGAGCGAGATCATTTGGTCAGCCGGGACGATCACCTCTGGCGTTTCTGCAGCGTTTAGCACAGCGACTCACTTGGTGCCGGAGGGGCTTGATGGGGAAGACCTATTTCCAGAGATTGCACCTATCATTCGGACATTCCATCTCACCGTGGTCAAGGCGGGAACAGGCGGCGGCACGGTGGCCTCGAATCCGGCGGGGATCGCCTGCGGGAGCGATTGCGAAGAAAATTATATGGATGGCGCCGTTGTTACACTGACGACAACACCAGATGCCGATTCTGTATTTGTGGGTTGGAGTGGGGATGCAGACTGCGCCGATGGTTCTGTCAGTATGACTGCGGATAAATCCTGCACGGCGACATTTACGTTGAGGACTTACACCCTCACGCTAACGGCGGCCGGGACTGGCGCCGGCACAGTAACGGGTGCAGGTACATACACTCATGGGACGGTGGCTGCTGTCTCGGCCATGGCCAATGTTGGCTCAACATTCAGTGGTTGGTCTGGCCCCGATGGGGCGGAATGTGCCACAGGTTCTGTCAGCATGACTGCGAATAAATCCTGCACGGCGACATTTAATCTGGTGGTCAGCAATCAACCGCCAAGCTGTAAAGCGACTCCCAGCCCTGCTTTACTCTGGCCTCCCAATCATAAGATGGTCTTAATCGGGATCAGGGGGATCACCGATCCGGACAACGATCCGGTGACTGTGACCATTCTTAAAATCCGGCAGGATGAACCGATTAACGGATTAGGAGATGGGGATACCAGTCCGGACGGGTCAGGCGTCGGAACGCCAACGGCGAAGGTGCGATCGGAGCGATCTGGGAAGGGGAACGGCCGGGTCTACACGATTGACTTAGAAGCCTCCGATGGCCGAGGCGGAACCTGTCAGGGTCAAGTAAAGGTCGGCGTCCCCCACGATCAAGGGAATGGAAAAGTCCCGATTGATGATGGTCCGATCTATGACTCAACAAAGCCGTGACAACAGTTGATCTGGGAAGGACGGTGGCTTCTCGGATTGGGGGTAGGGGCTACCTGTGGAAAAGAACTATTATCCCTCTGAATAGGCCCCTATTTTTCGAAAGCGATTATAACGCTGTTGTAATCGTTCTTCCATTGGAATCGCCAGCAGTTCGGACATCTGTTTCCCGATGATTTCCTTAACAGTTTCTGTCATCTTGCTCGGATTTCGATGCGCCCCGCCTACTGGTTCTGGAACGATCTCGTCAATTATTCCCAGTCGTAACAGTTCCGGGGCTGTCATTTTCAATGCCGACGCGGCCTCTTCCGCTTTTCTTTCATCGTTCCAGAGAATAGCGGCGCATCCCTCCGGTGAAATAACGGAATAGATCGCGTATTGCAACATGAGAATCTTATCCGACACGGAAAGCGCCAACGCGCCTCCACTCCCTCCTTCTCCAATAATAATCGAGAGGATGGGGGATTTCAGTTGGGACATGACGGCAAGATTTCTCGCAATCGCTTCCGACTGACCCCTCTCTTCCGCCCCCACGCCGGGATAGGCCCCGGGGGTATCAATAAAGGTCATAATCGGTTTATTAAACCGTTCCGCCATTTGCATCAGGCGCAACGCCTTTCGATATCCCTCCGGATGCGGCATCCCAAAGTTTCGGACAATTTTATCTTTGATAGTCTTTCCTTTCTGGTGCCCAATCACAACCACAGAGATACCATTCAACCTGGCCAATCCCCCAATAATTGATTTGTCATCACCATAAAGACGGTCCCCATGCAACTCTGTAAAATCCTCAAAGATTGATTCAATGTAATTACTCGTTGTGGGACGATCTGGATACCGCGCGATCTGGGTAATCTGCCAAGGCGTTAGTTTTGCGAAAATCTCCTGTTGCGTCAGCGCCCGCTTTTTCTCCAATTTAGCGATCTCTTCCATCTTATTTTTGCGATCGGACTCTTTTGTGTCGCTTCCTATCGTTTTTTGCAGATGGGCTATCTTCTCATCCAGCTCCATTAAAGGTTTTTCAAATCCCAATGGGTCTTTCATCTTGACTCTTGTACAACCTTTCCCGACCCGATCAGCATTTCAATCTTCGCGATGAGAAGAGAATTGGCCTTAACAGTCTTCTTAATGTCAATGACAACGGAACGTCCCGGCGCTTCTACCTTAAGATAAACAGGAACCTCTCCCGGAAAGCCACTCAACAGTTCCTTTAAATTATTCATCATAGAAGGTGTCGCGTCTGAATGAAGCGTGATCCATAAGGACGATACAGTTTGATTGGGTATGCCCGCGGAGGACGCCCCCGTTCCGTCAAGCAATCGCAATGTTGTGGCTTTGAATTTTATGCCATGTTCGGTCTTATCAAGGGTGCCGTTTATCAAGAGCGGTTTTCCCTCTTTTATGATTGGCGCGGCCACGCGATATAAATCCGGGAAGACAATCACCTCAACAGATCCGGTCAAATCTTCCAGATGAAGATAGGCCATCTTGTCTCCTTTTTTTGTTTGAACAACCTTCTCCTCCCTGACGATCCCGCAGACGCAAACAGTACGTTCCCCCTCTTCCAGATTTTCCAGCGCTTCAGTAGGGATTGCGTTGAGTTCCTTCATAAGGGCTTCATAGCGCGCAAGCGGGTGCGCCGTGATGTAAAAACCCAGCGACTCCTTTTCCATCTTGGATATTTCATCTATTTCTTCAGGGATCAGTGTTGTACTTTCTGCCAGCGGCTCAACAAGGCCGCTATTCCCGCTTACGGCCGGCGCCTCCCCAAAAAGAGAGGGTTGATTTGACCGCATTGATTTTTGAGATTTCTCTCCCGCTTCCATAACCTGCTCTACATTTTCGAGAAGCGTTACGCGTCTCTCCTTTGCAAAGTCGAATGCGCCTGATTTAATCAATCCCTCAATCACCCGTTTATTCACCTTTCGAAGGGAAACTTTTTGACAAAAGTGTAAGACCGATTTAAAAGGCCCCATTTCTGCCCGCGTCGCAATCATCGCATCAACGGCCGCGGCCCCCACGTTTTTGATCGCGGCTAAACCAAACCGAATCCCTTTATCAACCACCGTAAAGTCTCTTTCGCTTTCGTTGACATCGGGTGGCAATATCAAAATTCCCATCCGTCGGCATTCAGTGATATACCGAACAATCTTATCGGAATTCCCTTTTTCACTGGTGAGCAGCGCGGCCATAAATTGATTCGGGAAATGACACTTCAGATAGGCCGTTTGAAAGGTAATCAACGCGTAAGCCGCCGAATGTGATTTATTAAATCCATATCCACCGAAGTATTCCATCAGGTCAAAAATCTTTTCGGCCTTCTTTTCAGGAATGGCATTGGCGATCGCGCGTGTTATAAAGAGGTTTTTTTGCGCCGCCATCTCTTCCGTCTTTTTCTTGCCCATAGCGCGGCGCAAGAGATCGGCCTCGCCTAACGAAAAGCAGGCCAGGACATTGGCAATCTTCATCACCTGTTCCTGATAAAGAATAACGCCATACGTCTCTTTTAAAATCGGCTCCAGTTGCGGCAGTTCATAATGAATTTTGGACTTCCCTTTCTTCCCCTTGATAAAATCATCGGTCATGCCGCTGCCTAATGGCCCGGGCCGATACAGGGCCAATAACGCGATAATATCTTCAAACTGCGTCGGCTCCATCCGCATGATGAGATCGCGCATTCCGGAGGACTCCAATTGAAAAATACCGATGGTTCCGCCCGCGCCCAAGTATTGGTATGTCGCAGGGTCGTCCAACGGAATTTCAGACAAATTGAAGGTAGGGTTTTTTTCGACAATCATCCGGCAGGCATGATCAATCACTGTCAGTGTCCGCAGACCGAGAAAATCAAACTTGACTAAGCCCACCTTCTCCACATCGGACATTGCGTATTGTGTGATAATTTCACCATCCTTCCCGCGATAAAGGGGAAGATATTCGGTCAGGGGCTTGGCCGAGATGACCACGCCGGCAGCGTGGGTCGATGCGTGCCGCGCGAGGCCCTCCATCTGTTTTGCCAGGGTCAGCAGCTCGGCCCGTGCCGGATCTTCTGCTATTTGCCGCAGTTTCGATTCTTGTGCAATCGCCTGATCCAGTGTGATGTTGAGGGTGTTCGGAATAAGCTTTGCAATTTTATCCACCTCTCCATAAGGCATTTCCAATACCCGACCCACATCGCGAATCGCGGCCTTGGCCGCCATTGTTCCAAACGTAATGATCTGGCATACATGATCTGAACCGAATTTCCGGGTCACATAGGCAAGCAACTCATCTCGATGATCCATTGAGATATCGATGTCGATATCAGGGGGAGAAACCCGTTCTGAATTCAAAAACCGCTCGAAAAGAAGTCCGTAGGGGATCGGATCAAGGTTGGTAATCCCAAGGGCGTATGCAACCAGCGATCCAGCGGAAGAGCCTCGACCGGGACCAACAGGAATCCCTGCACTTTTTGCATGATTGATAATATCCCATACAATCAAAAAATAACCGGCATATCCCACCTTGCGGATCACCGCCAACTCCGACGAAAGTCGGTCTTCGTAGACCTGTTGCGAAAAAGAAACTTCTCGCGGTGGCCGAGCCACATTTTCCTTCAGACGGCGTGATAACCCTTCTTCAGCCAACTGCTTTAGATACATCTCTCGTGTCAGCCCCTTCGGTGGTTCGTAATGGGGAAGATGGAGTTCTCCGAATGTTAGATTCAAATCGATCTGGTCGGCAATTCGAAGCGTGTTGGTCACAGCCTCTGGAATCTCGGCAAAGGAAGCGGCCATCTCTTCAGACGATTTGAAGTAGAGTTGATCGGTATCAAACCGCATTCGACTCGTAGCGTTCACCGTCTTGCCGGTTTGGATGCAGAGCATGATATCGTGGGCGCGCGTGTCCTCTTTGTGAAGATAGTGACAGTCGTTTGTCGCGACAATGGGAATGCGATTTTTTCGAGCCAGCGGAATCAGTTTGCGATTCACGGTTCTTTGAATCTCCAATCCGTTGTTCTGAATCTCAATATAGAACCTCTCTTTTCCAAAGATTTCCTGATACGTGCCAGCCGCGGCCTCTGCTTCTTTTTCATATCCCAGGTTTAAAAGATAAGGGATTTCTCCGCGGAGGCATCCTGAAAGGCCGATGAGTCCCGCGCTATATTTTTGTAAAATCTCTTTATCAATTCTGGGTTTGTAGTAAAATCCCTCGGTGTTTGCGATTGAAACGAGCTTCATCAGATTTTTATAGCCCAATGCATCCGCCGCAAGAAGGATTAAGTGGTAATAGGGGTTAGCCCCCCCGCCCCCTCCTTCGGTATAATCGTCCTCGTGCGTGCTAGACCCCTCCTTATCAAACCGGCTTTTGGGGGCCAAATAGACCTCGCACCCAATAATCGGCTTGATACCGGCCCTCTTTGCCTGCTGATAAAATTCAATTGCGCCAAAGAGATTTCCATGATCGGTCATCGCGATCGCGGGCATCTGAAACTGTTTTGCCATCGTGATGAGCGGCTCAATTTGATTCATGCCGTCTAAGATGGAGTATTGGGTGTGCAGATGAAGATGAACGAAGTTTGACACGATCTGTATTGTAATGTGCCGAAGGATAGGGGGTCAAGGGATTGTCTAGGTGGTATCGAATTGATGTTGCATTTTATTGGAACAATCAATTATAATTCAAGTGTAATCAGGGTAGGTATCGAATGAGACGAATCTTCTTCTTGGCCTTTGTTGCTGTTTTTATTTTGCAGGGGACACTTTTGGCTTGCCTGAATCCCTCTTTTAAGAAAGTTGTTACGGCAACTCCAATGGCCTGCTGTGCCAAACTCTGCCAGAAAAAAACCTCTCAAGAAGAGGCCCAAACGGCCTGTAATCGTTCCGCCTTGCAGGCAAATCAAAGCGATGGATTCATTCAGACTGCGAATCTATTTGGCCACTCCCCTTTTATCGGTCTTTTGCCGATATCCTCGAAATCATCTCCGTTGTTTTTCATGGATCACACCCCAAGAAATACCGATGACTCACAACGTCGGCGATCCCTTCCGCTTTACCTTTCTTCCCACGCCTTTCTGATTTAACGCCTTAAAGCATTCACTCACGTCGTGTTTGTTTTTTAAGGAGTTACTCACCATGAAATTTTTCTGTCCTATTGCATGTTTTATATTTATATTTTCTTCTGTCGCCGCTGGAGAAGAAACAGTTACGCTCTCTTCCCTCATAGAAGAAGCGCAAAAAAATAATCCTGCGCTTACAGCCTTACGCCTTCATCAAGAGACCGTAAAAGAAGAAATCAGCCAGTCTACGTTCTTGGATGACCCGCAACTTACCCTCACACAATGGGGAATTCCGAGAGACTTGAATATCGGACGATCCGATCAAACATGGCTGGGGATTGAGCAATCATTTCCTTACCCGGGGAAACGATTGTTAAAACGCAAGATTGCGACAAACGATTGGGAGATTGCACAACAGGAATATCAGGCAAAACGATTGGAGGTTACGGCAGAGATCGAATCGGCGTACTACAATCTGTTGCTCATCGACAAGACAATTGATCTTCATCAGGAGCACCAGAGCATTCTGAATGAATTTGTAGAGATCGCAGAAAAGAAATATGCCGTAGGCCAAGCCACGCAACAAGACCTCTTGAAGGCGGAAGTAGAACTGGCCAAACTCCATAATGGCCGCTTGACATTAGGACAAGACCGGATCGTGACAAGGGCAAAGATCAACGCCCTTCTCAATCGGCCTGATTCTACTCCGATAGGAAGACCGGAACAGCTTGCATATCGTCCCTTGCCATTTCTCTATGATACGCTCACGCAAGAGGCGCTCAACAATCAGAACAATTTAAAAAGCGCCCGGTTCCGTGTTGAAAAAAGCGAGGCAATGAAAACCCTCACAAAGAAAGCAACGCTTCCGGATTTTACAATCGGGCTTTCATATTGGAATGTTCACGGGGGAACGTCCCCTGCGAGCGACGAAAACCAGTGGATGGCAATGGGTAAGATGAATCTCCCGTGGGTTTTTGGAGAAAAATACAATGCGAAAAACCGCATTGCCGCGCTGGAAGAGGACACAGCGAAGGCTGAATACAACGCATTAAAAAACGAAACACTATCTCAAATTAAAACTATTTTTACAAAAATTAAAACGGACGAACAATTGATGGACAGCTATGAAAATAACTTGATCCCTCTCGCTAAACAATCATTGGCCGCCGCGCAAATTGGCTACCAATCTGGCAAAACCGATTTCCTCAACTTCATTGACAGTCAACGAACCCTGCTGGATCTGCAAATGGAGTATTACATGCAATTAACCGACTATTGGCAACAGGTGGCCATGCTTTCACCTCTGATCGGGAATGAGATCAACCCATGAAAAATATTTTTATTCTTTTGCTAACCCTCGCGGGAGTCGCCCCCCTATTATTAGAATGTAACAAAAAAGAGACTCTGCCTGCTCCAGCATTCGTTCCCTCTGCGGAGGTCGGGGCGTATCAACTGAAAATTACCTTGAATCCAGACCCGCCAGAACGAGGTGACAACCAGATTTCCGTAATGATTTTTCCTAAGGGGAAAACAGAGGCTATTCGTCCTGACAATATAGAGGCTACCGCCGTGATGCCTGCAATGGCAACCATGTCCGAGATGCGATCTGATGTTAAGCTGGCATGGCAAAAAAATGGGGAGAATACTGGACGATTTCTCTTGGGAATGGATGGGACATATTTTTTAGATGTTCATTTCACGCCGCCGGGAAAACCGCCGCATCAGGCCCGTTTTAAACTGGTAACCGGCGTGCCCACATCTGCTGGACTCACTTTCTTAACGAGTTCTGTCCTGGGAGAGCAAGCCGTCAACACGTCTGCCCCAACAGGAGAGGTTATGATCTCCCCTACCCGATTACAGTCAATAGGCGTCAAGACGACAAAAGTAGAACGACACCCGCTCACAAAGACAATACGAATGCAAGGGCGTGTGACTTACGACGAACGAACACGTTCTGAGGTCGCATTAAAGTTCGCGGGATTTATCGGAGAGGTTTTTGTCGAATTTGTCGGAAAACCGGTTTTGCAAGGAATACCACTCTTTACAGTATATTCCCCGGAGCTTTCAGCGACCATGAGCGAATACTTAAATCTTCTGGCGGCGGCAGAAAGTCATAGTGGGCGTTGGGATAGCCTGATTACGACGGCGCGGAAGAAGTTGCTCCTGTGGGATATGACTTCCGCGCAAATTGATAAAATTGTCCAAACAGGCGAGGTTCCGCAGTATATTCCAATTTTAGCGCCGGCAAGCGGAATCGTCATTGAAAAGGATATCGTTCGAGGCTCACCTGTAACGGCCGGCCAAGTCTTATATCGCTTGGCCGATCTTTCTTCTGTCTGGATTGAGGCGCAGGTATACGAATCGGAGTTGTCACTGATAGAAAAAGGGCTTCCTGTAAAAGTAGTCCCAATCGGACTTCCCGGCGTCACACTAAACGGTTCTGTCTCTTTTATTTCTCCTTCGCTTAATCCTGAAAGCCGAACGGGAGCGGTGAGAATTGAAGCGAAAAATCCACAATTGAAACTCTTGCCGGAGATGTCAGTAACGGTTGAAACAAAAATCTCATTGGGAGAACCCCTCGCAGGGGTCGCACCTCTCTCTGTGCCGAAAGATGCAATCATCTATTCGGGAGATAAAAAGTTCGTCTTTATTGATCAGGGTGGAGGAAGATTTATCCCGCGCTTTATCAATGTCGGACAAAAAGGAGATGAAGGTTATGAAGTCGTATCCGGGTTGTCCGAGGGAGAAATGATTGTTACCAGTGGTAATTTTTTTATTGCGGCGGAATCGCGGCTCACCGCAGGATTGTCCACTTTTCTTGAGGGCACAACGGTGCCGGTTGACCCACCGCGACCATCGGAAGCGGTTATATCGCCACCCCCGCGGAGGGGGCCATGATTGCAAAGCTCATTGCCGTATCAGCCCGTTACCGGGTCTTTACTGTTTTGGCCGTGCTGGTCTTTACACTCTGGGGGGCATGGTCTATGACCAAAATCCCGTTGGATGCGGTTCCCGATCTATCCGATACGCAGGTGATTATCTTCACGGAATGGATGGGGCGATCACCCGATATTGTGGAGGCGCAGATTACCTATCCGATTGTCTCTCGTCTTATTGCGACACCGGGAATCTCTCGCGTGCGAGGACAGTCGATGTTCGGAATGTCGTTTGTCTATCTGGTTTTTGACGAAGGAGTCGATCTTTATTGGGCGCGAAGCCGTGTATTAGAAAAATTACAAGCGGTCGCAGGAAAACTTCCTGCTGGGGTGGCTCCCACGATTGGATCAGATGCCACGGCCGTTGGGTGGGTCTTTCAATATGCCCTTGTGGATACGACCGGAAAACACGATATCTCGGAGCTGACTGCGCTTCAGGATTGGACGTTGCGTTATGGGCTTGAGACGGTTCCGGGGGTGGCCGAAGTCGCTCGAATGGGCGGCGCTGTCCGTGAATATCAAGTCTCACTTGATCCGAATCGACTGCTCGCCTTAAAAATACCGATATCGGATATCATCACTGCAATTCGCGCATCCAATCAGGAAGTCGGAGGAGGAACACTGGAGCTATCTGGGCATGAGTTTTCCGTTCGAGGCCTCGGATACCTCACGGGGCTTGCCGATCTGGAAAAAATACCCGTTGGACACGCCACCAACGGCACGCCAATCTTTCTAAAAGATGTCGCTCTCATTCAGATAGGCCCCGCGCCCCGTCGCGGGATTGTCGAATGGGAAGGCAAGGGGGAGACCGTTGGGGGAATCGTCATTATTCGTCCCGGACAAAACACGCTCTCTGCTATTAAAAGGATCAAGGCTAAAATTGCCGAGATCACCCCCTCCCTTCCAGAAGGAGTTCAGTTAGTCGTCACATATGACAGTTCCGACCTGATTTTACGGGCAATTGATACGCTTAAACATACACTTATTGAGGAGATGATCGCTGTTTCGCTGGTGATCATTCTTTTTTTAGGACATTTTCGTTCTGCTCTTATTCCCCTGATTGGGCTTCCCATCGCGGTACTGATCGCGTTTATCCCGATGCAGGCGATGGGGCTTTCCGCAAATATCATGTCTCTTGCAGGCATTGCCGTTGCCATTGGCGCAATGGTCGACGCAACAATCATCATGGTCGAAAACGCAAATAAGAAATTGTCTTCCGTAGGGGCGACGCATGCGTCGCCCTCGTCTGAAGAGCGAGATGCCGTTATCCTCTCGGCATTGCAGGAGGTTGGGCCTTCGATCTTTTTCGCGCTGTTGGTCATTACCGTTTCCTTTCTGCCTGTCTTCTCGCTGACGGCGCAGGAAGGAAAACTCTTTTCACCGCTGGCCTACACAAAGACCTTCGCTATGGGCACAGCCGCGATTTTATCCGTGACCTTAACCCCTGTGCTTTCATTCTGGTTTCTGCGGGGCAGAATCTCAAAAGAAGAATCAAATTGGCTGAACCGATTTCTTATTAAAATTTATACGCCATTGGTTCGGTTGGTTCTACGGCATCGGATCAAGGTTGTCGTGGTGGCCATTGTCATCGTCATTGGATCGCTACCACTTTTTTGGAAGTTAGGAAACGAGTTTATGCCGCCGCTCAATGAGGGGGTCATCTTGTATATGCCGACCTCCGCGCCGGGGATGAGCGCGACGGAAGCCGCGCGCGTTCTTCAGATTTTAGACCGACAGTTAAAAGCGATACCGGAAGTCCTTTCCGTCGCCGGGAAGATGGGCCGTGCGGAGACGCCCACCGATCCGTCACCACTCTGGATGGCCGAAATCGTGGTGACGCTAAAGCCGCAAAATCATTTGAAATGGGAAGAGTCAATCGCAAAACTGGATGCGGCTGTGGGTGTTCCAGGAATGCCGAATATCTGGTGGATGCCGATACAGACGCGCACCGAGATGCTGGCCACAGGCATTCGCTCTCCTGTTGGTGTAAAGGTCTTCGGCCCAGGCACCCAGTCGATTGAAAAAGTGGCCGTGGCCATTGAGCAAACGCTAAGGCGAATGCCCCAAACGGCATCCGCCGTCGCCGACAGGCTTTCCGGTGGAAACTATTATGATATTAAAATCAATCGAGAATCAGCCGCGCGATATGGACTTACCACGGGGGAGGTCAATGACGTCATTGAAACAGCCATTGGCGGAAGTCCGATTACCGAGATTATTGAAGGAAGGGCGCGTTATCCGGTGCGTGTCCGATATGCCCGGGAGTTTCGGGAAGACCCGGACGCCGTTTCCCGTGTGCTGGTGCCAACGCAATCGGGCGCGCAGATTCCGCTTTCTGATTTAGCGCAATTTAGTATGGTCAGCGGCCCGCCGATGTTACTTTCAGAAGGGGGACAGCTTCTTTCACTGGTCTTTGTGGATCCCGGAACAACCCAGATGGCCGACTATGTGGCGGCGGCAAAAGTAGCCGTTGCGAAAGAGGT
>JACPZM010000136.1 GCA_016195485.1 Candidatus Troglogloeales bacterium | reverse complement strand
TTCCGCCTGGCCGCCCAACTTGCCTTCGGTACCCACCTCCTTGGCCACGCGGGTCACCTCGGAGGCAAAGCCCCCAAGCTGATCCACCATGACGTTGATGGTGCTTTTAAGCTCGAGAACTTCGCCTTTGACATCCACTGTAATTTTCTTGGAGAGGTCCCCACGGGCCACTGCGGTGGTTACCTCTGCAATGTTACGGACCTGACTGGTGAGATTGCCGGCCATGGAATTGACGTTATCCGTCAAATCCTTCCATGTGCCGGCCACTCCCCTGACTTCCGCCTGGCCGCCCAACTTGCCTTCGGTACCCACCTCCTTGGCCACGCGGGTCACCTCGGAGGCAAAGCCCCCAAGCTGATCCACCATGACGTTGATCGTGTTTTTAAGCTGAAGAACCTCGCCTTTGACATCAACCGTAATTTTTTTGGAGAGGTCCCCTTTGGCTACCGCAGTCGTCACCTCGGCAATGTTCCTCACTTGTGTAGTGAGGTTGTTGGCCATAGAATTCACGTTGTCTGTCAAATCCTTCCATGTGCCCCCAACACCCTTCACCGTGGCTTGGCCGCCCAACTTCCCTTCCGTGCCGACCTCCCTGGCCACCCGTGTCACTTCAGAGGAAAACCCATTCAGTTGATCCACCATGATGTTGATGGTGTTCTTCAGTTTTAAAATTTCCCCTTTGACCTCCACGGTGATTTTTTTTGAAAGATCACCGTTAGCGACGGCCGTCGCAACCTCCGCGATATTGCGCACCTGCCCCGTGAGATTATTCGTCATTTGGTTTACGTTGTCGGTCAAATCCTTCCATGTGCCGGCCACCCCCTTCACCTTGGCTTGGCCGCCCAACTTGCCATCTGTGCCGACCTCCTTGGCCACACGGGTCACCTCAGAAGAAAAGGCATTGAGCTGGTCCACCATGATATTTACAGTATTGGCGATGTTGGCAAAAGACCCTTTGAAACTCCTTCCCTCTATCGTGATTGGCATTTTTTTGGACAGTTCGCCGCGGGCCACTGCGCCGATCACCTGTTCCACCGCCGAAATCGGTTGGACCAAGTCGCCAATGAGGGCATTGATAGCGCCGACCTTGCTTGCCCACGACCCTTTTAGGACTCCAAGCTGCTTCGCGCGTTCGGAAAGTTTTCCTTCCCTGCCGACCACGCGGCTTAACCGCTCAAACTCCTGCGTGATATTGTCGTTGAGATTAAGAGTGTCGTTTAAGGTTGCAGCAATCTCCCCGTTTATGCCGCGGGAAGGGACTGTCAATCGAGCGGAGAAATCCCCTTGCTTGACGGCCTTCAGTGTCTTTAGAAGCTCGGCATTAAACTGACCGTTCGTGGAGATGTTTAATGCGGCATCGGTGTCAACAGCATGTTTGGGTTGGTTTTGTTTCGTTTGCATAGCTGACCCCCACTCCTTTTAGATTAAAGATAAAATCCTCAACCCCCCTGAACCCCTCCCAGCCTCCCCTTTGAATAAAGGGGAGGAGTATCCCCTCTTTATTTCCCCTCTTTAACTAAGCGGTTTGCGGGTTGATCATCTACTACAAGAATTATTTTCATGGGAACCCCTCTGTACTTTAAGGCTACCACACTATTTATAAAACCGTAACTGCTCAAACGAGTAGGATTTTTTTATCCCCTCTGATTCTGTATCGTTTTCTTGTATAGACCACCAAAATTAACCACAAACAAACCACAAACAATAAGGAGGAACAGATGAACTATCAAAAGATCAAGTTTTACGAAGGTGGCACAGCCACCGCGAGTGGATATTGTGTTCGTTCGATAGAGAGCGAGGAGGAGTTGTTGCAAGCCTATCGCCTGCGCCATCTCATTTTTTCTGAACTTCAAGGATGGGTGCCGTGCTCTGAAACCGGCATGGAGATCGATCTCCACGATCGGTGGGCAGTCTCATTGGGATTTTTCGCGGTGCCAGAAGAAAGTTCGGACTCGGAGATGCTGATCGGTTATATGCGGTTTTTACCACCGGACAGGCCGTTTATGCTGGAGAAAGAGTTTGCCGGTCTCCTTCTGTCAGACTATCCAGTTCGGAAGGCCATCGATACGTCTGAAGTCACCCGATTTGCAATGCTTCCTCATCTACGAAATAAACCGCTTTCTTCGTGGCGGCTCTCAACGCTTCTTTACAAAGGCCTTTATCAGTGGTCGCTCGCAAATGAAATTCGGTATCTTTACATGGTGATAGAAACGCGGTTTTTACGAACGCTTTCTGTATTGGGAATTCCGTGTCAGGCGATTGGGCCTGCCATTTCCTTTCCGCCCGCCGGTGTGGAATCGGTAGCGGCCATCCTGGATTGGGAGCAATTTAGAAGAGAGAACGAAACGACCCGACCAGAATTTCTCGAGTGGATGACTACAATTGAATCAGTCCATGCTCCATGGCAATTACAACCGCATGCCCTCGTGTTGACGCCTTAAGTTTCTTAAGGATATTCTTCACATGGAATTGCACGGTCCATTCGCTGATCTTCACAATCTGTGAGATTTCCCAGTTGGTCTTTCCTTCTTTCATCCACAGTATGATTTCTCGTTCACGCAGTGTAAGACTCGGATAGTCGGCAGATGCAGAAAAGACCGTTCGCGTCAGCGCGGCGTGGAGATAGGGGAGAAGGAATTCGAGAATGGCTATATCGCGGGGCTGTTTGGCTATTGACTTGCCGGAAAAAGAAAAAAGACTGCCCGTCAAGTTGTGCATGTCGGGGATTCCCATCGTAATCCCATGGGAAAGGCCATGCCACCTGGCCGCATCTATAAACTTTTGCTCATCTGTTGCGGTGGCCCGCCGAAAGGTCTCTGACCAAACCTGGGTTTTAAACCATCTGAAATGATACAACAAAACAGGATCAACCGACGCATACCCTTGCCTCATATAGAGGCTTAACCAATCAGCAGGATAGCTCCCATTAACAATTTTAACAATATTCTGCGATCCCTCTTTGCAGTTTACTTTGCCCAGGCCAGAGACGATATGCTCGCAAGGAATAATTTTTTGTATCCGAAGAAAGAGTTTTTGCAGCCCTGCATCTTCATGAATGGTTAAAGCCGCGTAGGCTATTTCCAGGAGATCATATAGTTCCTGCTTTGTGAGATCAGACAACTGCGGAGGGACATCCTTTAGATGGGTCGCCACATGAAAGGACAACTGTATATCTGTTGGCGCTTTATGTGTTTGTGTGTATTGCATAGTTGCAGACACCTTATGAAGAACATCCACACTGCCGGAGTGATGAGACAGTGGCGCTTTAATGTAACCTATTCTTGGCCATCCGTCAAGGAATCCGAGTCGCGCTAAAACAGAGATTGGAGTTTAAAAAAGCAGGGAAGCCCTCTTGGCTATTGGGTTTCGGGCGAGTACAATACTCACCTGTTAGGTGAAACCAAAACAACCAAAATACGTTAGAGGATGATGGAGTGGTTTTGGGCCATAACGGCGGATCAGGATGTTGCGGGGCTGTGATTCGTGCGATTCCGGAAGGGGAATGGAAAGAGCCGGAGAAGGGATGTGGCTATAAGGTTGCGGAGACCGTGCATACTCAAAATAGGACGAAGAAAGCCTTTCGGTTGATCATCAAGCGAGCGCTTCGTCATCGGCCTGATTTGTTTGAGGAGGAGGGATGGAAAAGAGCTTTGTCTTGCCCTCATGACTAAAGCTCAACACCATACTGCGATGAAGCGCCCCTTTCGTTGCGCAGCTGCAGGCGGGCTTGCCGCATCGGCGTGCCAACTCGTAGACATTGCCTTTGACCATGGGTGCTCGTCCGAACGTCACGCCCAAAGAGCGCTTCATGTCTGTCAGGCACCCTTGCAGGGCCTGACGCAATTGGCTAAGTTTTGCTGTCCGATCCTTTATATGCATGTATATATGTTATATAACATACAGAAAAACAAAAAGCAAGAGAAAAAAATCAAAGGCCTGACCAAAAATGTTTTGGAGGGTTCATCGGAAAGCCACGATAGAGCAGAACTAAAAGGGTGGCTTTCTACTGTCTGAACTGCAGTAAACGTCCTCTTGGCTCTGGTATCGCTCGGCCTAGCTCGCTTGCTGTTTCAATCCATTCCTGAATGATAATGTCTGCATTAGCGAGAGCCTCTGCGTGCGTTGCTCCGTCTGCTATGCAACCCGACAATTCCGGGACTTCTGCAATAAAAGCATCGTCTTCTTCGCTCCAATAAATGATTATTTCGTACTTGTATTTATTTGTCATGACTTTCTCCTGTCATTTTATAGTGAACAATGATTTCACGAACTTGTTTTACCTGATATGCTTTAGCCTTGGCACCTTTGGGCTGAAGATTGAGTATCTCTTCAACTCCAGTCTTAGTAAAGATGTGATGGCTACCTCGAATGCGCTCATAAAAATCCATGTGTTGGAGCAACCTGCACAAATTTCCGAATGAGATATTAACGTCTGATGTGCCACGCAAAACTTGAAGTAGCGTTTTGTCGTGTTTTCCCATACCCAAATTCTAGCACATTGACGGGGAAGGACTCTACAACATTTATGGCCGAACGATTAAGATAAGCTGCCCGCGCACAGACACGGACTAAAACCATGCGACGCTATTGCGGGTCAGCTTGAGCAATAACATGGACTCCCTCACGGTGAATTTGTTCTTTTTGATTTTCTGTCTGGATTCAGGCGGTTCAATTCAATGCTGGACATGGCCTGTGTGATTATGGTAGAAGATGTTTGTATCGTAAATC
>JACPZM010000135.1 GCA_016195485.1 Candidatus Troglogloeales bacterium | reverse complement strand
GATCGCCCCGGCAGTGGTCAATATGGTCTGGATGCGGGCCTATTTTATAGGCTATTGCCTGACCCTTACGAAAACCCGTTCACCGAATACACACAAGGTATTTGGGGAGGCGGGATCGGCACAACCTTGTGGGGCGGGACAGCGAGTAGTGAACTCTGGGCTTATGGCAACTGGGAGAAGCAGGTGATCAATCCATCATGGCAGGTAGAAATAAAATTATCGGCGCTCACATCTTACGACGGAGGAGAATCAGGAAGTGTTGATATTTTTGGACCCAATGACAGCTATCATTACGATCAGGTTGCCTCGGATTTCTCATTGCGCTATCGCCTGAATAGGACAACAGGGATAAGAATAAACTACAAACGGGATTTATGGGGAAGGAATATTAACAAGAGCGAGGGGCTGAATATCGGCCTCTCTACGACCTGGGGAAAATGACATGCAGAAACGAATCTTACTATTCATCGTGGGCCTATTGGCAGTTACATCTCTTGCCATGGCGGCAGAGGCACCGGTTACGACGCTTGATCTTGAGATGGCCCCATTGGATGCAGAGGTTTTATTCAAAAAAGAACCCTATGATACCTCGACCTTTCCAGTTGCGATTGCGGGGCAGGGGACGCGCATGACGGGATCAGTTGAAGTTACCGGGCAATCGACGCGCAACTTTTTGAAAAAGTCGATCCTCATTAAACTTGACGGCGAACAGACTTGGCAGGGTAATAAAAAAATCGCCCTCCGTTCCATGGCAACCGACGGTTCCTACATGCGTGAATGGCTGACATGGAATCTGCTCTCCTCTCTCGGCACGGTTTCTCCTCGGGTGGAATATGTAAAACTGAATATCAATCAGAAATACATTGGTCTCTTTCTATTTATCGAGTGGATTGACACCTCTTTGTTTGATCGCGTTGGACTGGGCAAGGATGGCCTATTCTACCACACAGATGACACAGCCTATTGCGGGGATATGACGCCTGCCAATCAGAACCGCTTAGAAGCATGCTGGTTTAAGTTCTCTCCGAAAGACCGCGACTACACCCCTCTGCGTAAGCTCATTGAGGGGATCAATGCAACCCCCGCTGATCAGTTTGATCGCTTCTTGACGGAGCATTTCGATGTGGACTCAGTCATTAATTGGCTGGTTACGAACACCCTTATCAGCAATGGCGACACTTACAATAAGAACTATTTTCTCTATCTTAGCCAGAAAACCAACAAGTGGGTGGTGATCCCCTGGGACTTTGACCTAACCTTTGGCCGGAATGCCGATCCGATCTTGCCATTTCCGCGCAACCTCTTCAACGACAACTATCAGTATTTCTATCCCCCAGAGCTAGGCAGTCCCAATCCATTGAAAGAAAAGACCCTTCAGAATGCGCAGTTGTTTCAACGATTCAAAAAACGGATAAGTCATGTCCTGGGGGTGACCATGGAAAAGGAAACTCCGGGCGGCTTTGCATGGTTTCGTCCCGATCTGTTCCAGTCTCGCGTGACGACGTTAGAGCAGATTATCGGTAGAGGGTTGCTTGACGAACTCTACCCGCGAGCATCGGGCGCCCCCTTCGCCCAACAGGTCGAGGCGCTTGCCCTCTACAATCAATGGCGTCATCCGCTCCTCAAGAAAATGATCCTTGATCCCACACCGTTTAATACGGCGCACTGGCTTCCCTATATGGCCTTTCCATCGCTAACCCCGCTTTCTGAAGAGGCTCAACGCCGCCGTCAGACGGTTCCTCTTTTTTTGAGCGTCACCGCAGATATTCAACCGAATGACAGAGCCGTCGTTATGGTGGAGGAATTGCTGGCAAGGCCAGTGGGTGTGCTCGATATACAGGCGTTAAACAAGCCAGCAAGGGTTCGATTGGAGGTTGAAACCGAGCGAACACCTGAATCGGTGCCGCCCGGTATGGATCCGTTACAATGCGTACAGCGCAGTTGGTATCTTGATCTTAAAACCCCTGATGCCCTGATGAAAGTGAATTTACAGCTTGATTATCTGCGAGAAAGCTCCCTGCGGCATGAACTGGGGGATCATATCACGGATGAGCGAGACCTGTCGCTATGGATTCTGCAAGATAACGTTTGGAGCAAGCTTAAAACCACGGTCAATCCCATCGCAAAGGTATTAAAAGCACAGGGGTTACAATTGGTTTTTGCCAATGTGATACGCCTTGTCGCCTGCGAGGGGTAGCTCCTAACGTCCCGGTTTGATCTTTACCTCCACCACGGCAAGCGCGGGGATTTGCCATTTTCAATGATTCCTCCCCTTCAAGGGGAGGCAAGGTGGGGATGGGGTTTTTATCATTCAATCATTCCTTCTATCGGGCTGCTGGCTTGCGCGTAGCGTTTCCTGGGCATTCTGCCTGCCAGATAAGCCATCCTGCCGGCCTTCACTCCGTTGTTCATTGCTTCGGCCATTAAAATCGGGTTTTTGGCGCCTGCAATGGCCGTATTCATGAGTACCCCATCGCAACCCAGTTCCATTGCCATGGCCGCGTCAGACGCAGTGCCAACCCCTGCGTCAACAATGACCGGAATTGAAACGGCCTCTAATATCAGTTGAATATTATATGGATTACGAATACCCAACCAAGAGCCAATCGGCGCGGCCAACGGCATAACCACTGCCGCGCCGGCATCCTGAAGTTTCTTGGCCATAATCGGATCATCACTTACATAAGGAAAGACGACAAACCCTTCTTTGACCAACACTCGCGTTGCCTCTAACGTCGCTTCGTTATCCGGCAGAAGCGTTTTTGTGTCTCCGATCACTTCCAGCTTCACCCAATTTGTAATTCCTGCAGCGCGGGCAAGGCGCGCGGTGCGAATCGCCTCATCCGCTGTATAGCATCCCGCGGTATTGGGCAGAATTTTATAAATTTTCGGATCAATGTAATCCAGCAGATTTTCAGACGCGTGGTCCAGAATATTCACGCGCCGCACCGCAACTGTAATGCATTCGGCGCCAGAGGCGATCACCGCCTGTTTGTTTTCTTCAAACGAGGCATATTTACCTGTTCCAACAATCAGACGAGACTGAAACTCCACCCCATCAATAACAAACGGTTTGTTAATGACTGTCATTTACCGCCCTCCTCCACCAACAAAATTGATAATTTCCACGCGATCTCCTTCTTTTAAGAAGACCTGATTAAATTGATTCCGATCAATAACTGTTAAATTGATCTCGACGGCAACCCGCTGGGGGACGATGTTTAATCGTGCAAGAAGCCTTTCTATGCTTGTTCCAGGCAAGACCTCTTTTTTGACGCTATTGACTTCGATTTGCATTTTCTTTTTTTGGCGATTTTCAGGCCATCATGCTACCTGTTTACAAACCGTTCTGTAAAGCCCATAACGAGTTCCTCTATTTGCAACGGGTCGTCTTCCAATGGTACCCTCCCAACATGAATAAAGACCTGACGACATTTGCGGTTATTTTAGCGGGGGGAAGCGGGACTCGGTTTTGGCCGTTGAGCCGTGAGACCTATCCGAAACAACTGCTTAAAATTTTTGGCGATCAGACCCTGATTCAGGCAACCCTCTCCCGGATCGCGCCCCTTATTCCTGCCGATCAGATTTATATCGTTACGAATCCGCAACAGGAAGAACAGATTCGATTTCAGCTTCAGGCCCCGTCTCCGGGTTTTATAACCGAGCCGATCGGTAGAAACACGGCGGCGGCGATTGGGCTTGCGGCAATGACGCTCTCTAAAAAGGATCCCAATGGAATCATGGTGGTTCTATCGGCAGATCATTTCATTCGGGATGAGAGGGTATTGTTGGAACAGCTTCGTTTGGGAAGAGAGATTGCCTCGCAGGGGTATCTTGTAACCATTGGGGCAAAACCAACCCGTCCTGAAACCGCTTATGGTTATATACAAACGGGAGAGGCCCTGCCTGATTTTCAAGGGGCAGAGCGGGCGGCTAGATCGGGCTTTGCTCGCTCAGACGCAGGGGGTGATGGCATTGAGAGCGTTGCTCTCAGGCCCCCACATCGGGTAGTCCGATTTTTTGAAAAGCCAGACCGTGAAAAAGCATCACTTTATTTGCAAAGCAAAGATTTTTACTGGAATACCGGCATGTTTATCTGGAAGATTGCGACCATACTGGAGGAAATCAATCGCTTTATGCCGGCATTGGCAAAGGGGTTAAAGACAATAAGCGAACAGGGAGCGGAAACAATCAAAGAAGTCTATTCTCATCTTCCTTCGATTTCAATTGATTATGGTATCCTGGAGAAGTCGGATAAGTTGGCAGTCATTCCAGCAGAAATGGGATGGGAAGATGTCGGTTCATGGAACGCGCTGGATGAGATTCTGCCCAAGAACGAAGCCGGGAATATTCTAATAGGCAATGTCGTCAATGTAGGATGTAACAACAGTATTATATACGCCAATAGCAGGGTGATTGCGGCGGTTGGGCTAGACGACATCGTTGTGGCCGATACGGACGATGCGACACTGATTTGCTCTAAAGGAAAAGCGCAGGAAGTCAAACAGGTTGTTGAGATTCTAAAGACTAAAAAAGGAGAGGAACATCGTGTTCATCGGACTGTGATTCGTCCGTGGGGATCGTATACGGTTTTAGAGGAAGGGCTCGGATATAAACTAAAAAGGATTATGGTGCATCCGAAGTCGCGGCTGTCGCTTCAATCGCATACGAAGCGAAGCGAGCATTGGGTCGTTGTTGCCGGAACTGCGCGCGTGACCTGTGGGGAATCGGTTTATACGATAGGGGCTAATCAGAGCACCTTTGTTCCAATGGGTGTAAAACATCGGTTGGAAAATCCAATGGATGAACCGCTTCAGATTATTGAAGTACAGTGCGGCGGATATTTAGGGGAGGATGATATTGCCCGATATGCCGATGATTTTGGGAGGGCGGCACCGGCCGCCAGCGGGATAACAGGCCCCGTTGGGGCTGTAAAAAAGGTAATGTAGGGGCGTTGCTTGCTGCGCCCTGATTGTTGAGAGGATAGGAAAATAACGAAATGTCGATCTTCAGAGAATATGATATACGGGGTGTTTATGGAACGACCCTGACTGAAAAGCTGGCCGAGGATATTGGCCGTGCCTTTGGAACGCTCATTTGCCGCGGCGGCGGAAAATCTATTTCAATGGGGCACGATGTTCGCTTGAGCACCCCATCCCTCCGTAAGGCATTGTTAACCGGCATTCTCTCAACCGGCGTCAACGTCGTGGATATTGGTTCGTGTCCGACGCCCGTGCTCTATTTTTCTCTTTACACGCTGAATGTGGATGGTGGGGTGATGATTACGGCGAGCCATAATCCCGCCGAGCACAACGGATTTAAGCTCTGTGCAGGCAAACAAACCATTTTTGGAGAAGATATTCAGGGGGTCAAACTGCGCATTGATCGTCAGGACTTTGATCAGGGATCAGGGTCATTGACCGTCTTGGAAAATTTCTTGTTATCCTATCGAGATTATTGCATCAGCCATTTTAAGCCGTTTATACGGAAGAAAGACACACGGCCCCTTCGCGTCGTAATGGATTGTGGAAATGGTGCGGCAGGGCTGATTGCGCCGGAGATTTTTAAGAAACTGGGAGCAGACCTTATTCTCTTATATTGTGAACCCGATGGACGATTTCCAAACCATCATCCTGATCCGACTGTTGCAGAGAATCTGACCGATCTTATTTTGGAAGTTAAAAAGCATCAGGCCGATTTAGGGATTGCCTTTGATGGCGATGGAGATCGCCTGGGAGTGATCGATGAGCATGAGGAGATTATCTGGGGGGATCGTCTAACGCTTCTTTTTGCTGCCGAGATTTTAAAAGAGCATCCCGGGGCTACGATTGTCTCGGAGGTCAAGGCGTCGCAGGTATTGTACGATGAAGTGGCGCGTTTGGGCGGCGCTGCGATCATGTGGAAAGCAGGCCACTCTTTAATTAAGGCGAAGATGCGGGAGACGGGGGCATTATTGGCGGGGGAGATGAGCGGGCATCTCTTTTTTGCCGATCGCTATTTTGGATATGATGACGCGATCTACGCCGCATGTCGGCTTGCAGAGATTTTAGTCAAGGGTGAAAAGCCGCTTTCTTCTTATTTCACAGGTTGTCCGCAGACATTCTCCACCCCTGAACTTCGTGTCGATTGCCCGGATGACAAGAAGTTTGAAGTCGTTTCGCAATGTCGGGAGTTATTGTCGCGAGAATATAAGACAATTGATATCGATGGCGTGCGATTTTTATTTAATGGCGGCTGGGGTCTGGTGCGCGCCTCCAACACCCAGCCCGCATTAGTCCTACGGTTTGAAGCTGATCAAATGTCCCTTCTAAAAGAAATGGAAGAAAAGGTAAGACGCCTGCTTATCGGGCTTTGTTAAGGGCCCCCTACACTGGATAGTTTATATCCATTAAATTGCAGGGGGGGAAGTTGATTGTTCTTGTTTATAAAAGCGATCACTTTTTGATAGCGCTCTTGCGGATCGCTGTGAAAACTCACAAGTCTGGCGGCAGTCATGAGCACTCTTTGTTTATCTTGCGTGCCGTAGTAATAATGGAATAATTTCTCATAGAGATCCTGTGAAGTTCCCTGATACGGGTTGTCCTGCTTTGTTTCGAAGTAAGCCTCCAGATGTTCTAAAGAGCTGGCATAAGATTGGTTGCCCATATTAAACTCGGCCAACCCCAGATAAAAATAAGAAATTGGAATAGTTTTATCCAAAGACTGTGTTAGCAGGGAAACGGCCTCATTCACCCGATCCTTGCCTTGACGGATGAGCGAAAGCCCGTAAGAATAAGCGACCTCCTGCCTTTTGGGGGCCAATGCAATTGCCTTTTTATAATATTCCTCCGCCTGTTTTAAGTAGGAGGGGTCATGCAGAATTTCAACCTTTTTCTCAAGGGCTCGGCCTAGTCTTAGATATTGATACGGAGACGAACCTTCTATCACAACAGATTCCTCCATTTTGGCAATCGCGCCATCCAGGAGGGCAATATCGCTCGCGCCTAATTTTTGTTCTTCAAGATATTTCAAAAACTCATAGCGAATAAGGCGCTGGGCAACCGTGTATGGTGAGAAGATAAAGTCAGACTTCATCACTTTTTGAACCCTGTTCTTCCGAATATCTTCTAAATAGGTGGCCATCTGAAAAAAAGGAACAATCGTAGAGAAGACAAAGGCCAGCGTAAAAAAACCGGCAAGGAGAGAAAAACAAACGACAAGAGGCCAATCCGAAGGGGGCACGGAAGGAGGTTCTTCCGGGACCGTCTTGTTTCTTGGGATTCTTACTTTTTTACTCATGAGGGGGAATCCACTCTTTCTTACTCTTTTCCAGAAACTCCATAAAGAAAGCAAGAAAGACTGAAAGAAATGCCGCAGTCACCGTCGAGAGAAGGACAATCAGCGCCCTTTTGGGCCGAGCTTTCTTTTCGGGGACTTTTGCCACATCCAGTATCTGCACCGTGGGGCTATCCCTTGCCTCTTGAATCCGGGCCATTTCATACTGTTGCGTTAATAAGCCATAGAGGGTCTCCTGTATCGTCGCGTCACGAAGGAGCCGGGTATATTGAAGCCCAAGATCCGGAATCTTTGCGGTCGGAATAAAAATATCTTTCGGTTCGGCAGGAAATTGTTTCTTCTTTCCTTCGGTGAGTTCTCGTAGCTGACCTTTTAAACCGGTTATTTCAGATTGTAATAACTCCACTCGAGGATGGGTCGGGGTCGCAAAGGAAAGCATCGTCTGCAATTCAATCTCTTTTGCCATCAGGTCCCCCCGGATCCCCCCAATCGCCTCGATAATGGCCTTTGATTGTTCATCCAATTTGACGGCTTTATTATCTTCCTGAAAAACCTTCATTGCCAATTCCGTTCTAATCACCTCTTCTTTGGCCTCCCGGAGCCGTTTTTCTAAAAAGAGCCTCGTTCGCTTACCGGATGTCATGACGTTGCCCATATTGATCTTGTCTAATTCCTCCACAAAGGCATTCGCGATCTGCGCGGCCTTTTGAGGATTTTTATCCTCCACGGTAATAGAGAGAATCTCCTCCTTGGCCTTTACAACCTCAACCATATCGTCTAATTCACGCCGCGCATCCTCTATTGTCTCCACGTCAAATACACCCTTGAGTCGAAAGCGATCGATAATGGCGTCCCGCACCGAGTTGCTCTTTAATATGCCAACCCATAAATCGGCTGCTGTTTTCATGCCCAACAATCCACTCGCTATGCCACCTACCCCTGATTGTGCAGCCTGCTGTAATCCCATCGACAATGCAAGGGTATCTTGCTGTGGAGGAAGAATAGATGTGGTGGCGGCATAAATTTTGGGAAGAAGAAGACTGATCATCACGGAAGCAATCGCGGCCGCCCCCACAATATAACCTATCAATCGCTTCCTTTTAACAAGCACCTGCCAAACATCCAACAGGTTTATTTCATCTGCGTCTATATACTCTTTATCCATTGTTTGTATCTATACCTATCAACAAAAATGTGGGCCACGAATTTTTCTGATTTAGTTTTAAAGACGAAGAGATTGAATTTCAAAATCGTAGAATCACTGCTGCCGAAACGGCAATCTGATAAAGTACTTGGGTAAAGTCTCTAACCCCCACGAGCCATGGAACCTGGTCGACCTTCTCCGGTACGACAATCGTATCCCCCGGATCTAATTTTGATCCCATAAAGCCCCATGGGAAAAACGATCCGCTTGCTCCTCCGTGCCGACTGACCGCAGTGCCATCTATTTTCAGGACATATATCTCATCGGTATCGGCGTTTTGATCCATTCCTCCCGCTTTTTTGATATAGTCGGATACAGACACTGTTTTTAAATAAAGATGAGCCCCCTGATTATAGACGGAACCCATCACCTGAATAGAAGCAGGCAGCGCTGGCACGAAAAGCGAATCGTCCTCTTCTAATGGAATGTCCGAAGGAGATCCCTTCAACTCCTCAGTGGAACCAATCTCCATACTGATGCGACCAATGGGTGAGACGGCCCTTAATTTTGCCAGAAATTCCTTTCGTTGCTGCAGGGCGACATTGCCCAGACCTGCTAATTCTTGAGGCCCGGCGGCTTCAGTTGCGCTCGTGGCCCCCAATGTCAACTGTTGCTCAAGACGATCTATTCTTTCATTGATCTGTTTTTTTTGAAGTGCTTGCACAGATTTTCGAGTAAAGAACGCTCCCTTTAGATAGGCTTTATCGGTAAAGCCCCCCGCACGTCCGACCAGCGAGGAGAGGGTCTCCCCTTGCTGTATGGTGTAAACCCCCGGAAACCGCACCTCGCCTGTGATATTCACAGTTCTGTAGAGCTCCCACTCCGGCACCGCCCTTACAAAAAGATAATCGTCCTCCTTAAGAGGTATATCATATGCCGGGTCTCCGTCCATGACCTTTGCAAGCGCCACCACGATCTTTTCTATCTTAGGCCCTTCCGGTGTTGGCGTTACCCTGGTGAGCTCCGCTTCCTTGGTAAATGCATATCTCTTGAACCCGCCCGCCAGCTTTAGCAGGTCGGAGAGTTTCATGTTGGGCCGGAACTCATTTTCTCCGGGCTTATTCACAGCGCCAGTGATACGGACCTTGTCCCTACCCACTAACTCCTGTTTATTAAAGACCACTATGGTATCGTAGGGACTCAATGGGATGTTTTCCTTTTCATCCCCTTCCATGAAAAGTCTCCCAATGTCAAAGGATAGATACTCCTTATGGTAATCTGGCCCAACACGCCTCTCTACCAAGGCAAACTCTAAAAACGTATCCGGAAGAAGGTCTTCTGAACTTTTGATAATATCCCTTACTTTAATCCCTGCCTTCCACTCATAGGTTCCAGGTCTTAAGAGATTCCCTTTAAGCTCTATAGGATTTGTTATGGTCTGGGTGATGGGGAAGACCTTGACCAGGTCTCCATCCTGGAGTGGGATATTCACAGATTCCGTCAATCTTTCAAGATTTAAATCCTGCACCACCTTTGTCTCGTTGCCAATGATTCTTACCACCTGAACCTGCCGAAGATACCCGGTGGCGCTGACACCCCCTGCCATTTCGATGATATTCCGGAGGCCTGTCTCCCCCTTTAACTCATAGATAGCGGGAACCTTTACATTCCCAGCAATCCCTACAAGGGGGCCAATGGTCGGGATGAAGATGACATCTTCCGGCATGAGCCGGATATCTTTTGTCTTATCCCCCTTGAGTAAAAAATCATAGAGGTCAAAATGGGTGATGGTTTCTCCATTCCGCTTCACTTGTATATCGCGCATCGTTCCTAATTTACTGGGCCCTCCCGAAGCGAAAAGGGCATTCACGAGCGTCGAGAACGATGACAAGGTGTAACTGCCAGGATAGAGGGCCTTTCCCACGACGAAAATCCGCATCGATCGGAGACTCCCCATACTGATATTCATTTTGATTTCAGAGGCCTGGTAATAGCGGGAAAGCTCCTTTTCCAGAAAAGTTTTAGCCCCCGCGAATGTTTGCCCCGATAGACGCAAGACCCCAATTTCAGGGAGGACAATTTTTCCTTCTGAATCGATAACCCGTTCGTAGTCGAGATTGATCTTCCCCCACAGGGTAATCAGTATCTGATCCCCAGGCCCCAGTAGATAATCTGGCCCTACAGGGAGCATATTTGCCGGGGCAAAAGTGGTAGGGGATTCATCAAACAGGTCGTACCCAAATTGCCTGATTTTCGTGGAAGTTCCGGATGAAGCCAATCCCTGAACATATGCCTCAAAAGCAGACGCCCTTTGCTCATCAGAAGGAAGACGTCTTCTCGTGACGAAACCCTCTTCCACCTCTCGTCCCTCCGGGTTTTGGAGAGTTGTCGTCGATTCGTACTCTTTCAGTTGCATTGTAGATATACCACGTGGCGTTTTCCTCAATCTTTTTATACATTCCTCAACATCTTCCCCTTCCTTGCAAGGTCTAGAAGGGGAAGCGGCCTCCTGGGCGGGGGCACGGATCGGCAGCATTATACAGAATACGAGAAAAAGGAATACTCCCAGGAATCTGGGAACGCCACTGCTTGTCTGTTTTTTCATAATCATACTAATATCGTTCCATAAAGAGCGCCTACAGGTGGATGTCACCACCGAAGAGAGGAAGATACTACTTGAAATGGGCCTCAATAATCAAGCCATCGCGTAGGGACTTTTTTTAGAATATTATGATATATTTTGCGCGAAGGAATCTTCAATAATGGCAAACCCTGGTGGAAGAGGAAACAAACAGAAGAAGATAAAAAATCCGAGAAATCCATTTGTTCTGCCGGCACGACTTCGACAGGCAGGGCCACTACGCGACCGGAGTGAAAAGCGATTAAAAAATAAACAACAAAAGGAAAAAGAAGCGTTAGATTTGTGATAATATATAACAAATTCTATCGGGTAGTGATATAATGAGGACGACAAACAAGTGGGAGGACTTATGACAAAAGAAGATGATCTACGCGAAAAGATAAGTACATTTATGGTGAAGCTGGATAAGATGGAATCTCGTGTTAAGGAAGTAGAGACTGCGGCATCCGCGATACCCAAGTTGGCAGCCAAACTGGAAAAGGTTGAAACGCGAGTGGAGTCGACCGAAAAATCTATAGGAACAGCGTCTTCCGTTCGGCTGGCCGCGCCACCGCCGGTAAAGGCCTTCGTAGGCGGCGTTTCCATTGGGCTTCTCGTAATTGGCATTATTGCCGCAGGTTGGCTATTGGGTTTTTTTTAGATCTCTGGGGGCCTGAAAAATTGTATCCACAAGGGCGGGTTTAAAACCCGTCCCTGCAGAGAGACCCATTTCGTTCCAGAACGTATCCACCTTCTTTACAACGTCCTGATCCATCATGATTCGTTTGCCCCACGCACGCGTCGTCTCTGTGCCGATCTTCGTTGTGGCATCAATCCCCATTTTTGATCCCAAT
The DNA here is from genome assembly GCA_016195485.1 of Candidatus Troglogloeales bacterium. Lineage (GTDB taxonomy): Bacteria > Nitrospirota > Nitrospiria > SBBL01 > SBBA01 > JACPZM01. The sequence goes on along the minus strand of JACPZM010000135.1, from coordinate 54 downwards.
CCCGATTCTGGCGACGCAAAGTCAAGATAGTCAATCGGCGTATTCGAAAGGGTG
>JACPZM010000132.1 GCA_016195485.1 Candidatus Troglogloeales bacterium | reverse complement strand
GGAAGCGACGATGGCCATCGGAATGATGGCGATCAGTAGAAAAGAGACAACCAATTTTGCTGCGATCTTAAACCGCATATCAATCATTCCCCCTTAACAAAGGGGGCACAAGGGGGTTGTTCTCCCCCTATCCCCTTCCCGGATTGGCCCACCGGTTTCCCCAACCCGTATAGAGGTTGTCAAGAAAGTGATCCCATTCCGATTTGGAGCGATAAATTGGATAGGGTACGGGGCGCACCGGCTTTTCAGATGACCACACAATATCAAACTGCCCGTCGTCTCGGATTTTTCCTATTCTCACCGTTTTCCATGTACGCTGGTTCTCCGCGTCCACATAAACAACACCGCCCGGCGCATTGAAACTCTGATTCGGCAGCGCTTTGCGCACGGCTTTCCAATCGTCATCTCCGGCATCTTTAACGGCCTGCGCCCACAGATAGACGCCAAAATAGCCTGCCTCCATCGGGTCATCCGTCACCCGATACACACCATATTTTGCCTTAAAGTGCTTTACAAACGCCGCGTTCTCTTTTGTATCGACGCTCTGGAAATAATTCCATGCGGCATAATCGCCGACCACTTTTCCCGCGCCCAAAGTGCGAAGCTCATCCTCCGCAATACTAAACGATAAGGTGGGAATTTTATCCGGCGTAATCCCCGCCGCCCGTAGCTCCCGAAAGAAGGCGACGTTGCTATCGCCATTGATCGTATTGAGGATAACGTCAGGTTTCGCTTTGATAATTTTTTGCACTACCTCTTTCACATCGGAACTCCCCAGAAGAATATACTCCTCGCCGACAATCGTTCCTCTTAAGGCTTTCATCTGGTCTTTAATAATCGCGTTGGCGCTTCGCGGAAAAACGTAGTCGGAGGCGACCAGAAAAACCGATTTCCCCAAGTGATCGAATGCCCATTTGACGGCGGGAATAATCTGCTGATTGGGCGCGGCGCCGGTGTAGATGATATTGGGCGATTGTTCCAGTCCCTCGTATTGAACGGGATAGAAGAGTAGATGATCGTACTTTTCAAAGACCGGTTTAACCGTCTTGCGGCTCGCTGAAGTCCAGCAGCCAAAAATCACACGGACGGCATCTTGTGTGATCAGCCGTTCGGCCTCCCGCGCAAACGTAGGCCAGTCGGACTTTCCGTCCACCACAATCGGTTCGATAGGCCTCCCCAAAACACCGCCGGCTTGATTGATTTCTTCAATCGCCAGCAGGGTCGCGTCTGCCACGGAGGTCTCGCTGATCGCCATGGTTCCCGTAAGTGAATGAAGAACGCCGACTTTAATCGGCTTTATCGATGATAGAGGACGCGCGTAATACCATAACCCCACAGTGGACAAAAGCAATGATACAGTAATGATAGACAGGATGATTTTTTTGTTCATTTTTCGACTCCTTTCTAAACCCCTCCTTGACTAAGGAGGGGTAGGGGTGGTTTGTTGATACTCCACCTAACCTCCCCTTATTACAGGGAGGAATTAGGCTGTGCCCATGTAAAGTGAAAGGTTGATCCCTCTCCGAGGCGCGACTCCACCCAGATTCGGCCTTTGTGCCGCTCCACAATCTTTTTACAGATGGCAAGCCCAATACCAGTGCCCGGATACTCAGCCTGCGTATGTAGCCGCTCAAAAATCACGAATATCTTCTCATGGTATTTTGGATCAATCCCAATGCCGTTGTCACGCACAGAAAAGACGACTTCCGTGCCGCGCGTTTCTGCCAATATCTCTATGCGAGGCGTCTTCTTGTGGTCATTGAACTTGATCGCGTTATCCAGGAGGTTCTGCAGGAGGCAGACCACTTGGGGTTCGTCGCACGGGTGTGTCGGCAAGGCGTCGTGCATGATCACCGCATCGTTCTCTCCAATCTCCTGATGGAGATTTTCAAGCACAATTTGCAGCGCGTCTTCCAGACTAACCTGTTGCATGTTCAGGCCAGTTGATCCTGCCTTGGCATACAGAAGAAGGTCGTCAATGACGGCGCCCATCCGCTTGACGGAACGGACAATCTGAAGAATATCATGGGCGGACTCTTTATCAAGGCGTCCTTTGTGACGGTCTTCTAAAATACGAATAAAACCGATAATGTTGTGCAATGGCTGTTTTAAGTCATGAGCCGCTGTATACGCAAACTGCATGAGATCATCGTTTGATCTTTTCAGCTCTAATGTCATATTGTGAAGTGCCACCTCCGCCCGCTTCCGTTCAATGGCAAAATGGATCACGCGCATTAAAATCTCGCCATCTAATTTGTCCTTAAACAAATAGTCTTGCGCGCCGTGTCGGACCAGATCCAAAGCCAATGCATCTTCCATGGGGGCGCCCGTCATCACGACGATTGGGACGTCTGGCGACTGTTTAAGCAACCGTGTCAATGTCTCAAGCCCGGAACTATCCGGCAATCTCATATCTGTTAAAATAATATCCGCCTTATTTTTTTGAAGATACTCTAAAGCCAAAGAGAGCCGGTCAACCGATTCAACTGAAACAGGGGTTGTCCCATGAAACGTATGCAATGCACGGAGAGTCGCCTTGGCATCGGCAGGATCATCCACCACTAAAATCTTAGTTGCAGCAATCGTCATCATCTGATTCCATTATCGTCAAAGAGAATAACACGAACCACTTTTAATATCACTACCTCCTGTTGCTTTTTTCGATTTTTACCGTTATAATCCCCCATCATGTCTTTCACAATTATGGAGCCAACAATGAACAAATATGCGAATCGAACCTTTACGTCTCATTACGCCCTGCGGGCTGGATTTTCTTTTTTGCTGGGAATTTTGCTCGCAATCATGGCGCCTTTGGTCTATGCCGCAGATGAATCGACTCCTGCCGCTTCTCCCCCTGCCGATGAGTCCATCGATGAGGCCGGCACCTCCCCTTCCCCCGTAAAATTGGAAATTCGGGTGGCGAGGTTCGCTTCCGACGATGAGGCTTTCAGCGCCCAGCAGGGCATTATCAAGTATCTTGAGTCTTATGTCGCACAGGAGCCGAGGCTTAAGAAACGGATCGGTCTCCGCGCATTGCCGATCCTGATAACCGGCGATACGCGTGAACAGCAGGAAGAGTCGGCGCAACAGGTTGGCAGAAAACAAAATCTCACGGTGATCGTCTGGGGAGAGGTAGCCACGGCCTTTAAAGATCAAGAGTTCCGTCCCAGGGTGACATGGGTAAAAAAATCGGAGGTAAAGATCCCTGACGGACAGATTATTCCCCCGATGGAAACAGCCCTACTTCCTGCCCAGTCGATCACAGAGCCGGTGCAGACGGCCCGTTTTATCCGCTTTCTGATCTCTCTTGAAGATGGAAATTGGACCGATGGCGCCCGCCAATTCGACGAGCTGATGTCAGCCGCATCTTTTGGACCTAATGCAGGCGATCTTTATTCCTATGGCGCTTATGCCTATTACAATCTCTACGCAATGGGAGGCGCGACCGAGGCTGCATCCTCCGAGTCTCTGGGGAAGGCAATTGGTCTTTTCAAGAAGGAATCGGAGGTAGAGAGAGGGGATCCAACCGGGGTTCGTTATGGCAATGCCTTGCTGAACCTTGGGATGAGCTACCGGGAATTGGCCAATCGGGGTGTTGACTCAACGCAGAATATCCGGTCTGCCATTTCCGCCCTCCAGGATATCGTTCGTCTGGGAGAAGGGCAGAAGAACCCGGCGCGGACTGTCATGGCCCAGAACATGCTTGGAGAAAACTATCGGGTGTTGGCTCAACGAGGGGTTGAACCTGAACAGCATCTTCGATCTTCTATTACGGCTTTCTCAGATGTGGCTCGTTTTGAAAAGGAGCAGAAGAACGGGGTTGGCTACGCCGTGGCCCAAGGTCAGCTTGGGCTCAGTTACCATGCATTATCCGGGTGGGGGGTTGCGCCTGAGGAGAATCTTAAACTTGCTATCGCGGCATTACAGGAGGCTGCCAAACTTACCAAGGAGCAGAAGAACGTGGCCGGCACCGCAAAGATGCAGAATGATCTTGGACGGAGCTATAAGGCGCTCTCGGAGTGGGGGGTTACGCCTGAGGAGAACCTTAAACTCTCCATTGCGGCCTTTCAAGAAGCCGCTCGCCTGCGTTTAGAGCAGAAGGATGGGGTGGGCCATGCTGAGAGTCAGAACGATCTTGGACTAAGCTATCAGGCGTTATCCCAGTGGGGGGTTACGCCTGAGGAGAACCTTAAACTCTCCATTGCGGCCTTTCAAGAAGCCGCTCGCCTACGTTTGGAGCAGAAAGATGGAGCGGACTATGCCAATACTGAAAATAATCTTGGGCAGGTTTATCAGACATTGGGCATGAAAGGTATTGAGACAGAACAGAACCTCCAATCTTCCATTTTGGCCTTTCAGGAGGCAGGCCGATTCTGGAAGGAGCAACAGAATGGGGTTGGGGTTGCCAATGTTCAGAACAGCCTCGGATTGAGCTACCAGGGTCTGGCGCGTTATGGGATTGTGCCTGCAGAGAACTTCAAACGTTCCATTGACTTTCTGGAGGAAGCTGCCCGTCTGTGGACGGAGCAGAACAACAAAACCGGCTACGCCATGGCCCAGCATTATCTTGGAGTCAGCTACCGAGGTCTTGCTGATGCTGGAGTTGCGCCAGAGGAAAATGGTAAACGGGCTGATCAAGTCATGAAGGAATCGAGCGGACAATAGCGTTTTGCGTGTTGATCGGAAGGTCGGTATTGTTGTGGCTGGCCACGGGAGCAAAATTCCCGAAGCGATATCAGGATTTCAGGCGCTGGTTGCGCTCTTTATAAAGGAAGTCGTTGAATACGGTTTTTTGGAATTTGAGCGTCCGGGGATAGAGGAGGCGATTGATCGTGTCATCGCCCGTGGGGCCGAAGTCATTGTTGTATTGCCAGCCATGTTGACTGCCGCCCATCATGTCAAAACCGATATTCCAAAACTGATTCAGAATGCTCAACAGAAATACCCCCTTATTCCGATACATTATGGAAGGCATCTTGATCTTCATCCCAAAATTCTGGAGCGATGTGAAAACCGCATACAGCAGGCATTATCTGATTGGAAAGGAATAAACATCAACGAAATGTTGTTGATAGTCGTTGGACGGGGGACTTCCGATTCGGTTGCAAACAAAGATGTTATAACACTGACCCGCCTATTGAAAGAAGCATTCCGTTTTGGCGAGGCCCGGTATTGCTATACCAGCGTTGCCACCCCTTTTTTCAAAGACGGACTGGTAGAGGCCTTGTCTCTACCTTATCGGTCGATCCTTATTTTTCCATATCTTCTTTTCAGGGGTATATTGCTCAATACAATAGAAGAGGAACTGCGGCAGTTTCGAGAAGACAATCCCAATTATTTTGTAAAATTGGCCCAGTGTCTTGGACCCGATCCTTTGGTGGCGGATGCCTTGCTGGATCGCTTTAATGAGGTGATTATACTAGAAAATCAGGAGAAGACTGACAATAATGAGAAAGACGGAAAAAACACGGCTTAAAAGAAGTGTGTCGATTCGGTGCGCAATGAGCGCGCCTAGTGGCGCGGTCATGCACCCGAAAGCGGCAATGAGCAGTGCAGTTTGTGGGGCTACAAAACCAAACCGCATATTTGGGAGAAACAGCCAGCCCTGATAAATAAAGCCGATAGTCCCAAAAAAGGCTATTATGACTCCGGTGGCCGATGCAGTGCCAATCGCAACCCGAATTGGTTTATCAAGAAGCAGGACAAGGAATGGCACTGTCATGGTTCCTCCTCCAGTTCCAAAGAGGGAAGAAATGGTTCCAATCAATATGCCACCAACAGCATATATCATCCATTTCCGTACGGATAAAACCCGATCCTCACTTGCGCGCGGGGCTTCTTTTTCCGAAATGCGAAATAACATCGTCATGGCAACCGTAAGCATCAGAATACCAAAAAGCCTTTTTAGTAAAAACCCGTCTACCCTTCCCGCGATATGGCTGCCTATTGCAGTTCCAACGATAATAAATGGAGCCAAGCAGAAGAGCGACTCCCATTCGATAGCTTCTCTCTTGTAATGCGCAAAGCTGCTAGATAATCCCATGAAAAGGATGGAGGCGAGTGATGTTCCGATGGCCAACTTGGTGGCATACTGACCCATCCCATCCATTTCAAATGAAAAGATAAGCGCCGGAACGATAATAATTCCCCCGCCAATACCAAAAAGTCCGGCTAAAAGACCCGCGACCGCCCCCATTGATCCTAATAAGATAAAGTCTGCCATTTTCTATCCAACGATTACGAAAGGCCATTCTATCATAAACCCAAAATCCGCGATTGATTTTGGGAGAAATTGCAAAGTCGCCTGAAATACAAGGCCAGAGGCCATTTTGGCGACCGAGGTGTACTCGCTCGTACGGTGAGTAGCCAAATGGCCGATAACGCAGTATTTCTGGATGAATTTGCAATTTCAGATTCCGCTATCGCGAATCCCTGGGTCAAGAAGGATCGTTACAGAGATGAAGTCATTGCCAGCAGGGTACTGATGTGGTAGGTTTATCCGCAGAAAGCATGAACCTTGTCTATTTTGATTTAGAAACGCAAAAAAGCGCAGAGGAAGTCGGCGGTTGGGCCAATAAAAATAAGATGGGATTTTCGTTTGGCGTAACCTATTCGACACGCGATCAACACTTTCGGCCTTACGAAGAGGAAGATATTCCCGCCCTCGTTCACGAACTTTCGACCGCCGATCAAGTCATCGGATTTAATATCATTCATTTTGATTACGCGGTGCTGGCTGGCTATACCGATTTTGATTTCTCTCAAATTCCGACATTTGATCTTTTGGCCGATCTTCACGCAAAATTGGGATTTCGCGTGGGATTAAATAACCTGGCGCAGGCGACACTCCAATCTGAAAAGAGTGCGGATGGACTGCAGGCGCTGGACTGGTTTCGCGAGGGGGCATTTGCCAAAATTGCGATTTATTGCAGACAGGATGTCGTGGTCACACGCGACTTGCATCAATTTGGGTGTGAGAATAAATTTGTTTATTATCTGAATGCGTTAAAGAAACCGGTTAAAATTGCCGTCGATTGGGGGTATCCATGATTGCTTATCCAAACATTGATCCCGTTTTTCTTAAAATAGGGCCGCTTTCTTTTCGATGGTACGGACTGATGTACGCCGTTTCCTTTATTCTCGCGGCCTTTCTTATTCCGATTATTGCAGTTAGAAAAAAAGTAAAGATCACGAAAGAAGCAATTTCAGACCTTCTTTTTTACGCCGCCTTTGGCGTTATTGTAGGCGGAAGATTCGGCTACATTTTATTTTATAACCCTGTTTTTTATTTTACAAATCCATCTAAACTTTTTGCGGTATGGGAAGGGGGAATGTCTTTTCACGGGGGACTATCCGGTGCGATTATTGCGGGGATCCTTTTTTGTCAAAGGCGAAAATATTCTTTTTATGAACTGGCCGATATTTCCATGGTCAGTGTATCGATTGGCTTGGGTCTTGGCCGGATTGGGAATTTTATCAATGGCGAGCTTTTTGGCAGACCCACAAACCTCCCTTGGTGCATGGTCTTTCCGCAAGGAGGGAATCTCTGTCGGCATCCCTCGCAACTTTATCAGGCCGCTCTGGAGGGGTGCGCGATTTCGTTCATTCTCTGGTTTCTCTCTAACAAGGATTTGCCCCGCGGAACCATCTTCTGGTCTTTCATTCTTTTGTATGGGCTATTTAGATTTCTTGTTGAGTTTGTTCGACAGCCTGATGCCCATATCGGCTTTCTCTTTCAATACTTTTCAATGGGACAACTATTAAGCCTGCCGATGTTCGTCTCAGGGGCGGTCATGCTCTGGTTTCTAAAACGCAAAACTGTTGCGTCTACCCTATAGATGGTGGTACGATCCTGTTATGAGCGAGCTCATTTTTGAAGTCATTCAAGAGGCCGATGGTGGCTTTTGCGCCGAGTGTCTGACTGACAGTATTGTAACCGAAGGCGACACTTGGGATGATCTTCGTACCAATGTCAAAGCGGTGGTGCAAGCGTTTTACTTCGATCAAATCGAAAAACAGCCATCCTCCATTCGTCTGCATTTCGTCCGTGACGAAGTGCTTGCGTGCGCATGAAAGTTCCGCGAGACATTAGCGGACGAGACCTTGTTAAAGCGCTGTGCCGGGATTGGGAATACCGTACAGTTCATCAGGAAGGCAGTCACTTCATCCTGCAAACGGAAGCGCCCTCTCATCAGCGAATACCCGTTCCGGATCACAATCCTATCCGCATTGGAACAATCACCAACATCCTGCGACTTGTATCGTTGCACAAGGGCGTGCAGCGTGAGGATATTCTTAAGTCTCTCCAAGGTCATCACTGATTAATAATTCGGTTCCTGCACGGGGAGAGAGGCGATTTGTCAGGTCTTGTCCACCAACTTCTCCACCCCCGTATACACGATGGCAGATAGACGACCGATAAACTGCTCCATGTTTGAAATAGGGGCAGCGCTTTTTGTCATAATACACAAAATATACGGTCTTTTCGGGTGATAAACAATGCCGCAGTCATGCAATTGTCTGCTGACGATCGGGCCATCACTCAGTTTAACTGTCATCAGACCGAATTTATGCGCTACGGGGATGTAGTCCGGTAGCCCAGCACGGAGACCTTCTTTAAAATCGACCTGCGACATGAGGCGTAACGCCCGCGCCGAAAATTCATTGCCTAAATAGGTCGCGTTGTAGAGCACCCTCAAGAAAAAGGAAAACTGGTAGGCGGTCAGACCCTCGATCTCCTCCTCACTCTTCATGCCAACGGGGGGGGAGCCGATAAACGGCACATATAGGTTTTCAAACACCCCGCGGATTGTATCGACGCCCGAAACGGAACTCAATGCGGCCGTGGCGTTATTATCGGAATACCGAATCATCTTTTCTAAGAGATCTTCTACGAGATATGTTTTTCCGACTTCAGCGAACTCTTTTGGCTTAATTTCCTGTTGATCATTTTGATCCTCGCCCGTCAGATTCACCTTGACTTTATTCAAGATATCCGGCGCGCTCTCCGCCATCTTCAGCACGGAGATCAGTAAGGGGACCTTGCGCAAACTGGAAGGGAAAAACTTTTCATCCCCACGAACAGAAAACTGTTCGCTGGTTGTCAAATTACGAAAATAGACCGAAGCGGTTTTGATGATATTCCTTTGTACCCCCTGTCGAATCTCCTCATCGACCCTATCTTTCAGCGATTGCAAGTTTTGCGATTCAGAAAGGGGATTGATATCGCAAACCAGTAAAGGACGGACCCACTTATCCCCTCCCAAACGCAACTGCATCCTGACGCCGTTATCAGGTTCTGGGGCTATTGGTTGTGGGGATCTCCTTGCCCGCATGAACCATCCACCGGCAAAACTGATCACCAGTAAAAATGCAACGACGGGGATGAATATAAAACTGTTTTTTCTT
>JACPZM010000138.1 GCA_016195485.1 Candidatus Troglogloeales bacterium | reverse complement strand
TGATGATTACCTGAAGCTGGCCGTTTCACAACAACGGGCCGTCGTCGATATTTATCCCAACGCAAAATGTTCAGAGAACTTTATGCGGGTCGCGCATCAGGTTTTGCAGTGGCCGATTCCCACCGACCCCAAGGGGTCGGTACAGTTTTTTTGGAGAAAACTACTCGCAGGGGCAACGTGCCCTGCGAGGGTCGCACCCCTCGCAGGGGTCGCACCCCTTTCTGCTGAATCGGCGTAGGTTATGGTGGCATTGGAGGCGATAGGAGGGAAACGAGTGATGCCCTCACATCGTATAGCTATGCCGGAAAAAATGCCCGATACGGAAGGATACGAAAAATGGGTGACGGAGTTTGCTCCGCTTATCCGTTTTCTAGCGCATCGACTTGCCTTTCGGCTTCCCCCCTACTTGGATGTTGACGATCTGATGAACGCGGGGGTAATTGGCTTAATGGACGCTGTTCAAAAATACGATCCAATGAAAGAGACGCAGTTTAAAACCTACGCTGAATTTCGGATTCGGGGGGCCATGCTTGATGAGATACGTTCGTTGGACTGGGTTCCTCGGTCTGTGCATGAGAAGGTTCAGATTTTTCAGAAGGCCTACGATCAACTGGCGAGGGATCTGGGTCGGGCTCCGGAGGAATCGGAGCTTGCCAAGGCGCTTTCAATGACGGAGGAGCAGTACGAAAAGTTTTTATTTCAAGCTAAAGGGGTTTCCCTGATACGGATGGAAGATTTGGGTATTTCTTCCGAGGAAACCCCTTTTGACTCGGTGATTGATTTTCGGACAGAAGATCCCTTCTCGCAACTTTTAGCGCAGGATACAAGAGCTGATCTAACGGAGGCGATCGACCATCTTCCTGAAAAGGAACGACGGGTGATCTCTCTTTACTATGTGGAAGAGTTGACGATGAGAGAGATCGGGAAAGTGCTTCAGATTACCGAGTCCCGTGTTTGTCAGCTTCATACGCAGGCTATTTTGCGGTTAAAGGGGTTATTGGGCGCGAAACCTAAACTTCAAAGACCATGAAAATTGATTTTGGATTAATAATTTGGTACTCTTTTTTTAGGGAGATACTATGGATATTATGATTTTTCTAGGTGTTTTGCTGTCGTTGGGGGGGGTATTAGGCGGCCAGGCGATTGAAGGGGGTAAGATCAGTTCGCTGATACAGCCAACGGCGTTTTTAATCGTTTACTTCGGGGCATTGGGAGCGACGGTTGTGCAGTTCTCATTGGCGCAATTCAAGTATGGTGTAGGGTTGGTGCTGGGCGTTCTTAAGCAGCCGCCAGATCATGGCATTGAATATATTAACAAGATTGTGGAGTATGGCACGATTGTTCGGAAAGAGGGAATCCTCGCGATGGAGAAAAAAATGACGGAGGTTCACGACCCCTTTTTTAAAAAAGGATTACAACTACTGCTTGATGGCACCGAGCCGCGGATTTTAAGAGAAATGTTAGAAACGGACGTGATGATGCATGAAGAATATAGCGAGGTAGGGCCGAAGATTTGTGACGCTTATGGAGGTTACTTGCCAACCTTCGGGATCATCGGCGCTGTGTTGGGTTTGATCTCGGTGATGCAGCACTTGGATGACCCGGAATCAATTGGGTCTGGTATTGCCGTTGCGTTTGTGGCCACTGTATATGGATTGATTGGCGCGAATCTGGTTTGTCTCCCACTGGGGAATAAACTGAAGATGAGGGCGAAAGAGCATGGGGCTGTCTGTTTCATGATTATCGAAGGGTTGATGTCGATTGCGGCGGGGGAAAACCCACGACTGACGAAGGAGAAGCTCGAAGGTTTTCTGACACCAGCCAATAAGGCAAAACTGCCGAAAGAGTAGAACCAATGGCCAAGAAGCACAAACATCCGGAGCATGAGAATCTAGAGCGTTGGCTGATATCTTACGCCGATTTTATCACGCTTCTGTTCGCGTTTTTCGTCGTGATGTGGTCTATGAGAACCGATAATCCTCCGAGCAAACCGGTCATTGAAGGAATTAAGCGGGCTTTTAACTCCTTCGGAGAGAAGACTGCGGCACAGCAGACTGTTGTTGCGTTGGCTGACACTGGAGGGTCTCCCGCCATCTTTTCGATGGAGCCGATGTATCAGAACATTGAAGCGGGGATCAAACAGATTGGCATCAAGGGAGCCAGCGTGAACAAGGTTGACCGCGGCATTATTATTCGGATTCCTGATGAGGCCCTCTTTGAAGTCGGGCGGGCGGAAGTCAATGAAGATTTTAAGAAAAAACTTGATAGCACGGGGACTCTTCTAAAAGAGTTACCCAATCAAATTCAAATAGAGGGGCATACGGACAATGTTCCAATCCATACTGCCGTTTATCCATCCAATTGGGAGCTTTCCACATCTCGCGCCACGGCGATTATGCGCCACTTTGTCGAACGAAATGGTCTTCCTCCGCAAAAATTTACCCTCGCGGGATACTCTGAATATCATCCTATTGATACAAATGATACCCCGGAAGGGCGCGCCAAGAACCGCCGAATCGATATTTTAGTTGTCAAGTCAGATGAAAAAAAGCCATCACAGGCAACCCCTGGAATCAAAGGGATTATAAAGCCTGTTCAGGCCGTAGAAGTAACACCCCTTGCAGTGCATTAATCCGAATGTAGGGGCGCTGCTTGCTGCGCCCAACCCGGATGGCCTGTATGATCTGACCAGTGCGCTGCTTGCTGCGCCCAACCAACAGGCCTGTATGATTTGATCAGTGCGCAGCGGCAAGCGGCGCCCCTACGACGCATATAAAATTGTTCCGTATCGGGGCAATGCCGTAGGAGGAGCGCCTGTTTGTGGGAACCATGTTGCCCTCTCTCCGATGACGAATCCAACATCTTTTGCAATCTGATAAGAGATCTCTATTTCGTGCTCGTCTATATTGCTTAGCACCAAGACTCCGTTTTGGGGTCTTAATAATGAATAGGCATGGTGGAAAATTTTTTCAGGCTTTAGCAATGAAAGAGGAAGTCCCCATGCAAGAAGCGCTTCACGCGTGACAAACGGATTTAACAAAAACCCAATCTGTAATGGCTGATTCCACGTTAAAAAATCGATTGGATGATATTGCCCGGAGGCAATGGACTTTGCGTAGTAATGCCCGTAATCGGCCCGCGTGTGAAAATTGATCAGACGCCGATAGGCATCCATTTCGATTCCATGAATGATCGCTTGTAATCCTATTGCCTTAAAATGTTCATCTAATATTGGCGCGAAGGCGAAGTTTCTGGCGCCAATGTCTGCAACTGTTAAGACAGAAAAAGGCCGTAAAACTTTTATGACAGGCTGCCAATTAAAAAGCCCCAGGAACTGTTTAAATTCTTCTTGAAGCCGCTGATCTACGGGGCTTACGGGCGTTTCCATTGGAATCGCCCTGTTCCATCGTACGCGAGATCGCAGGGCGAAATCGCACCCATTTCGAATGCTCCAGAGGAGATTCTTTATTTTACGCCACATCAGAACCATTTTTTGAGGGTGTCCCCAAGGGGATTTGAACCCCTGTTACCGCCGTGAAAGGGCGATGTCCTAGGCCGAACTAGACGATGGGGACGGAAACAGACGATGTCGGAGTCTAACCAAGTAAAACGAGTCCTGTCAACACTCTATTGTTTTAAATCAATCAAACATGATAGCTTGTCTGGCCACATTAAGAAGGTTGTTTGTGGAGAAACCATTATAAAAGAGGAAGAAAGTTTAATGAATATGGATCTGGCGGGGATTATTGGCGCGGGACAAATGGGCCGGGGAATCACACAGGTACTCGCAACAGGAGGGGTTCATGTCGTCTTGTTTGATCTTTACGCCAAGACACTGGATGAGGCGGTCGAAGAGATCACAAAGAGATTGAATGCGTCGATCCAGAAGAAGGAGCTCACTGAATGGGTGCGGGAGAAAATCCTGAAAAATATTAAAACGACAACAAGACCAGAGGAACTATCTGGTATGGACATTATCTTCGAGGCCGTTCCGGAAAAAGAAGAGATCAAGGCGGAGGTGTTTGAATCGTTAGATGAGATATGTTCGGAGGAGGTTTTGTTTGCCACAACGACATCCTCACTCTCTATTACGCGGTTGGCATCAATTGTGCGTCGGCCCGAACGATTTATCGGAATTCATTTTTCTCATCCGGCCTATTTCATTTCTCTTGTGGAGATCATTCGCGGTTTTCAAACTTCGGATGAGACCTTTGCCAATGCAAAACAGTTTATGGAAAAGCTTGGGAAAACCGTAGTGGTCTCAAAAGATTTTCCGGGTTTTATCGTCAACCGGATACTTTTGCTGATGATAAACGAAGCGGTCTTCTCGCTGATGGATGGGGTTGCCTCGATCGATACGATAGATGGGGCGATCAAAATGGCGACGGGTCTTCCCTTAGGGCCTTTTAAGATGGCAGATATGATGGGGTTAGATATTTGCCTTGATATTATGGAGATTCTATATGCCGAATTTGGGGATAGCAAGTATCGGCCTGCGCCTCTGCTTCGGAAATATGTTGAGGCCGGTCTTTTGGGTCAAAAGACAGGAAAAGGATTTTATGACTACGCCCCCGTCCCTGAAAAAGACAAGAAATCAATCCATATTGTATGAATAAAATTGCCGTACTGCTAATGGCCCATGGAGGACCGGACTCATTAGACGATATCGAGCCGTTTTTGGGCCACATTATGAAAGGCCGTGTTCCGTCCGCTGAAATTATCGCAACCGTGAAAGATCGGTATAGTCAGATTGGCGGGAAGTCGCCCCTTTTAGAGATTACAAATCAACAAGCCGCAGCCCTCGAAGCGAAACTCAATGCGCGGGGCAATCAATTTCGGGTTTATGTTGGAATGCGGCACTGGACCCCATATATCAAAGAGACGGTGCGGGAGATACTGCAAGATAAACCGACTTATCTTGTTGCTATTAGTATGGCCCCTCAATATTCCCGGTTGAGCGTGGGGGCGTACATAGAAACCGTTCGTGGGGCGCTTGCCGATCTTGGCGGTGGCGACCTTGCCGCCTCCTTTGTGCCGCATTGGCATACGCAGCCCCTTTTGCTGGATGCCTTTTCCAAAAAGGTGAAAAGCCGTCTTTTAGAATACCCGGAGTCGATTCGTTCGACGATTTTGCTCGTCTTTACTGCTCATTCTCTTCCAGAATCTATTTTAGCCGAAGGGGATGCGTATCCGGCGCATCTGCAAGAAACGATGCATGGCATTGTGAAGAGGCTGGGGGCGCTCCTGCCACCCGAGAATATCAAATTTGCTTACCAAAGCAAGGGAATGAGCGGGGGAAAGTGGCTGGGACCTGACATCGAGGATGTATTGAAAGAGGCAGAGGCCAATGCCGACGTTTTAATGGCGCCGATTGGTTTTGTTGCGGATCATGTTGAGATTCTCTATGATATCGATATTTATTACAAAGAGATGGCAAAAGATAAGGGGATAAATCTCAATCGCATCGAATCGCTCAATACGGCCCCTCTCTTTATTCATGCCTTGGCGAGCGTGGTTCACGCAAGCCTTCCGCTGTGAATGAAAAGTTTGGTCTTTTCTGGTGAAAAATCGAATAACACAGGGCGGGGGGTTGTCATGAAGGTTCTTCCGGGTTTCCCCTATCCGTTGGGTGCAACATGGGATGGAAAAGGGGTTAATTTTGCGCTCTTTTCTGAAAACGCGATGGGAGTAGAGTTATGCCTCTTTGATGCCATTGACAAAAAGAAGGAGGCCGATCGAATCCGGATGACCGAGCAGACCAACCATATCTGGCACTGTTATCTGCCCGATGCGCGGCCGGGGTGGCTTTATGGCTACCGTGTATCAGGGACATACAATCCGTCATCGGGGCATCGGTTTAATCCTGCCAAGGTTCTGGTTGACCCTTATGCCAAGGCCATTGCCCGGCGAACCAAGTGGGATGACACAATGTTTGGCTATTCTGTCGGTCAACCGTTGGAGGACATGGTCATGGATGAACGCGACAATGCGGCGTTTGCCCCGCTTTGCGCGGTGATTGATCCGGCATTTACGTGGGGAAATGATCGGCCCCCTAAAATCCCCTGGCATGAGACGATTATCTATGAAGCCCATGTTAAAGGTCTCACCGTTCTACACCCGGAGCTGCCGCCGGCATTAAGAGGGACTTATGCCGGGCTTGCGTCAGAACCGATCATTGATTATCTGCAACGTCTAGGGATTACTGCGGTTGAACTCATGCCTATCCACCATTATGTGGATGATCAACACCTGGCAAAGCGAGGGTTCAGCAATTACTGGGGATATAATACGCTCGGGTTTTTTGCCCCTGCAAATCGTTACGGGTCTGGGACAATGAGTGTCGTCCATGAATTTAAGATGATGGTTCGTTCCCTTCATGCCGCAGGAATCGAGGTAATTCTGGATGTCGTCTACAACCACACGGCGGAGGGAGATCATCTTGGGCCGACCCTATCGTTCCGAGGCATTGATAATTCGGTCTATTATCGGCTCGTTTCGAACAACCGTAGATATTATAAGGATTATACCGGTTGTGGAAACACGTTAAATATGCTCCACCCACAGGTTCTACAACTGATTATGGACAGTCTGCGATACTGGGTAATCGAGATGCACGTGGATGGTTTCCGGTTTGATCTTGCCAGCACACTTGCTCGAGAATTACACGAGGTGGATCGTCTTGGATCATTTTTTGACATCATTCAGCAAGATCCGATTATTTCTCAGGTCAAACTGATTGCCGAGCCGTGGGATCTAGGGGAAGGGGGATATCAGGTGGGAAACTTCCCGCCGTTGTGGACGGAGTGGAACGGAAGATATCGTGATGCGATTCGTCGATTCTGGAAAGGGGATGGCCGGCAAGTGGCTGAGATGGCAACCCGTCTGTCGGGCAGCAGCGATCTGTACGGGCATGGAGGGCGGAGGCCTCACGCCAGTATCAATTTCATTACGGCCCACGATGGATTCACGCTTCACGATCTAGTCAGCTACAATCAGAAACATAACAGCGCCAATGGAGAAGACAATCGCGATGGCACAAACGACAATATCAGTTGGAACTGCGGGAGTGAGGGGCCTACGGACAATGCTAAAATTACGGCATTGCGGGAAAGACAAAGGAGAAATTTTATGGCCACGCTATTATTATCGCAAGGCGTTCCGATGATCTGTGGCGGAGATGAGACCGGACGGACACAGCAGGGAAATAACAATGCGTATTGTCAGGATAATGAAATCTCATGGACCCACTGGGATTTGAATAAAGAGCAGCGAGAATTTCTTCTGTTTACGCGGGAGATTGTCCATATCTTGAAGACCAATCCTGTGCTGCGCCAGCGCAAATTCTTTCATGGAAGAACGATTCGAGGATCACAGATCAAGGATATTACGTGGTTTTCACCGAAGGGTCGGGAAATGACCGATGTAGAATGGAATGCGGAGTCTGTGCGATATTTAGGGGTGCGGCTGGCCGGGGACGCAATTTCCGAAGTGGACGAAATGGGACAACCTATTTTTGGAGATACATTGCTTATTCTTCTCAACGCGCATCACGACCCGATCTCTTTTGTTTTGCCCGCGCATCAAAAGGATACAAAATGGGAATTAAAGGTGGATACGGCAATTCAGACGGGCGAACCCCCGGGCAAAATGGCCAAGGGAGGCCGAGCCTATAATCTTCATGGCCGCTCTCTGGCGCTGTTCCGCCTTGCAACGAGAAAATGATTGCATCGATTAACGGTATTGTCACAGCAAAATCGCTGGATTCTCTCATTATCGAAGTGGGCGGAATCGGATATCAGGTCTTTATTCCGCTTTCGACCTATTATCAACTACCCGAAATCAAATCCCCCGTTTCACTTCATATTCATACCTACGTTCGAGAAGACGCATTACAGCTTTACGGTTTTTTTACCTTTCTGGAAAAGAGGCTCTTCTTACTTTTAATGGGTGTGTCTGGCGTAGGGCCGAAGCTTGCCAGAAATATCCTGTCCGGCATTGAGGTTTCGGAGCTTCTGATTGCTATTCAAAAAGGCGCAGTCGAGCGGTTGCGGCTCATCCCCGGAGTCGGCCCGAAAATGGCTGGTCGGCTGGTATTAGAGTTAAAAGAAAAGGTATTATCGTTAGCCGAGATGACAGAGGTTTTGGTCAAAACAGAAAATCCGATTTCTGACGATGCCATTTCCGCCCTCATGAACTTGGGCTATTCACAACGTGAAGCCCAGAAGGCGATTGGGCAAATTCTCAAAGAAGAAGCTTGCACAATTGAAGCGTTGATCAAAAAGGCGTTACAGATGTTATCGAAAGGGAATTAGAGTCATTTCCTCCTTGATGAAAGGGGGATGAAGGGGGTTGTATTCAGGGAATGGAAGAACGAATTCTTTCAGGTCAATTAGAAAACGAAGAGAAACGGATCGAGGTCCATCTTCGCCCCGCGTGGCTTACGGAATATGTCGGCCAGAATCAGATCAAGGAGAATTTACAGATTTATATTGAGGCGGCAAAAAAGCGCGGAGAGGTGCTGGATCATGTCATTTTTTACGGGCCGCCTGGGCTGGGAAAGACGACATTGGCCAACATTATTGCCCGCGAGATGGGGGTGAATATCAAGTCTACCTCCGGGCCAGCCATTGAGAAGCCGGGGGACCTCGCAGCGATTTTAAGCAATCTTTCCGAAGGAGACATTTTCTTCATTGATGAGATTCACAGGCTTCATCCTACAGTGGAAGAGGTGCTTTATCCCGCGATGGAAGATTATCAAATCGATATTATCATTGGCCAAGGGCCGTCGGCCCGCACGCTGAAGTTGTCGGTGCCAAAATTTACGTTGATCGGCGCCACGACGCGGGCCGGACTGCTCACTTCTCCCTTACGGGATCGGTTTGGCGTGATTAACCGACTGGAGTTTTATAGTCCGGAAGAGTTGCGTCTGATTGTGGTTCGTTCCGCCGGCATATTCAATCTTTCTATTTCCGAGGATGCCGCGCTGGAGATAGCCAATCGCAGTCGGGGGACACCGCGCATTGCCAACCGTATCTTGAGACGCGTGCGCGATTTTGCGGAGGTCATGTCGGATGGCCGTATTGATTGTCCCATCGCAAAACAGGCGCTTGACCGTATGGATATTGACAATGCTGGACTTGATACGATGGATCGAAAACTGCTCCTGCTGATTATCGAAAAATTTGCAGGAGGTCCCGTGGGTGTTGAGACGCTTGCTTCCTCGTTGGGTGAAGAGAAAGAGACATTGGAGGAAGTTTTTGAGCCGTACCTGCTTCAAAGCGGCTTCCTAGACAAAACCGCACGGGGACGAATGGCCACCGAACAAAGTTTTAAACACTTTGGGAAAAAGAGCCCGAATGGAAGAGCCACTGCGGGTGCACTTTTTTAATAAGGCTACATCCGTTGGACATATTTTCTAATGAAGTCAGACTCCAGATTCACAAAGGCCCCCACCTCTTTTATTCCCAAAGTGGTCATCTTTGCAGTAGAAGGAATAATCGCAACAGTGATGCCTCCGCGATAAAACGATTGGATGGTCAAACTGACTCCATCCACAGCGATGGATCCTTTTAAAATACAGTATTTTCCGATTGTCTTCGGGATAGAAATTTTCAGCGAGAGAGTGTTTCCAATTTCTTTTCGCTCTTGTATAACGCCCACCCCTTCCACATGTCCCGATACAAGATGTCCATTAATACGATCTTGAAGGCGCATAGCAGATTCCAGATTAACCTTGTCCCCTTTCACAAGGCTTCCCACATTGGTATCTCGCAGCGTTTCTGGAAGGAGATCAGCAGAGAAACTTGTTTTAGAAATAATCGTCGCGGTCAGGCAAACGCCATTCACGGCAATAGAGCCTCCCCGTTTCAACCCTTTCAGCGTCTTGTTTGCCGCAATCGTAACACGCACACTGTTTGGAGATTGATGTATTGATGAAACCACGCCCAGCTCTTGAACAATGCCTGTAAACATTATATATACCCTTCAACACAAAGATCGTCTCTAACTTTTCGGATCGTAAGATCGCGGAGGGAGACGGCATCAGTGAGAGAAGCGATCGCTTCCCCATCCACAACGGCCTTTGCATCGTTTCCGCATAAAAACCTGGGGGCAATATAAAAGATTACCTTGTCAACAATCCCTTCCCGAAGGGCGCGGCCATTGACGTTTCCACCGCCCTCGATCAACAGACTGGTGATGCCAATCTGACTGAGTCTTTTTAATATCGCCTTAAACGGAATTCCCCCGGCCTGTTTTGAAAAAGATTCTATACGAACGCCCAGTTGAGTAAGAAGGGTTGCTTTTTTAGAAGAAGCGGAAGCAGTGGTCAACACAAGCGTAGGGGCGGTTCGCGAACCACCCCTGCCAACAGAGGTCACCAGTCGAGAGTGAACAGGTATTTTCAGATGAGGATCAATCACTACGCGCAGAGGATTCTTCATCCCTTTTTCCCCTGCCACGAGTAGGGGATCATCGGTCAGAACAGTTCCGATCCCTACGAGCACTGCATCAACCTTGGATCGAAGTTTGTGGACCTCACGGCGCGCCTTCTCGCATGTCACCCATCGAGACTCTCCCGTCTTAGTGGCAATACGACCGTCTAACGTCATTGCCGCCTTTAAAATTACAAACGGCAATTTCGTTTTCATCTGTTTGATAAAAATTTCGTTTAGCCGATTGGCTTCATGTTGCAGTAGTCCAACAGTGACGTCAATTCCAGCCGCGCGAAGCGCGTTAAAACCCTTTCCATGGACCATCGGATTAGGGTCCAGCATCGCGGCAACCACACGCGCGATACCGCTTTGTATGATAGCATCTGTACAAGGGGGTGTCCGTTTTTCGGTATGACAACACGGTTCGAGATTGGTATAAAGGGTTCCCCCTCCTGCCTTTTTACCGGCTTGTGCCAAGGCGATTATTTCCGCATGGGCGCAACCTGCGCGATGATGATACCCCTCCCCGACGATTCTCCCATGACGAACAATCACTGCGCCGACCATCGGATTAGGGGCGGTTTTCCCGGCGCCTTTTCGGGCTAGAAAAAAAGCCCGCCGCATCAAAAACCGATCCTGTTGATTTTCTATCACGGGAATAAGTTCCTTTTGGGTGATCCCGCACCCTCACCCACCCTCCGCTTCATGAGTGAGAGCAAGAGAGGGGAAAAAAGATAATCTCTATCTCTGTCCTTTTGGGTATCTCGCTTCAGCCTTGTCGGTATAGTTTCAATGGAAAATGCTTTGCAATCATCGTAAAATGTTGATCCTGCGTGTAAAGGAAAAGGCTGTGCTCGATGGCGATTTGACTGATGATCAGATCGATCGTTCCGGGGTTGACGCCTTTTCTGGCCAGTTTGTAACCCATTCTTCCGGCGTTTGAATGGGTTGTTTCCATCTCGTCCACTTTTCCAATTGATCGAAACAACGTTTTCAAGACAGAAAGCTCTTTCTCAGAGTGAGATCCTCGAATGAGTTCTGAAGCGATGATGCCAGTAAAAACAGTACGATTCTCCTTGAGCAGACGGGTAACCTGATCAAAAACGACGCCCTGTGCGATTTGGAAATAGTCAATCCAGATCGAGGTGTCCACTAATACGTTATCGGCCATGCCGCGCATTGTTCCAATCTTCAGAGAATTTTAAACTTCCCGCCGCAAGTATGATTTTCTCAAGCGTTTTTTGGCGAACGATTGCTTCTAATGCAAATTGGACTGTTTCAGTCTTAGTCGCAAGCATAGTCAAATCCATGGCTTGTTTCAAAAGCACTTCAGAGACATTCAATGTCGTTTTCATGATACCTCCGTATGTGTATCTGTTAGATATATTATGATCTATTATTTAGATGGCTGTCAACAACACTTATAGCAATATAAATATTGTATTTTATGCCTTTTTGGTGAGGCGGTTTGTTTCCACAGAGACCAGATTATTTAAGATTCAGAACATCCATCATGTCATAAAGACCCGGCTTCTGATTTATCACCCATCGGGCAGCGATCAGTGCGCCGCGTGCGAAGTTCTGACGGCTATGCGCGCGATGGGTAATCTCAACACGCTCTCCGGGGCCTGCGAAGATAACCGTATGATCTCCCACCACGTCCCCGCCACGAATGGAACTGATGCCAATCTCTTCTGTTGGCCTCACACCAATGACCCCATTTCGCGCAAAACGCCCCACTTCATGGAGCGTCGTTTCACGCGCCCGCGCAATCGTCTCTCCCATTCGTAGCGCAGTGCCAGATGGCGCATCTTTTTTCTGCCGATGGTGCATCTCCACAATCTCCGCGTCATACGCATCTCCCAATGCGAAGGCAGCATCCGCAAGCAGTTTAAAGACTACATTCACCCCCACGCTCATATTTGGAGAAAGGACGATGGGGATTTTTTTGGAAGCGGCGATGATCTTTTTCTTTTCCTCTACGGTAAATCCGGTTGTTCCGATGACCATCGATTTTTTCTGGAAAACTACTTCTTTCAGAATCGCAAGTGTTGCCTCTGGGGAGGTGAAATCGATAACAACTTCCCCAGTCTCTACCCCCTTTTTGATATCCG
Organism: Candidatus Troglogloeales bacterium; assembly: GCA_016195485.1. Classification (GTDB taxonomy): domain Bacteria; phylum Nitrospirota; class Nitrospiria; order SBBL01; family SBBA01; genus JACPZM01. The sequence continues at coordinate 16,973 of JACPZM010000138.1, read as the reverse complement.
CGCCCATATCTAATGCCGCGCCCAGCGTAAGGTCTTTTTCCCGATAGAGGAGTTCTAATATCGCTTGCCCCATCCGTCCCGCCGCGCCGCAAACGACCATCTTCATCGTAAACCAGCTTTCTTCAAAAGGCTGTATCCCTGCAAATGCTTTTTGAGTTTTTCCGCGTTATCAGAAGAGATCCGAACGAGGGGCAATCGCACCTCATCGGAACATTTACCCATCATGGCCAATGCGGCCTTGACAGGACCGGGATTCGTTTCCATAAACATCAAATCATGGAGCGAGTAGATTTTTTCATGCCATTTTCGCGCCGCAGAGAAGTCGCCTTTTTCGGCGCAGTTCATCATATTGGCCATTTCAGATGGAACGATATTAGCCGTTACGGAAATAACCCCGTGCCCTCCCACAGCCATTGTCGGTAAGGCGGTGGCGTCGTCTCCGGAGAGAATTAAAAATCGATTGCCGCACAATGCGATGAGGTCGCTGATCTGCTGTAACGACCCCGTCCCCTCTTTGATGCCTATAATATTATCAAATGCGGTAAGACGTGCAACCGTTTTGGGAAGGAGATTGACCCCCGTTCGGCTTGGAATATTGTAGAGAATAATCGGAATATCTACTGCCCGTGCAATCGCCTTGAAATGCTGAAACAACCCTTCCTGCGTCGGTTTATTGTAATAAGGGGTAATGAGTAAGACGCCAGCAACCCCCAATTGCTTTGCATGGTGCGTGTAAAAAATCGCTTCCTCCGTGGAATTTGATCCTGTTCCGGCAATCACGGGAATCTTTCCGCAGGCATTTTTAACCGTTAGTTCTATAACGCGCAGGTGTTCTTCCTGTGTCAGTGTTGCCGATTCTCCCGTGGTGCCGCAGGGAACAATCCCATGCGTGCCCGATTTTAAATGAAAATTGATCAGTCCCTCATACGCCTTCTCGTCGATTTTACCCTTCTTAAAGGGTGTAACAATCGCGACAATCGAACCGTGAAACATAGTATCTCCTACTTAAGTAATGTTCTTCTTCCCAGGCAAAACCGTCTATCCCTCATTCGGTGTTAGGTTCTCCTGCTCATAACCGTAAGAGTCGGCTTATTTTCTCTGATAACCCTGATTAAAAAGCGCAGCGCTTCGTTCACCGACTCATTGTCCGGAAACACCTTTGCCATATCCCGTTCTAAACGGAAAATCGGTCCTCCAAAGCTCTTGCGTTCGTACCCGACCTTTCTTATTCGCAAGCTCTTCAGATCGTATTCTGAGCGAAGATCATCGTCCATCTCTGTTTTAACCTTCTTCATAAGCTTCTTTCTCCTTTCGTCCTGCCTCTCTTGCGCTTATCAAACGAATCACATTATCTCGTTCCGTGTATGACACGATCACAACGCCTCTTCCGAAAGCGCCCCTTTATAGATAATACGGGCGTCTCCCTCTAAATAAACCTTGCTGAAAGTAGCCGCATTTTGTTTAAAATCAACACACAGCATGATTTGGCTTTGGGTCATCACCTGCAGGGGCGGGGTAGTTTTTCCCAGCGCCGTGGCAATCATTGCAGCGGCCACCGACCCGGTGCCACATGCCAATGTCTCATCCTCTACCCCGCGTTCGTAAGTCCTGATTTTAATCTGATTACGGTTTATGATTTGGACAAAATTTGTATTCGTTCCGGATGGGGCAAATAAAGGGTGATACCGTGTTGCCCGCCCCAGTTTAACGAGATCGCATTTCTCAATATCATCAACAAAATAAACAACATGCGGCACCCCCGTGTTGACAAAATGTCCTTCGTGGACAACCCCCTCAATTTCAATTTTTAGATGAAGTCTCAAATCGGTTGGATCGGGGAGTTGCACCCGCACGCGATTTCCACTAACCTCCGCGTGAATAATTCCAGCCAATGTCTCAATGGACTGTTGCGCCTTCGCGATTTTATTTTCGTAGGCAAATCGGGCCACACATCGACTGCCATTTCCGCACATTGCAACCTCTCCCCCATCGGCATTGTAATAATGCCATGCATAGTCTGCTATTTTCGATTGCTCGACGAAGATCACCCCGTCCGCGCCAACCGAAAGCCCGCGACGGCACACCTTTGAGACAAAGTCGGGTATTTTTTCATAATCGATTGGATGTTTTGTAAAATCAATTATCACAAAATCGTTTCCGCTCCCGCTCATTTTCCAAAAGGGTATATTCATTTTGCTTTTCCTGTTTCCCCCTGATAAGGGGGATTAAGGGGGTTTATAACTTTCGTCGGAGTATATATAACCCCCCTTGCCCCCCTTGTCAGGGGGGAGCCATACGCATTTAATTTTTCTAACAAATTCAAGCACCCACCTTTGAAGTTATGAACCATTGTAAGTCAGTAACTACATTTTACCCTGTCAGCTTATTTATTGTCTTCCCAGAATTTTCTTCCTTTTTCCGAAATCTCCCAAATGCCCCTTGGAGAATCAGGTTTCAAGAGACCTTCTTTACTCATCGAAAATCTTGCAAACTCAACATTTTTTTGCCATCTTGGAGTATAACCATCACGAAGAATCTCAAGGTCTTGATTATTGAACTCCGTTCCCATTTGTTGTCCTATAATCTCAAAAAATTCACGGTGTGTTGTTTTACCACCTTTTTCTAAAAGAATTGCGCATATTGGTAACCGATATTCTTTTTGTAGAATAGCCCCATGGGTTCTGGTTATTTTAGTTTTTGGTTTTGGAGGCTTTACTGAAGCAGCTACTTTTTGCGTTCCATCATTACGACTTCTTGACCTATTGCAATATCTGTGAGTAAGGCGTGCATTTGATGGTATTGTTTTACCTCCTCTCCAATATTGCTCTATGTGGTCAACTTCGGCATCATCAAGAAGATGAATTTTTTGTCCGCAAATAGCACAGGTAGCATCAGTCCCATAGAGTTGTTTTTTGTCTTGTAAAGAAAAATTTCTAGGCCCAACTCTATTAATTCCTACAATCCCTTTTAATGCAGAGTGCCATTTGTCAAAGCGAGTAATAGTTTTCTCCTTATGATCAGTCCCACTTCCTGAAATTGAATCTATAAAAACTTCATCATGCGTCATAAGGCATAATAATTCTTCTCTTATAGTGTCACTATTTGGTACAATCTGATTTTCTGCATACTTTGCAAAGCCAAAAAGAATTATGTCAAATAGACCCTTATTTCTTATCTTTTCCCAGTAACCATTGGGGTCTTTAACGGAACCACCTGAAAATCGTATGAAAGCCTTATCTCCAAAAACTGTTTTTGATAATCTGACACTTTGCTTAAAGGTTTTTCTAAGTTCTTTTTCCTCGGCTTCGTTTAAATTTCTATATTGTTCCATTTCCTTATTTAAAAAACGTTTCATTGATGGAGTATATTTAAGATGGGTACTATGGTAAAAGGCAAAAAAACGCAGAATCAATTCTCTATCTTGCATACGAGGATGAAGTCTCTTAATGCCTAAAAGGAATTGGAAGTCTTTATCTTCGGATAGTTCTTTTAATAAAGCATTGTATGTGCCCCGATAAATGCAATTACGTAACTCTTGAGCGTTAAGTTGAACAGCCCCTGTATTTAATCGTTCAAATATTTCAAATTTTACATCAGGGTGGGATTCTCTTTTGATTTCAATAATACGAATAGTGGCATTCTCAAATTTATCCTGAAGATTTCTTGGAATATCTTGAAATTTTCTGCCATTCTGTTCAGTTAAAACTTTTAAACCGCTTAACATTAGACTATTTTCAAGAAATTTTATAAAGGCATTCAACCTCTGCTGTCCATCTATAACTGAATATGTACTATCAGGTTCTTCACTTAAATAAATAATAGGTATCGGAACTTCTAACAACACAGATTCAATCAGGCGGCTTGATTTTGAATTATCCCAAACATGAAGTCTTTGAAATTCTGGCTGTAATTCTAAATTGCCTTTTTGATACTGGCGATACAATTCAAAAATACTTCTATCAGGTTTGTCTGAATAAAGCCGTCGCTCTTTGGGTAACAGCTCGGTTGGTTGTTCTTCTCCCTCCTCTTCAAATTCAAGCTCTTCTTCCTTCATCAGATTCCTTCTTAAGCCTCACTTTCCCCCTGATAAGGGGGATTAAGGGGGTTGATAACTTTCGTCGGAGGAGATATAACCCCCCTTACCCCCCTTGTCAGGGGGGAGCCATACGCATTTAATTTTTCTAACAAATCCGAGCACACACCTTCGATGTTCTGCAACACATCATTGTTGGTATATCGAATGACCTTAACCCCAAGATCTTCGAGTCTTGCCGTACGCTGGCTATCATAATCCATCTGATCGGTATGGGTATCTCCATCAATCTCGATTACCAGCATCCGCTCTGCACAATAAAAATCAACGATGTATTGATCCAGAGGCTTCTGGCGCGTGAATTTAAGATCGGCCAATTGCTTGTCTTGTAGGACACTAACCCATAATTTCTTCTCTGCAGAAGTGGGATTTTTCCGGTTCTCTTGCGCCTTTTTGGTAAGAGTCTGGTTATAGGGGATATAACCCCCCTTACCCCCCTTATCAGGGGGGACTGATATTGAAATCGCCATTTTATTAGGGGGGAGTGAAGTTCGGATATTTATTGCCTTATGCATAAGCATATTTTTAACCCGTCCCCTTTCCCTTCTCTATCAGCGTCAAAAGCGATTGCACCTCTTCGTCTGTCATTTTCTCGTCGGCCATAATCTGCTGTATCTTCTGGCTGACACGCATCACCGTCGTATCAGGGATACCCTCCTCCTCCGCATGATCGTAGAAATCGTAAACCTGTTTTCGAATCAATTCGGCTTTTTCTAAAGTATACTCTCTGGGAAGAAGTCTGACAAATGCCTTATTCACTACAAATTTCTTGAACGTAAAAAGGGTAATCGCGCGGCCCGAAAAAAAGAGGACGCCCAACACGACGATACAAATACCGCTGACCACAAGCAGGGCGATAAATAAACCACGCCCTTCTCGCAGGGCACGTTGCCCTTTCTTTCGCGTCATTGCAGGTAGGAGGGAATCTTCTCTCCCCGGATCAAGTCGTTCACCGACTCCCTTTCTCGGATGACGGAGTAACTCTCCTCGTGAACCAATATTTCGGGGGGACGGGGCCGCGCATTGTAGTTTGAGGACATGGAAAAGCTATACGCCCCCGCGCTCATCACCGCAAGCAGTTCCTCCGGGGCCGCTTGCGGCATCGCACGATCTTGCGCCAGAAAATCGCCCGATTCACAAATCGGACCCACAACATCGACGATCTGATTCTGCCTCCTTTTTTTTACCACCGGCACAATCTTGTGATAGGCCCCGTAGAGAGAAGGCCGGATTAAGTCGTTCATCCCCGCATCCACCACCACAAATTTTTTGGCTTCCGTTTCCTTGGTATAAAGCACACGGGTGACTAAGATTCCGGCATTCCCAACAATCGACCGCCCCGGTTCTAAGATAACTGTACAACCGCTTTCTTTGAGGATCGGAAGCAGATTTTTGGCAAGCTCTAAAGGCATGGGCGGCAGTTCTCCGTTGTATTCTATCCCCAATCCACCCCCAATATCCCAATAACGGATCGTAATCCCTTCTGCCCGAAGAGATTGGATTAACCCCGAAACCTTCCGAACGGCTTCCACAAACGGTTTGACATCGGTCAGTTGGGAGCCGATATGAGAGTGAATCCCTAAAACGTCTATATTCGCTAATCGGGCTGCGAGTTGGTAATGAGAGAGGGCTTGGGCATGCTCGATCACAAACTTGCTCTTTTTCAAACCCGTAGAAAGATAAGGATGCGTTTTCGGGTTCACCTCTGGATTGACTCTCATCGCCACCGGGGCTTTCACACGAAGCGACTTTGCCACCTCATTCAAAACAATCAGTTCCTGCTTAGACTCCACATTAAACAGCAAGATGCCGGCGCGCAAGGCCTCTCGCATCTCCTCGCGCGTTTTCCCCACTCCCGCAAAGACGATCTTCGCAGGATCAATTTCGGCCCGCAAGGCGCGGTTTAACTCTCCCCCGGAAAGGATATCGGCGCCTCCCCCTTCCTTTCCTAAAAGACGAAGCAGGGCGATATTGGCATTCGCCTTCATCGCGTAAGCAATGAGATGCGGCACGGATGAGAAGGCGTTCTGATATGCCGAAAGATGGCGTTTTAGGGTATGGGCGCTATAGAGATAAAAAGGGGTCCCAACGGCCCTTGCAATCGATTCAATATCGACCTTACCGCAGTAGAGTCTATTTTTTTTATATAAAAAATCGTTCATGAATTCCTTTCTGTAGCCCATCCCCTCCCAACCCTCCCCTTGAAGGGGAGGGTGAAGCCGGCGGAATTGGATCCCCTTTTCTACCACACGAGGAGAGTATGAGAAAAAAAGAGAAAACTGTTATACATCGAAAGAAGATTACCACTGCTTCTTAATCCTTTGAATCGCCGCCTTGACCGATGCGGTCGCCGTCCCTCCCACGCCACCTCTTTTTTCGATTGCGGCACGAGGGGTTAACACGTTCAACAAATCGTTCTGAAAAATTCGTGAGCGCTTTTGAAATTCTGTTATTGGCCATTTGTGAAGCGGTTTCTGATTGGCAATCGCCTCTTGAACAATTTTGCCTACGATCCCATGCGCCTCCCGAAAGGGCAGCCCTTTTTGCGCAAGGTAGTCAGCCAGATCGGTTGCCAAAAGCAGAGAGTCGCTTGCCGCAGCTTCCATTTTCATTCTGTTAAATTGGACTTCGGACAACAAAAGGGTCATCAGGGTCAGCGACTCCAAGACCGTTTCTACCGTATCAAAAAGGGGACGCTTATCTTCCTGAAGATCGCGGTTATAAGAGAAGGGAAGCCCCTTTGTAATAACTAATATATTCACCAACGCGCCAAAGACCCTTCCAGACTTGCCGCGAACCAATTCTAATACATCGGGGTTTTTCTTCTGCGGCATGATACTGCTTCCCGTGCAAAATCTGTCCGAAAGTGTAATAAAGCCAAACTCCGAAGAGGCCCATAATATCCATTCTTCCGCCCAACGCGACAGATGAACCATTAAGATCGAGGATGCGGACAAAAACTCTGCGATAAAATCGCGATCAGAAACCGTGTCGATGCTATTGGCGGTTAACGCTTTAAATCGCAGTTCATCGGCGACAACCTTGCGAGAAAGCTGAAAACTATTTCCCGCCAATGCCCCCGCGCCCAGCGGCATCTGATTGAGCCTTTTTTGACAATCGGCAAAACGGGTGCGGTCCCGTTCGAGCATCTCATAATAGGCCAGCAGATGATGGGAAAGTAATACCGGTTGCGCCCTCTGTAAATGGGTGTAGCCGGGAAGATAGATGTCAATCTGCTTTTCGGCCTGTACGACTAGCCCCTTTTGAAGTAAAACCGTCTGATGGAGAATCTCTGTGATCTTTTCCCGAAGATAGAGTTTCAAGTCGAGCGCGACCTGATCGTTTCGGCTTCTGCCCGTATGCAGTTTGCCTCCGAGGGGGCCAATCTTTTCTGTCAGACGACGCTCGATATACGTATGAATGTCTTCGTCTGACGTTAGAAATTCGACTGACCCCACTTCTAATTCTTTTTCGACTTCCTTCAAGCCGCAAATTATTTTTTTTGTTTCAATCGCAGTCAGAATCCCTCCGCGCGAAAGCGCATTCGCATGCGCGATAGAACCTGCTATATCATGGCGAAAGAGCCGATAGTCTTCCGAAAGCGACTCGGTAAACTGATCCACCCGAGGATCGGTTGCCTCGGAAAACCGTTCTCCCCACAATTTATTCTCAGTTGTTTTTGCCACCTTTTATTTCCCACTTGAGTGGCTTGTTAGCCGATGAGTTGAACAAGTCAAATCAAGAAGCGATCTCAATGCCTTATTGACTGCCATGGAAGTGCTAAAAACTTTAGCCACATCCGGTTCAAGGACAACGATATTCGCTCCTTCCTCGACAAGACGTTTAGCGTATTTACCCCGAATAGATTTAGAATAGTCAAAGTCGTATTCTGGAAGTAATTCATCGCTTACTTTTTCTATTTTAGTTTTCATGTTTTTTCCTTTCCCGCGCCGTTGCAAGTCGTGCGCTGATAATGCGTATCATTTTACCTCTCTCCGTGTGTGAAACCACAAGCAAACGCCCAAGGGATGAGAAGCCTGCAGTGATTAGCCCGTGTTCTCCGATTGAATGGTTCGAGTCATCGAAAGTGGCTGACAAAATATCATAGAATACTGTCGAAGCTTCTTCAAAATGTACGCCATGTTTTTTATAATTCTTTTTTTCTTTTTCAGTATCCCATTGGAATTCCATGACCGCCCTTTAAACATTTGAGTATGTTCTATTTACCATCCGATCCTAGAATCTTCAGCCGCAACGCATTCATTCTGATAAACCCTTCGGCCTCTTTTTGAATGCTCATCGTGTCTTTATCAAACGACGAAACTTCTTTCTTATATAGAGAATAAGGCGATTTTCGCCCTACAACCATGACATTCCCCTTATATAATTTCAGACGCGCCACACCTGTTACACGCTTCTGCGCGTTATCCATCAGTCCTTGCAAGAGTTCGCGTTCCGGTGAGAACCAGTAGCCGTTATAGACCAACGAGGCGTAGTACGGAATCAGCCCGTCGCGCAGTCGCAGCACCTCGCGATCTAATGTCAGTGATTCCACGGCACGATGGGCCGCATGGAGAAGCGTCCCCCCAGGCGTCTCATAAACACCGCGCGACTTAATCCCGATATATCGGTTTTCCACCAGATCAACCCGTCCGATTCCGTGCGCGCCTCCTAACTGGTTTAATTTTAAAATCAGAGCGGCAGGGGAATAATGTTTCCCATTGATGGAAACAGGATTCCCCTTTTCATAAGCAATCTCTATCACAAGACTTTTATCGGGGGCATTTTCTGGGGATACGGTTTGAGTATACATTTCCTCCGGGGGGCAAACCCATGGGTCCTCCAAAATCCCCCCTTCGTAACTGGTATGAAACAGATTCCGATCAATGCTGTATGGTTTTTTCAGCGTAGCAGTAATAGGGATTGACAAGCGTTTGGCGTAATCAATCAGATCGGATCGAGACGCAAACTCCCATTCTCGCCACGGCGCGATAATTTTTATCGCAGGGTCAATCGCCTGATAGGCCAGTTCAAACCGGACCTGATCGTTCCCTTTGCCCGTGGCCCCATGCGCAACCGCGCCGGCCTTTTCCGCCCTTGCAACCTCCATCTGCGCCTTGGCAATCAGCGGACGGGCAATGGCCGTTCCTAAAAGATAGCTTCCCTCATAGACGGCATTGGCGCGAAGCATTGGGAATAGATACTCTTTCGCGAAAGTCGCCTTGAGGTCTGCGACAATGACCTTATCTGCGCCTGTTTTTCTTGCCTTCTGGGCAATCTCACTCAACTCCTCCCCTTGTCCTAAATCGGCGCAAAAGGCAACCACGCTACAATGGTAGCGCTTCTTCAGCCATGTAATAATAACCGAGGTGTCAAGGCCCCCCGAATAGGCCAGAACCACCCGTAGCGGATATTCTACACGCATTGGCCGCATATTCTTTTTGGCAAAACCTCTCGCAGTGACAGCGCTACTTTGTGCAGTCAACGACATCTTATGTTCCACGGGTCATATTGGGTTACAGTTGCGCCAACCTAACATAAAAAAGTGAGAAAGTGAAGCCCAAACATGTCCCTTCAACAGCTCTTCGGCTCCCGTATTCTCAGTTTATTCCATCTTGACCTGTTTCTGCATGTTAAACAGTGAAATAACTTCGGAAACGTCTGTAGCATCATACGGCCCTTTATCCTCGCGGATAAATCCGACGACCCTCGGAAACCGAAGGGCATAGCCAGCGCCTGTGGCGTCTCTTCCAGCTGTATGATTTTGGGATCGTGTGATTTCATCCGCAGTGACCGTCACCAGGTATTTTGGCATAACCCAGACATCTGGCACGATTTCCGAGTCAACCTCGCGGGGTTTGTCATGCGATATAATTTTTGAAAGCCTTGCGGAAAGATCAATAAGCTCCTGCTCCGAAAATCCGGTCCCGATTTTTGAAACTGTCTTAAAGCATCCTTCCTCTTTATCGTAAACTGCCGTGAGTATCGTGCCGATGCCAAACTTTGTTCGATGCCCATACCCGGTGTAGTAGCCTACAATACAAAGATCAAGCGAATCGGTCAGTTCTCTTTTGTAACTGCGTTTTAATTTAATCCAGTTAAAGTTTCTCGCCCCAGCGGTATAAGGGGCGTCGGGCCGTTTGGCAACAAGCCCTTCTAACCCGCGTTCTACGGTTTCATTAAAGAGCCGTGATAGAGAATATGTGTCCTCTGTGACGACCGATTCTGCAAGTGTAATGACTTGATTTTTTGGAATCAGTTCTGCCAGCTTTTTCCTGCGATCGGTATAGCTAAAGTGCGTATAATCGATTCCGTTAAGGTATAGCAGGTCAAAAACAAAAAATTTCAGCGGAAAATTCTTTGCCATTTCGTTAATGTTGTGTTTTCGCTTTCTCTGCATCGTCACTTGGAACGAAAACAATTCCTCCGTGATTAAGTTTACGGCCAACGCCTCGCCTTCCAGAATAACTTCCTGACCCGCAAAAATGGTTTGGATCGCCTCGACAATTTCGGGAAACATTGGAGTGGTTCGTTCCTGATTTCGAGAGAAAAGAATGACATCGTTTCCTCTCTTATGGGCCTGGCAGCGAAAGCCGTCGTATTTTATTTCCACAACACAAGGGCCGATCTTTTCTATAATCTCGTCCGGGGAGGAAAGCCTTTCACAAAGTGCGGGGCGAATAGGGAACCCCAGACGCACAGAAATGGCGGCAATCCCGTCCTTTCCTGATTGGTAGAATATTTTAGCCAAGCGACCCAGATCGGAGGTGAGGTGATAGGCGCGGTCCAACGAAGCTCGAAAAGCCCGCTCCCCTTTGGATAATGCGAGCGCTTCTAAAAGCGTGGCATCGCCGACGCCCAATCTTAATTTCCCCGCGACGAACCGTGCGACATATTTAGCCTCCACGGGCGATAACTGTGAGAAAAGAGAGGATAAGAGATCGATTTTTTGATCGACGCTTCCCTCGCCCCCCATCACCGCAATCTGATAAATAGCGTCGTAGACCTCTGAAACGGTTAGGGCAAGGCTCGCAGCGCCCCTACAAAACCGCTCGGCTGTTTTTCCAATATCTCCAATCTGACGGTATTTTTTTAATAAATCGTTTGCATCGATATCGCCACTCTTGGCAATGGCACGGAGGAGATATTTTTCTGCCATCCCAATATTGATTCCGTGAAAAGGGGGTAGAAGCTCTCCTTGGAGGAGATAGATGACTTTATCAATCTCGGAGACCGTAACCTCCTTGAAAAGATCCGCCAAGATGGAAAAAAGTTCCAATCGCTTTGATGTTATTTCAAGCCGTTCAAAATAGGAAACCAGTCGAGAGCATTTCATGGGTTTGACTTTTTAGCGAAAAAACGGTTATGATCCCAAATTATATAGTGTTTTTTGTGTAGGGGCAAGGCGCGCCTTGCCCTTTTGGAGACGCATCCATGAATTTTTCTGCCACCTTTCGGTCTTATTTTTGGATATTGAATCTGGTTTTTATTGTCATGGGGGCTTATCTGTTGGCCGATACAGCCAATTTTTTTGTGGCCTCTCGTCTTGAGGAGTTGATATCCTCTCCGAGAGGGCGTCAAGCGATGAGTAGGGGCGGGGTTGCCCCGACCTCTACGGCCAGGGATTACAGATCGATTATTCGGAGGAATCTTTTTGATTCTGGAATCCCCGATCCGGTTCCAGTCAAATATATACCCCCGCCCATTCTGTTGCCTCCTCCGTTGCCGCCGCCAGTCCCCGTCCCAGTTCCTCCAAAGGTTCCTTTGAATATGACACTCATTGGGACAGTCGTGAGCACGGAGGGCCCGGCTCACTCTTACGCAGTGATTGAGGATGGTCGAACCCGTAGGCAGTATATATACCGAATAGGAGACTTTTTGTTGCAGGACGCAAAGTTAGTGCAGATTTATCGCACGCGCGTCGTTATTGCGAGAGGGGAAGAGGAAGAAGTCCTTGTGACTGATCTTTCCGGAAAAAAAGAAGACAATACCCATGCCCCTTCCGTTCCTAAAGGTATAATTCCGCCTCCTACGTCGAGGGATAGACCTGCCGGAGCAGGGATTCGTCAGGTATCAAGGGATCGGTGGGTCATGGATCGGGAGGAGGTTGATGAGGCGATAGCGCACCTTCCAGAACTTTTAACGAAGGCCCGTGTGGTCCCCAATTTCACCGAGGGCAAACCGGATGGGTTCCGAATTTTTGCCATTCGAGAAGGTTCTCTTTATGCCAAAATTGGCCTGCAAAACGGAGATATCCTCAGGCGAGTGAATGGTGTTGAAGTGGGCAATCCTCAAAATTTTCTTCAAGTTTTTGAACAATTAAAGGGCGAACAGAACATCAAGATTGATCTGGTTCGAAATAACAAAGAAGAGTCGTTTGACTACAATATCGAATAAAATTAAAAAACGAAAAGGAGGCAAGGAGTGAAGCGAAAGATATTGTTCTATCTCATAGGTGGGTTGTTTTTGTTTTCTTCTATTGGCACTGGAACTGCGCAGACGGCAGAGTCTCCTGCCTCGGCCCCACCGTCTTCTGGCACTGGAACTGCGCAGACGGCAGGGTCTCCTGCCTCAGCCCCACCGTCTTCTGGCACTGGAACTGCGCAGACGGCAGGGTCTCCTGCCTCGGCCCCACCGTCTTCGGAGCTCACCTCCGAGCGGATGGTCTCACTTGATTTTGACAATGTAGACCTTCCCGTAATGGTCAAGTTCATTAGCGAGTTGACGGGGAAGAATTTTGTCATTGATGAGCAGGTTCGAGGAAGAGTCACGATTTTTTCTCCGACAAAAATTTCAACCAGTAAGGCCTACGATGTCTTTCTTTCCGTGCTGGATATGAAAGGTTTTACAGTGGTTCAGGCGGGAACGATCTATCAGATACTTCCATTTGCCGCATCTCCACCGACCCGCACCATGCACCTTTACACGCTTCGGAATACCGTTGCGGAAGAGGTCTCCCAGGTGCTCACGGCGCTGGTTGCCCGCGCCGTGCAGCCGATGCGCCCGAAGTCCAACAATTCGGATGAAATCGCCGGGCCTGTTCAGATTATTACAGACAAGACAACCAACCAGTTGATCATTACGGCCTCGGATGAGGACTACCAGATTGTTGAAAAGACGATTAAGAGTCTTGATCAGAAGCGGCGCCAGGTTTATGTGGAAGCGGTGGTCATGGAGATGTCGGCGGAGAAATCAAGAGAAATTGGAACCGACCTGACTGCGATATTTGGGGCTGTGCCTTCTGTTGGTTCGAAGCTTTCCATTCTTGGCGCTTTCAATACTACGGACATTGCGGGTCAGGCAGAGCTACTTGTTGGCTCGAAGGCCATTGGCATTAAGGGGGTTGATATTCGGCCTGTAAACGCTCGAACCTTCTTGAAGGCCCTTCAGACATCCAGTGATGTGAATGTGCTCTCAACGCCACAGATTTTAACCAGCGATAAACAAAAAGCGGAGCTTTCGGTGGCCGAGAATGTCCCGTTTAAAGGGGCTACCAATAATGTAGCGGGTGGGACGCAGACCGTCACGATTGAACGAAAGGATGTAGGGGTTATCTTGCGGTTGACTCCAACAGTCATGGAGAACAGCCAGATCAAGCTGGATCTTTATCAAGAGATATCTTCTGTTATCCGAGACACTGTGGATGGACCTGTCACTGCTAAACGATCGGCCGCCACGATTGTGGTCGTGCGCGATGGACAAACCGCGATTATTGGCGGACTGCTTGGCGATAGTGTTAAGGTTACTGAGAGGAAAGTTCCTATCCTTGGTGATATCCCAATTTTGGGTTACTTCTTTAAACTCAAGACAAAAAGTGTTGAAAAAACAAATCTTCTTATTTTTGTGACTCCATATCTTATGCCGGATAGCGAAGATAAAAATGCAATAGACCCAATCCTCAAAAAGAATGTCGAAGGATCGATGACATTTATGCAGGAGAACAAATTGCCGGAACAACTCAAACGTAATGAGTTCCTGAAGGGGATGATCAATCCACCGAAGTAGATCGTATCTCTCATTCCGCCATCGCGGAATGAGGGGATAATTTTGCGCTTGACATTAGATGATCCGCCTGCAAGCGAAGTAACCTACAATGCGAATTGGTCTATTAGGGGGAACATTCAACCCCATTCATAACGGCCATCTTCAGATTGCGGAGAAGGTTTTATCCCAGCTGAAACTTGATCGCGTTTTTTTCATTCCCACCGGAAAGTCCCCGCATAAACAGGGGCAAGATACCGCTTCAGAATGTCATCGACGGAATATGATTTCTCTGGCGCTTACAGGGCATCCCCATTTTGTGCTTTGTGACATAGAAATTAAATCGGCTGACGTGTCTTATACTGTTGACACGATATCGGCGCTGAAACAGAAAAATCCAGAGGATACATTCTTTTTTATCATAGGAACGGATGCGTTTTCGAAACTATCAGAATGGAAAGAACCGGAACGGCTTCTATCGCTATGCCATTTTGTCGTTGTTCCAAGGGCTGGCGCCCCCTTTTCAAAAAAGAGTGAAATAGGACTAACCTTTCTTCAGATTCCTCTAGTAAGGGTGTCAGGAAGTCAGATTCGAGCGCGTATAAAAGAAAAGAAATCTGTCAATGCCCTATTGCCCCAAACCGTTCTGTCTTATATAATGAAGAGGGGGATCTATGCAAAAGCGGAGGAAGAAAATGGAAAACTTAATTGCCGTGGTCGAAGAGGAGCGCCATTCCTAAAAAGGTCGTAATCAGCACGAAAACAACGCAAAGAAAAGGTCTTCCTTCACCCGTTTGGGACTCCAAAGAGAAGGCCATCAAGATCGCGCAGGCTGTACTGGGGAAAAAAGGAGAGGATATTGTTCTGCTTTATGTTGGAGAGGTATCTACATTGGCAGACTACATGCTTATCTCCTCAGCAAACTCCGAACCGCAAATTTGGGCAATCGTTGACGCAGTCGAAACCGTGTTGATTAAAAATCACTCCAAGCCGCTTGGAATCGAAGGGGCAAAGGCCTCTTCCTGGGTGCTGGTCGATTGCGGGGATCTGATTGTGCATATTTTCAGACAAGAGACGCGTCGGTTTTATAATCTTGATGGCCTGTGGGCCGATGCCCCGAGAATGGATCTAATGAAAACATCTTCAATAATCGACGCACCAAAAGTCCAAAAAAGAAGGGTCATTTAGTGCGGTTTCTTATACTTCTCTTTTTGATTTTAATAGCGATTATCGGCTACTTCTCGCAGTTGAATCCCGATCGCATAGCATTTTTTGTGACGCCAAATAAAGCGGTTGAACTCTCCTTGACAGCGCTCATACTCGTTTCAATTGCAGTGGGAGGCATGTTGGTTATGATTGCTGTTGGTGTACGTCAAACCCGCGCCATCTACTTCAATTGGACGTATCGACGACGCGTCTTGGCAAGATTTATCAATCTGAAAAAAACATTCACGAAGCGATTCGCCTTCATCGGAAGGCGCGGCTAGCCGATGATCAAAGCACGGAGGTTTTATTTGGATTGGCCCAGAATCTCGACGCGGCCCATCAATCGGATGAGGCGGTCGGCATTCTGAAGGAGATGATAACACTCGACGAAACCAATCTCACGGCCCTCATGCGTCTTCGGGAAATTTATATGCGTCTCTCTCGCTGGGAGGATGCCCATTTTATCGGAGAGAAGATATTAAAATTACCTCTCTCAGATGAAAATCGCGAGAGAGAACAAACGGCTTTCTTGGGCATTAAATTTGAGAAGGGGATGATCTCTCTCAAGCAAAATCAGATTGAACCCGCGCGGCGATCTTTTAAAAGCGCTATCAAAATGAATAAAAATTTTCTTCCGGCCTATATCGGCCTGGGCGAGACATATGTCAAGGCTTCACGGATGGAATCGGCCCTCACTCTTTTTGAAAAAGGGTACGATATGACCAAAAATCTCATTTTGTTGCACCGTCTGGAGGCCCTTTGTCTTGAGATGGGACAACCGGACCGGATTCTTCAGGCATATCAGAAGGCCTTGGCGAAAGATCCGCGCCATATCGCCTTAAAATTTTATCTTGGCAAACTCTACTACCGACTGGAGATGATTGATGAAGCCTTTGATCTTCTTTCTGAGATTGAAGGGCAGGTGGAATATTTTCCCGACCTGCATAAGATATTGGGGAACCTGTATTTTCGGCGGGGAGATTACTTCCTGGCTGCAGAGCGATTTCGGAAAGGACTTGCGTTAAAAACCGTTGTCATCGTGCCTTATTACTGTCCCCTCTGCGACTACCACTCTCTTATCTGGTCGGGTCGGTGCGCACGATGCAGCCAATGGGGTAGCTATGAAGCGATTCCCCTCATGATTCAAAAGGGACAAAAGCGGTTGGGCGGATCGCCGCCTGCGGGCTTGACGAAAATTGCAATTTCGGTTTCCCCTTCAGAAAGTTCTGAAGATGCCCATCTCATAGTATCTTCGCCCCCGCGCGCAGCGGCGAAATCAGGAGAGCTTTTTTAATGGTTTCCCCCAAGCCGCTTCTTCTTATTATTCTGGATGGCTGGGGAGTCAATCCTAGGAAAGATGGCAATGCCATTGCGTTAGCTAACCCTCCCTTTTACCAACACCTGCTGAAGACGTTTCCGAATACCACCCTTTCGGCATCTGGAGAAGATGTCGGACTCCCAACAGGTCAGATGGGGAATTCCGAAGTCGGACATATGAATATCGGAGCAGGACGGATTGTCTACCAGGACTTAACGAGAATCAACAAGGCCATTGCAGACGGCTCGCTCTACACAAACGAAATCTTACTGGAAGGGATAACCGGGGTATACGGGCGGGATGACTCCGCAGGGCACGTTGCCCCCGCAGGGCACGTTGCCCCCGCAGGGCACGTTGCCTCTGCCCCTACAGCGT
>JACPZM010000008.1 GCA_016195485.1 Candidatus Troglogloeales bacterium | reverse complement strand
CTTCAAAGTCATCAAGCAAAAACTAAAAAGGAACTTCAACGGCTTGCTAAAAGAAAATTGCGCAAAATGTCCAATGACCCCTCATTACTAAACGGAATATTTTTCCGGTGCCATATTGCAAATTTATTGAATTGATCTATATCTTATTCCATTTATCTGTTCGAATTCTCCAGACCATTATAATTCATCCCTCCCGATGCAGAGTATCGAACAGTTGCCGGGCCACCTTTTTGGGAACTGCTGCCACCCGTTCTATGTCATCTAACGATGCTTCTCGAATTTTAGCAAGTGATCCGAAATGAATAAGCAATGCAAGCCGCCTTTTTTTGCCAATACCGGCTATCTCCTCAAGTGGCGAACGCAACATCTTTTGAGACCGAATCTTTCGGTGATACGTGATGGCAAACCGATGCGCTTCGTCCCGAACCTGCATCAAAAGATGGGTCGCGGGAGATCCGAGCGGAAGAATGATCGGTTCGGAAAGGTCGGGCAGAAAAATACGCTCTGGACGCCCGTTTTTTTCTTTTGCTAAACCAATCAGATCAATCGATCCTAATCCAGCCTCTTCTAAAACCTTACGCACGGCAGAGATTTGTCCTTTGCCACCATCAATGAGTATGAGGTCCGGTAGAGGCGGTTCGCGGACCGCCCCTCCTGTCGCCGAGGCGATGCGTCGTGTCAGCATTTCAGCCATCATTCCAAAATCGTTCGCCCCTTCAATGGTCTTGATCTTAAAATGCCGATAGTCCGATTTTTTAGCGACCCCGCCTTCAAAGACAACCATCGAACCGACCGCAGACGTTCCCATGATGTTTGAGATATCGTACCCCTCAATTCGATTGGGCAAGCGAGCAAGATGTAGCAGTGCTTGTAGTTTTAGTAAAACTGATTCTCCGGCTTGTTTCGTCGGAACACGGGACGCAAACGAACTTTTTGCATTTTCGAGGGCCAAATCAACCAATTGGCGGCTTTCACCGCGAGAGGGGGATATTAAATGAACGGCATTGCCTCGTCTGCCTGATAACCACTGTTGCAAAATCTTCTGGTCCAAAAGCGGGATCGGAAGAATCACCTTTTTGGGTATGATTTTATCGCCATCATAAAACTGCTGTAAGAATGCGGATACAATCGCATCGTTCGAGAGTTCCGCCACGTCTTCAAAAAAGAAATCTTTTTTGCCCAGTACCATGCCGCCTCGAACGAAAAGAATAACGATTGTAGACGAAACACCCTCACGAAAAAGTGAAAGGACATCCTGATCGTCTCGATTGGATGCGGTAATCCGTTGTCGCTCTAATGCCCGTTTAATCTTTGCGATCTGGTCTCGCAATCTTGCCGCTTCTTCAAAGTCACATAGATCGGCCTTTTTCTGCATCTGCCGGCGAAGCTGTTTTATCAAGTCGTTATCGTTCCCTTCCAGAAACAGTACAACCTGCTCGATCATCTTTCCATAGGCCTCTTTAGACTGAAAGCCTGTGCAGGGGGCAAGACACCGCTTGATTTCATATTCAATGCAGGGACGTGTAGCCTTTCCGTTAATCTCTATCGTGCAATTGGGCAATGGAAAAATCTTTCGAAGAAGCCTCAACATCTCGTAAAGCCCGCCCGAAGGAATATATGGGCCAAAGTACAGGGCGCCATCTTTTTGCACCCGCCGGACGATTTGAAGGCGTGGATAATCGTCCTTGATCGGCAGACGAAGGAGGGGGTAGTTTTTATCGTCCCGCAGAAGGACATTGTATTTGGGACGATATTTTTTAATCAGGTTATTTTCAAGCAGCAGGGCCTCCAACTCGGAGCCTACCACCATCGTCTCTATGGACGCGATCTGTGACACCATGGATCGCGTTTTTATTTCGTGATCACCCGCAGGCGGCGTTCCGCCTTTTTGAAAATAACTTCTAACGCGGTCTGTAAGGCGAATGGCCTTGCCGATATAGAGGATAATCCCCTTCCGGTTTTTCATTAAATAGACGCCAGGCTGATTGGGGAGATGCTCTAATTGGTATTTTAGATTATCGAAAAAAGATTGCATCGGCTATATTAACAGCCCTGCTTTCAGGCAAACAAGGTCTATAATACTCCCCACAATTCGTGCCATAGTGGACACCTGAAACCGGCCATTTTAAAATTGGCTTGACAAAATGCTATCAGGGGTAAAAGCAGTAGAGACGTGGAGTCGGAAGTCCCCCTGACAAGGGGGATTGAAGGGGGTTTCTTCAATCAAGCGGGAACGACCTGGGAGGATTAATCCCCGCCGAAACACGTTCATCGGGACTTCCCTCTCTCACGCGACCGGACCCACTGACCTGAAAGGTGCTCACCCCGTTTGTCTTAATCACAACATCACCTGAGACAAAACCTTCCTGACTGGTGTCTGTAACCATTGGATCCCCTTCCCCTTCGTCTGTCTGAAGCACCAGGGAGGGTTCCGCCGTTATGCACGCTACCTTCTTCGTGAGAACATTGACAATATCTTTACGTGGATGATGAAACAATGAGCCTTGTCCATCTCCCACGCTGATGATAGCAACACGCGGTGACATTCCATTCATATAGTCCTGATTGGTGGATGACTCGCTCCCATGATGGGGCACCATCATGGCGTCCACCCCGGTAGAGGTTAATAACGGTTTTACTCCCTCAGTCAGGGCCTTCACCAGAATCGACTCCATGTTCTTTTGCTTTGTAGTTCGTCCGGTACAAACAGTGTCATCAGCTCCCCCTCCAAGATCGCCTGACATAATATAATCAAACCGCCCATACTGAATCAGTAGGGCAACCGACTTATCGTTCTCGTCTTCATCTGTAAGGGTAAAAGGGGTTGTCGTCCCAAGGATATTTCCTGATGCCGCGACGACCGTGGCCTTGGCCCCACCCCCCAGACCAATAATCTGTCCAGGCGAAATTGTCTTCACCGATCCTGCAGTTGTGCTCATTGCAGCCGCGAGAAAATCCCTATTCGCGT
This sequence comes from Candidatus Troglogloeales bacterium, assembly GCA_016195485.1. Lineage (GTDB taxonomy): Bacteria > Nitrospirota > Nitrospiria > SBBL01 > SBBA01 > JACPZM01. The sequence goes on along the minus strand of JACPZM010000008.1, from coordinate 28,525 downwards.
CTGTATCCACACTATCGCTCCCATTGGCCCATATCCCTTTCCTGACATCAAAACCTGCGTTAATCACTTCGTCAAGGCCGCCCAGATGATCCGCATGCCGATGGGTATTCACCATGTGGTCAATGCTCTTTTCTATTCCCAACCCCTTAAGGTAATCGACAACATCTTTCTTTCCCTTGCCAGTATCACCACCATCAACCAAAAGGGTCGTCCCATCCGGGCCTATGATCAATGTCGCATCCCCCTGCTGAACATTAATGACATGAATTTCCAGAAATTGTGTTGCAGCTACGTCATCTTTGGTTTTACAACCAAGAAGAAAAACGAAAAGAAGTAATAAAATAATTTTATTCATTCTCCAAATCCCTTGCGCAACGGAAACCGACGGTGCTTTCTCCCCGGTTTGGGTGTGCGCCGCCAAATCGCTTTGAGGCCCGTAGGTCGTTTGCATTACTCATATACGATCCGCCCCGGTAGACCAGCACCCTGTTGATATCCGGCTGTTCCGGCCCTTTTGGATTTTCAAACGGCGCCCCCTTGTAATAAAACTGATCGTACCAATCGGCTACCCACTCCGAGACATTTCCGGCCATATCATAAAGTCCGTAAAACGATCTTCCGCTCTCAAAACTTCCGACGGGCGCGGTATATTTATAATGATCCTCCTCTCCTCGGCCGTTCACCAGTCTTTCATCAAATTGATCGCCCCATGGCCAAATTCTTGGATCAGGCCCGCGCGCGGCCTTCTCCCATTCGGCCTCGGTCGGCAAACGATTATCGGCCCATTTACAGTAAGCCGTCGCGTCCAGCCATGTAACCCCAACCACAGGCAGAGTGTCGCCTTTTAACAACGCAATCTCGTCCTCAAAAACCGGAATCGAAGGCTCTGGCCGTTTGAGCATCGCGGCAAAACGTTTATAATCTTTGTTTGTTACCTCGTATTGGTCTATATAATAGCCGTTTAAAAAGATAATCCGTTGAGGCTGTTCATCAAAGTCCCCTTCCTCTCCCGCTCCCATCGGAAAGAGACCCGCAGGAATCAAAACCATTACCCGTTGATCTCCCCCGCGAATGGTTTTGTACAGACTATAATCAATAGGTTTCGTATCAACCTCCGGTTTTTCCTGTGTCATTATTTTTTTTGCCCTCTCGGCAGACTCCCTTCCCTTTCTTCCTTCATTGACTAGCGCGCCTATCGTAACGAAGGTAAGAATAACCATCATCATTGCTATCGAAAGAAGAACTGTTTTACTCATTGTGATTGAAAAGTAATTTATTTAGATAAAAAATGCAAATGCTTGACGGTGTAAGAAGTCGTCTATAAGATCACCCATTATGACCTATAACAATATCTGGCGTTTTATAATGGATCCCCCCCTTCCTCCCGCAAGGAACATGGCAATTGATGAGGCAATCGCGATCGCCTTTGCCAAAAATAAAACGCACCTCGCAGAGGCAACGTGCCCTGCGAGGGTTGTACCCCCAACCCTCCGCCTCTACCAATGGGAATCCCCCGCCCTGACATTAGGTTCTTTTCAAAAGATTGACCCGACATTGCGTCAATTTCTGGAAGCAAACCCCATAACACCCATTCGCCGTATAACAGGGGGGCAGGCGCTCCTGCACGATCGGGATTTGACCTATTCCATTATCGCCAGCACGCACGATCCTCTTTTTTTGGGCGGTATCAAAAAAACCTTCTATTCCATTGCCCAAGGGCTTTTAGCAGGACTGCAAACACTGGGGATCTCTGCAAAGATTCATATCCCAATGCGCGACAACCCGAGTCGACGTTCCCCTTTCTGCGTGGTTTCTCTCTCCTGGTATGAGATTGCTGTTTCCGGTGGGGAAAAACTGATCGGGTCTGCCCAAAAACGATGGATTGATCACTTTCTTCAACACGGATCGCTTCCATTAGAACCGAGTCCCCTTGAAAAAAGTCTTTATGAAAAAAAGTCAATCACCCTATCTGATCTCTTAAACAGGCTTCCGTCCTTGTCCGCCATAGAGGAGGCATTAAAGGTCGGATTTGAAACGGCCTGGTCGATTCGGCTTGAAAAGGGAGATTTGACCTCCAAGGAGAACCAGCTGGTAGATTATCTTTTGGCCGAGAGGTATACCAACGCGGCTTGGACAGAAGAACGTGTTCCCCAAAATCAATCGCGGATTTTGGGTCTGTTTTGAGTCCTTGACAGGTAAGATCAAAAACGGTTAGATTGAAAGCATGATACGCTATAGCTATGGAACGCATGCAAGCGTTTGGGGATCTGTTTTGAAAAAGATCCTTTTTGCTTTAATCATTCTGATTACCCCGGCCAACAACGTCTACGCGGCCGTCTCGCTTGACTGTTGTGACTTGCGAACAAGCCCCCCAGAATCTAATCCACTGCTAAAAAGTATGCCGGAGCTCCGGGTTTCCTTGTCATTTGCGCCTCAAAGCGAACTCCTTGCAGTCGACATTTCGACTTCCCAGTCCGCTATCCGGGCGACAAACGCAATAGATGAAGTCAGTAGCACGCAATACGCATTTATCCATCAGGAGATTGCATTTTTTCAAACAATATTCAAAGAGCGTTTTGAGGAATATCTTGGCCGATCAAGTCGGTACCTCCCCAGCATACGAAAAGCCATGAAAGCGTCAACCTTGCCGGAAGATATCGCTTACCTCCCGCTCATCGAAAGCGGTTTCAATCCGATGGCCGTGTCACGCAATGGATTGATGAGCGGCATGATCCTGTCAAATCCACCAAGGCGGCCATGCAATATCTTCAGGATTTATATGAGATCTTCGGGTCTTGGCCGCTGTCGATGGCATCCTACAACGCAGGAGAGGGGAGAATAGGAAGGACGCTCGCCACCACGGGTGCGACTGATTATTGGGAGTTAAAGGCAATGGGCCGAATGCCTCGCGAAACACGCGACTATGTTCCTAAGTTTATAGCGGCGACAATGATTGCGAAAAACCCGTTTTCTTAAAAAACCGCTCTGAATTAGCCCGTCTCGCTGAAGCAGAACATGTTAGCCTTCAACCAGCAAGAACTTCCACCCCAAAAAAAGACACCCTTCCCTTATCCAGGGAACGACATCTAAAACATTGGGTGAAAGAAGGCGAGACCATCGGTCTTATTTCAAAGCAGTATAGGATTACCCCGTCACAACTCTTGCAGGCCAATCGGCTCAAGAAAGGCAGTGTTCTACGTGCGGGACGGTTTCTCCTTATCCCACGCGGCTAACACGCCAATCCGGAATGCCATCTCTGGTATGGGCGTGATCATACCCTTCATTATGAAAATCAACGAAATTTTTAAATCGATTCAGGGAGAGGGAAGCGCCGCGGGGATTCCCTGCGTCTTTATCCGAACCACTTTTTGCAATCTGCGTTGCCGATGGTGCGACACTGCTTATGCCTTCTATGATGGAGAAGAAAAAACCATCGATGCAATTATAGCGCAGGTTCGAGCGTACCAGACTCCTTTGGTCGAAATCACGGGGGGGGAGCCCCTTCTTCAAAAAGAGGTCTATCCCCTTGTCACGCGGTTGTTGGATGAAGGGTTTCGCGTTCTGATTGAAACAAGTGGAAGTCTCCCGATAAACCTCCTGGATCCCCGTGCGATTGTTATTATGGATTTAAAACCGCCTGGAAGCGCCATGAGCCATACGATTTGCTGGGAGAACCTCGCGTGGCTGAAGCCTGACGATGAAGTGAAGTTCGTTATTTCCGATCGCAATGATTTTGAGTGGGCAAAGTCGGTACTTGCGGAGAATCGATCGTTAAACGATAGAACCATTCTTTTTTCTCCCGTTACTGACGAAATGGATGTTCGCGTGCTTTCCGAGTGGATATTAAAGGAAAATCTTCCTGTTCGTTTGAATTTACAGCTTCATAAAATAATTTGGGATAAAGAAATGAAAGGGGTGTAGATGGAAATAAAAGTGGCGTCGCGACCCCTCCTCAAACGGCGGGGCAATGTGCCCTGCGGGGGCGAGACATTGATAAAGTTTTCTGGAAAATTTCTTGAAACCCGAACAGATGGGAAAACCATTCCCGGCACGCTTTTTCTGGGACTGGGATCAGAAAAGGAATTGACGCTGGATAAAATTCGTCAGGCGATGGGAAAGGCCGCGACGACCATTCGGGAGGCGGGGGGAACAAAAATAGCGGCGCCCCTTTTAGAGACAAAATTCCCCTCTGATAAGGGGGGCAAAGGGGGTGTATCTGTTTCCGATATTGCACAAGCAATGGTGGAAGGGGTTATTCTTGCCCTCTATCAATTTAATCTTTATAAAACTGATCCCGATTTGGACAAAAATGAAATCAAAGAACTAACCCTCTTGGTGACAGACCGATCCAAAAAAGCCAGTGTCTTAAAGGGCGCATTGCACGGGCAATGGATTGCAAATGCAGTCAACTCCGCTCGCACGTTGTGTAATCTCCCCGGAAATGTGCTGACCCCCAGCCGCATGGAACAAGAAGCCCTGCGATTGCGTAAGGAATATCCTATTTCTGTTTCGGTGTTGGAACGATCGGACGCGGAGGCGTTAGGCATGGGGGCTTATTGCGGTGTAGCGCGGGGAACGGCCGAGCCGCCCAAGTTTATTATCCTTGAGTATAAAGGGGGGAAAGGCAAGCCGATTGCGTTAATCGGAAAGTCGGTAACGTTTGATTCCGGGGGAATCTCGCTGAAACCAGCAGAGAATATGGAACAGATGAAGTACGATATGTCTGGCGGGGCGGCGGTCTTGGGTGCGATGAAGGTAGCGGCACAGATGAAACTGCCGCTGCATATTGTCGGGATACTTCCCGCAACCGATAATATGCCGGGCGGCAAGGCAATGCATCCGGGGGATATTGTCAAAACCCTTTCGGGCAAAACGGTGGAGGTGATCAATACCGACGCGGAAGGAAGACTTTGTCTGGCCGATGCGATTACCTACAGCCTTCGCTATAAGCCATACGCCATCATTGATTTAGCTACGCTGACTGGGGCCTGTGTCGTGGCGCTGGGTCAACATGCTATAGCCTTGTTTGGAAATAATGCCAAACTAATCGAGGCGATAAGTTTGGCGTCCGAAAAAACGGGAGAGAAGGTTTGGCCGATGCCGGTTTGGGACGAGTATTACAGTCAAATTAAGAGCGATGTCGCTGACTTGAAAAATACCGGAGGTCGGCCCGCTGGATCGATTACCGCCGCGCTCTTTCTAAAACAATTCGTAACGGATGTCCCGTGGGTTCATCTCGATATTGCGGGTGTTGCATGGAACGGCGACAAACCCAGACCTTATACCCCAAAAGGGTCTACCGGCGCGGGGGTCAGGCTGCTGGTACAATATCTCATCGACTTGGCGGGCAAATGAAATCTGGAAAACTCGCTCAAAAAATAGGGAAGCTACTCATGGTGGGGTTTGACGGAACAACCCCGACAAAAGAGGTAGAGCGTCAAATCCAAAAAAATCATGTCGGAGGGGTCATTCTTTTTTTGCGGAATATTCAGAGTCCCCTGCAATTGGCGCAATTAACCGCAGATCTTCAAGCCTTATCAAAAGAGGGACCGCTATTGATAGGTGTTGATCAGGAAGGAGGACGGGTTTCGCGACTTCCGCACCCGTTCACACAGTTTCCACCTGCTCGGGTTTTTGGCCAATTAAACGATATACCGCTGACATATAATGCTGCGGAGGCCATGGCCAGAGAACTGACTGCCGTTGGAATCAATCTGAATTTTGCCCCCGTGCTGGATGTGGACACAAACCCTGATAATCCTGTTATAGGGAATCGCGCGTTTGGAAAGAGTCCTCTAGTAGTTGCCGAGCATGGATTGGCGATGATGAGCGGGTTACAAGACAATAAGGTGATTGCCTGTGGCAAGCATTTCCCTGGTCATGGCGATACGAATCTTGATTCGCACAAAACCCTTCCAAGTGTGAATCATCCCCTTGCCCATCTGACCGATATTGAGTTAAAGCCGTTTATACATCTTGTGCAAAACAGGCTCGCCTCTGTGATGACGGCTCATGTCCTCTACAAGGCGCTTGATCCAAAACGCCCCGCCACTTTATCAAAAAAGATTGTAACCACTCTTCTTCGAGAGGCTATCGGGTTTTCAGGAGTGGTGATCAGCGATGATCTGGAAATGCAGGGGATTACAGATTATGGAACGGTTGCTGATGCGGCTGTATTGGCGATTGTGGCGGGCTGTGATCTTCTTTTGGTCTGTCAGTCGTTCGATCAGCAAATCGCCGCGCTGGAAGCATTGATTCATGCGGTGGAGAAGGGGGACATTGCGGAAGAGCGAATAGAGCGATCTGCTCATCGGATTCTTGCGTTAAAAGATCGATTTCATGTAGGGGGCAGAAAAATCGACTTAAACCAAACGAAGAAAGTCGTTGGATCAGAACAACATCGATCCCTCGTAGATGAAATAGAACGGCGGGCCGCGGCGGGCGCTCGTTAGTGGAAACCCTGTACCACTTTATTGATTTGTTCCTCCATCTGGATCGGAATCTTGCGATTCTTTTTGAGGAGTATGGCGCTGTAACCTACTTCATGCTTTTTCTCATTATATTTTGCGAAACCGGTTTGGTGATCACCCCTTTTTTGCCGGGCGATTCCCTTTTGTTCGCGGTCGGCACCCTTTCTGCCAACATTGCAGCGACGTCGGTAGGCATTTTATGGGTGGCCGTTTTGCTTACTGTTGCGGCTATACTAGGAGATGCAGTCAATTACGCGATTGGCGTTTGGGTAGGGCCAAAGATTTTCACAAAAGAAGGCGGACGATATTTGAATCGCGACCATCTACTCAGGGCGCATCAATTTTATGAACGACATGGCAGAAAGACAATAATTTTCGCGCGTTTTATCCCGATTATTCGCACCTTTGCCCCCTTTGTTGCTGGCTGTGGAAAGATGACCTATTGGCGTTTCGCCATTTATAATGTGATCGGAGGCATTGCATGGGTAGCTCTGTTTCTTTTTGGGGGGTATTTTTTTGGAAATCTCCCATCGGTTAAGAACAACTTTACAGCAGTTATTCTGGCAATCATTTTTATTTCTATTCTTCCGGGTGTGATCGAGTTTGCAAAAAAGCGAAAATAATGCATACATAAAGGAGCGAAGCGACCTGGTGAGCGAATGCGAGAGGGGAAGGCTTCCATTGGCTTTGCCAATGGAGGGGGCGACGCGAGCCTCTGAAAATAGTTCCTCGCTCTCTCTACTCTTTACGCGGGACTTTTCTCTACTTTTCCTGGCGCACCTTTTTTTCGGGTTGGCCTTATGGCCTTATGTCCTTTTCCCGGCCCATCTTCAGGAGTTGGGGGCTGATCCTTTCCATATGGGACTTTTTATGGCGGGCGCTTCATTGTCCGGTGTGATGGTTCGCCCATTTGTAGGGCACCTGATGGATAAGAATGGACGGCAAGTTTATCTCCTGATCGGTGGAATGATCTTTCTGATAACGCACCTGCTCTACTTATTACCGAATCGTTTAGGATGGGCGCTTTTTTCCGTTCGGCTCCTGCATGGGTGTGCGACCGGAATATTGATGGCTACTTTTTTTACGCTGGCGGCTGATCTTTCTCCTCCTTCACGACGGGTTTCCGGAATTGCCCTTTTCGGCATTTCCGGCCAATTAAGCGGAACCATTGGCGTAACGCTCGCGGAGAAAATGGTGAGCCTTGGAGGCTACCAATATCTCTTTATCCTTTGCGCCATCCTATCTGGGATATCACTCTTTCTCTCCTATTTTATCCGGGAGCCTGTAGAGGAGAAACGGGAGATCTCTGTGGAACGATTTTGGAAAAGGGCGTTACACCCAGATCTGCGGATTCCCTTTCTCACAACATTTTTATTCTCGTTGGGGCTTACCTCTTTCATGGTTTTCTCAAAACCGTATGCCCAGACAGTCATGTTACACCAGGTTTCTTATTTTTTTCTGGCCTATACTATTTCCGCAATCAGCATTCGCCTCATCGGCGGGGATTGGCCGGAACATTATGGCCCCAAACGGGCGCTCGCCCCGGCATTGTGTTCATTGGCATTGGGAATCGCGATGATTGTTCTCTTGCCATCAACAGGAGGTTTAATTGTCAGTGGAATTTTCTGCGGTTTGGGCCATGGATTGGTCTTCCCCATTCTTTCCGCTATTATCATCTCCCGTGGTGGCGAACCCTATCGGGGAGGTTTTATGACCTTATATACCTTGGTGTTTGATTTAGGCGCGTTGTTGGGGTCCCCCCTCTTTGGGTTAATGGTCAATGGATTTGGCTATACGGCCCTTTATTGTACCGCGGCCACACTGGTTTTCCTCGGCGTGATGGCGTTTTTGTGCCTTGATCCAGAACACCCCATTGAAAACTTTGATCCAAAAGACAAGCATTATCAGATTAAGGCAACGATGCGAGGATTTGACGCTTCTTGAAGGGAGATGATAAAATTGGACTGGGGGATGCTGGTAAGAAATATTTTTAAACGGTTTAAAAACCAGATTCCCGATAGTTCGGGAATGACAAACAGGTAGGGAGCGCCATGAAGAAGCTTTCTGAACATTTCGGCGGCGGAGACAAAGAGGCAAAGATCGCCGAGTACGAACGCGAGATTGAAAAACTGCTTATACAATCCTGCGCCATGGAAGAGGAACTCAAAGAGTTGCGTCAGTCGCGGTCGGTTCTGTCACAGGCATTAAAGCAAAATGAAAAACTGACAGGGGCGCTGGGAGAGGCTAAAAACCATATTGAAGTCCTTAAAAAAGAGGTTGAAAAACTAACTGCTCCCCCTGCGAGTTATGCCGTCTATGCAGGCTCGGAAGGAGATGGCACGGTCTCTGTGATCGTGTCAGGCCGGAAGATGAAAGTGAATCTTCATCCTGATATTTCTACCAAAGATCTCAAGAGAGGGCAACAAGTCATTCTGAATGAAGCCTTAAATGCGATTGAAGTGCGCCCATTTGATACGCAAGGGGAGGTGGTATTCCTGAAAGATCTTTTGGGAGAGGGACGCGCCATTGTCACACTGCGCACCGACGAGGATCGTGTTGTTACGTTATCTGAACCGATGATGATGGAACATCTTTCCGTCGGGGACAATCTTCTTTATGATGAAGCGTCCGGTTTTATTCTCGAGAAACTTCCTAAATCGGACGTGGGAGAGGTGGTTATAGAAGAAATTCCGGATGTTACTTACGAGCATATTGGCGGACTTGCGGTTCAGTTAGAACAGATTCGTGATGCCGTGGAACTGCCGTTTCTCTATCCAGAACTGTACGCCGAACATAAGCTCTCTGCGCCAAAGGGGGTTTTATTGTATGGCCCTCCCGGATGCGGCAAGACACTCATCGCGAAGGCGGTCGCAAGCTCTATTGGCGCAAAGCTGAAGGGCCGGGCTGGACACGAGGTTCGCAATTTTTTTCTTCATGTGAAGGGGCCGGAACTTTTGAATAAGTATGTGGGGGAGAGCGAACGGCAAATCCGGGAGATATTTAAAAAGGCGCAGGAACATGCCGAAGAGGGGAACCCTGTGATTATCTTCTTTGATGAAATGGATGCCCTTTTCAGAACGCGGGGAACGGGAATCTCGTCGGATACCGAATCGACTATTGTCCCTCAATTTCTTTCGGAAATCGATGGATTGGAACGGTTGAAAAACGTGATTGTTATTGGCGCCTCCAACCGTCAGGATCTTTTGGACCCAGCGATTATGCGGCCCGGGAGACTGGATGTGAAGATTAAAATCGAACGGCCCGATGAAGAGGGCGCCCGCGATATTTTCCGAAAATATCTAACAGCCGATCTTCCTTTTCATCCTGATGCACTATCGGAAGGAAACGACGATCCTCAAAAGGATGTGACGGCATCTGCGGTGGTTTCTCAAATGATTGATTTGGCCGTCGCGGAGATGTATGGCAAGGGGGAGGAAAATAAATTTTTAGAGGTGACGTACGCCAACGGAGAGCGGGAGATCTTTTACTTTAAAGATTTCTCGTCGGGCGCCATGATTGAAGGAATTGTTGCGCGAACCAAAAAATATGCGGTCAAGCGCGCAATTGACACAAAAATAAAAGGGATTAAAAAGGAGGATATTATTCGTGCTATTCGCGATGAATATAAAGAAAATGAGGATCTTCCCAATACAACGAATCCGGATGATTGGGCAAAAATCTCCGGAAGAAAAGGAGAAAAGATCGTCCATATTCGCACCATAGCGGGAGAGGGAGGGGGAGGGACTAAATCAATAGAGACCATTACGACAGGACATTATCTCTAATGAAGAAGATTATTGGAACCGAGACGGAGTTCGGTATCGTCTTAAAAGGGGAAGGCAGAACCGACGCGGTGACCAGTTCCATGTTCCTGGTGAATAGTTATCCGTACTCCCTTTCCTCCGCCCCCCTTTGGGATTACGAGAATGAGAACCCTCTTTTAGACGCGCGGGGTTTTGAAGCCGACGGAGAACGGGAACGCCCCGGCGCGGAGTACAATAAGCTGCTCAATAAACCTTTGTCCAATGGAGGTCGTTACTATGTAGACGGCGCCCATCCCGAATATTCAACGCCCGAATGCAGCGACCCCAAGGAGTTGGTCTTATATGAAAAGGCGGGAGAGCGGATTTTAGAGCTTTCGGTTGAGTTTGCCAATCGGAGAAAACAGGGCGAAGGTCGCTTTTCAGTTTATAAAAACAATACCGATCATAAGGGAAATAGCTACGGCTATCACGAAAATTATCTCGTAGACCGATCGGTTTCATTTGAAAAACTATCTTCGCAACTGATTCCTTTTCTAGTCACCCGCCAGATATTTACGGGGTCTGGGAAGGTTGGCTCCGATGTGAGGAGCGATTTCATTCCGTATCAGATTTCTCAACGGGCAGATTTTTTTGAAGTGCTGATTGATTTGAACACGATGGTGAAGCGCCCCATTATCAATACACGGGACGAACCCCACGCTGATCCAAAACGGTTCCGAAGGCTGCATGTCATTGTGGGGGACGCCAATATGTCGGAGATCACCACTTATTTGAAAGTGGGAACGATGGCGTTGGTTCTGACGATGATTGAAGAAGGTCGGGAAGTTTCCGGGGTAGAGCTTGATGACGCGGTTCGCAGTATCAAGGATATCTCCCGTGATCTCACCGTAAAAGAAAAAGTTCGCTTAAGTCGCGGAGTGGCGTGGAGTGCGATTGAAATTCAGAGGGAGTATCTTTCGGCTGCGGAAGCGCACTTTGCGCAGTGTGCCGATCCGATCACACGAGAAATTTTGGAGCGATGGCGGAAGGTCTTAGATCAATTAGAAGACGACCCGCGGCAACTGACAAGGGAGATTGACTGGGTTATCAAGCTGGATCTCATTGAATCGTATATGCAGCGCCATGAGTGCGGGTGGAAAGATTCTCGTGTGGCGATGATGGATCTTCAATATCACGATGTGGTTTCCGACAAAGGGCTTTATTATGCGTTGGAACGGGGAAATCATGTGGAACGGTTTCTGACACCCGAAGCGATCTTGGCCGCACAAGCGGCGCCTCCGGAAGGAACCCGCGCCTACTTTCGCGGGACCTGTCTTAAGAAATTCCCAAAAGATGTCTATGCGGCGAGTTGGGCAACTGTTTTGTTTAATACGGACAATGGTGTGATCAAGAAGGTTCCCTTAATGGACCCTTTCAAGGGAGACAAAGAACGGGTCGGCCCTATCATAGAGAAGGCGAAGACCGTCGAAGAGTTGCTTTCATTGCTTGCGGGGTAGGGATTTACCACCCCTCGCCCCTCCTGAAATAGGAGGGGAGGAAGAAAGGGAGTAGACAATTCTTTTCCCCTCCTTGGTTAAGGAGGGGTCAGGGGTGGTTTGTTGCAGGAGGATTTAAAAATGTCAAAACAGGTTCGCAAGGGGGATAAGAAAAAGGATACCGATAAAAAAGAGGATGTGGCGTCTAATCCAGAGGTCACTGAGAAGGGCAAGAAATTAAAAGAAGATATGGACAAGCTCATGGACGAAATTGACGATGTTTTGGAAGAAAATGCCGAGGAGTTCGTGAAGAATTATGTCCAGAAAGGAGGGGAGTAATATTATGGAGTTACCTTTAAAATTTACACCCTTGAGGTGTTTAGAATTTAACGATTCCGAATCAAGTTTTCATCAGTTATTAAGTAACAGATTTCCGTCGCATTTTGCTTCGAAGGGTTTGACAAACCAAACCCCCACGCTGGACGGAGGGCAGATTGTGTCCCCCTTGTTGGTTCCGCATGGAACAACGGTGCTTGCGTTGCGGTTTTTAGACGGAGTTATTGTTGCCGGGGATCGGAGGGCAACCGAAGGATACTCGATTGCGGAGCGCCGTATCGAAAAGGTGCACGCGGTAGATGAAACTTCAGTCATCGCCATTGCTGGCGCAGCGGGGCCTTGTATGGAAATGGTTCGTCTCCTTCGCGTGGAGTTGGAACATTATGAAAAACTGGAGGGATTGAAACTATCAATGGAGGGCAAGGCCAGTAAACTTGCAGCCATGATTAAAGGAAATCTCCCGATGGCAATGCAGGGATTGGTTGTTATGCCTATTTTTGCCGGTTACGACGTGAAACGGCAAAGTTGTCGCATCTACAAATACGATGTCGCCGGGGGCCAATACGAAGAGGCGGAATACTACGCAATTGGATCGGGCGGAAAAGATGCCCGCGGTTCCATGAAAAAGATTTTTAAAAAAGACCTTCCGCGTGAGGAGGCAATCACAGTCGCGATTGAAGCGCTCTATGATGCCGCAGAGGCCGATGTGGCTACAGGTGGCCCCGATTTAATCCGAGGGATATTTCCGACTGTCAAGGTGATTACTAAAGAAGGGGTTTCGTCGCTTTCAGATGATGAATTAAGAACAAGACTCAATCAACTTATTGCCAGATCACAACAAGGAGGATAAAAGAATGCCGCTCCCTTATTATGTTTCCCCCGAACAAATGATGCAGGATAAGGCGGAGTATGCCAAAAAAGGGATCGCGAAGGGAAGATCGATTGCGGCCATGGAATACAATGAGGGGGTTGTTTTGGTTGCGGATAATCCCAGCTCGCTTAATAAAATCTCGGAGGTGTACGATCGGATCGCATTTGCAGGCGCGGGCAGGTACAGCGAGTTTGAGAACCTACGCAAGGCCGGCATTCGGCACGCCGACATGAAAGGGTTTCTATATAGCCGGGACGATGTGAACGCGAAATCGCTCGTGAATGCCTACTCGCAGGCGTTGGGAACCGTTTTTAGCCAAGAGATTAAACCGCTGGAGGTGGAAATTCTCGTTGTGGCGGTGGGCATGGACGATGATCCGAACGAGATCTATCGGGTTTCTTTTGACGGATCAATCTTTGATGAAAAGGGATTTACCGTCATTGGAGGGAAATCAGAATCGGTTCTGGCCAAGCTGAAGAGCCGCTATGTGACTACACCTTCGGCTTCTTCGTTGGCGGAGGTTGTTGTATCCTGCGTTGCGGCGATGGGGGAGGTGACTGGTCAGAAATTAAACACCGAAGGGTTGGAAGTGGCAATTTTATCTCGGTCAGCAAAGGGGAGGGTATTTCGCCGTTTGCCGCAATCTGAATTGTCTCAATATCTGAATCCGTCTAATCCCGCCTGACACCCGCATCAATTCAAACACAAAAATTGACCCGGTGGTTGACTAAAATCAGAGGCTTTGATAGCCTGCGGTTGTAAATCAAACGATAGGGGTTCAGAGATTGACAGTTTGCTTTCAAAAAAAGAGTGTATTCCATGCAGGGGCGGTGTTCCTCCTCTAAAAGGGGAAGAAATTATTAGGCTCTTGGGCCAGATCAGCCCGGAATGGAGGGTGATTGACGAGCATCATCTCGAGCGGGAATTTTTGTTTCCGGGTTTTAAAAAGGGCCTTGATTTTACCGTTGCCGTTGGTGAAATGGCCGAAGAACAGGGTCATCATCCCGATATTCATCTTGCGTGGGGAAAAGTAATACTGACCGTCTGGACACACAAGATAAACGGCTTGACGGAAAGCGACTTTATTTTTGCGGCTAAAGCCGATTTATTGGGGTAGATCTAAATAAAACAAGGAGAAAAAAATGAACGTACTCGTAGCGAAAGAAGCGCCTGATTTTACAGCCCCGGCAGTGATGCTGGACGGCTCCATTCAAGAAAACTTCCGATTGTCGGATTTGAGGGGACAATACGTTGTCCTCTTTTTTTATCCCCTTGATTTCACCTTTGTCTGCCCAACGGAGATTATCGCCCATAACCACCGCATTGACGCATTTAAAAAGAGACAAGTGCAGGTTGTGGGTGTTTCTGTTGACTCGAAACACACCCATGCCGCTTGGCGAAAGACGCCTCTTGAGAAGGGGGGTATCGGCCCCATTCAATTTCCGTTAGTGGCAGATATTAAGCATACCATCACGCAATCTTACGGTATCGAAAACCCTGAGGGTCTTGCGCTTCGAGGTTCGTTCCTGATTGACAAGGCTGGGATTGTGCAGCATCAAGTTGTGAACAATCTTCCATTAGGCAGGAACGTGGATGAAATGATTCGAATGGTGGATGCCTTACAGTTTGCCGAACAAAGTGGAGAGGTTTGTCCTGCAGGCTGGCAGAAGGGAAAACCCGCAATGAAAGAGAATGCAGAAGGGGTTGCTTCTTATCTCCAAGCCCATGCCACAAGCCTTTAAAATGGAATTTCATACGATAGTAGATGCCATTTCCGAACTGAAACAGGGGAGAATGGTGATCTTAATTGATGATGAGGACCGTGAAAACGAAGGTGATTTAGTGATCGCAGCTGAGAAGGTGACGCCCGAGGCGATTAATTTTATGGCACAGCATGGTCGGGGGCTGATCTGTCTCACCTTGACAGTCGAAAAATGCCAAGAGCTGAATCTTACACCGATGGTTTCAGAGAACACCTCTGCGTTTGGAACTGCATTTACCGTCTCAATTGACGCCATGAAAGGTATTGCGACTGGCATTTCCGCGAAAGATCGGGCGGTCAGCATTCAAACGGTAATTCATCCGGGTGCGAGGTCGTCTGATCTTGCCCGTCCGGGGCATGTTTTTCCCATTCAGGCGCAGAAAGGCGGGGTATTAAAACGAGCCGGTCAAACGGAAGGATCGGTTGATCTGGCCCGCCTTGCAGGACTGAATCCTGCGGGCGTCATCTGTGAGATTATGAATGAAGACGGCTCTATGGCGCGTGTGCCCGCACTGCTTGAGTTTGGAAAAAAACACGGCCTGAAAGTCGTTACCATTCGGGATTTAATTGCGTATCGGATGCGGCAAGAGTCGCTGGTTTGCCGTGTTGCGGAAGCAACATTGCCAACCGATTGTGGACAGTTCCATGCCATTGTCTATCAAAACGCAGTTGACCATGAAGCGCATATTGCCCTTGTCAAGGGGAAGATTGAACAAGGGGATGAGACAATGGTTCGTGTTCACTCTGGCTGTGTGACGGGAGATATTTTTGGCTCAAAACGATGTGATTGCGGCGAGCAACTCAAAGAGGCGATGCGGCGAATCGGACAGGAGAGGAAAGGGGTTCTGCTTTATTTGAATCAAGAGGGACGCGGCATTGGCTTAATCAATAAGATCAAGGCGTACGCCCTACAAGAGGGCGAAGGGGAACACGACACGGTATCCGCCAATCTCGCGTTGGGGTTTAAACCCGATTTAAGGGATTACGGAATTGGCGCGCAGATATTGGCCGATTTGGGCGTTCATAAAATTCGCCTCCTGACGAACAATCCGAGAAAAATTGTCGGCATAGAAGGATATGGCTTGGAAGTGGTGGAACGAATTTCTATTGAAACAGCCCCTCATGAGAAAAATATCGATTACCTTCAGATCAAAAAAAAGAAACTGGGTCATATTCTGGAGAAGGTGTGAGCAGGAGGGGACAGAGGCAATCCCTCCCAGCCCATCCTTTAAGTCAAGAGAAGGAGTCCCCCTCTTTGGTGAAAGCAGAGGCAGAGAGAGTTGGTATTAAGCGGGGGTTGCGTTTTGGGGTTATTGTCAGCCGGTTTAATGCCCGTATTTCGGAACGGCTTTTAAAGGGCGCATTGGACACGCTCAAAAAGGCGGGGGTTCCTTCGGGCAATATTGAAGTGGTGGAAGTGCCGGGGGCGTTTGAGATTCCGGGGGTGGCAATGCAGATGGGGCGATTATCATGTTTTGACGCCCTGATTTGTCTGGGCGCCGTCATTGAAGGCGAGACAGCACATTTTCAATATATCTGTGCCGAGGTGAGCCGCGGCATTGGCCAGGTGTCGCTTGTGTGTGGGTTGCCTGCGATCTTTGGTGTGTTGACGACAGCAACGACGAAACAAGCAATGGCTCGATCCAGTATCAAAACGAATAAAGGGGCGGATGCGGCAGATACGGCGATCAAGATGGGCCTGTTGTATCAGAAACTGAAGGAGGATAAGCAACATGGGTGATCGCCGATCGGCGCGAGAAGCGGCGTTACAAATCCTCTTTCAGCAAAACTTTAGTGAGAAAGGCGCAGCCATTTCATATTCCCTTATCAAGCTTGATCCTAACCATGACTGCACCGATTTTAGCAATCGTATTGTCGCGGGGGTATTGCGGTATCGCTTTGATATTGATAAAACGATCAAAGAGCGCGCAGAGCGCTGGAAAACAGAACGCATGGCCATTGTTGATCTGAATATCCTACGCATAGCGATCTTTGAGATGGTCTACGGAGGGGAGACCCCTGCAAAGGTGGTCATCAACGAAGCAGTCGATATTGCGAAAAAATATGGCAACGAAAACTCCGGGGCCTTTGTAAATGGCATACTCGACGCCATCCATCACGCGTTACCGCAGGTTTGTCCCCCCCTGATCAGGGGAAGTTAGAAGGGGTTGGCAAATAGCTCATGATTGCACGATATTCCCGGCCCAACATGGCTGCGCTTTGGAACACGAAGGCGCGTTATGCCGTTTGGCTTCAGATTGAGCTTTTGGTTTGCGAGGCCTTGGCCAACGAGGGAACGATTCCGCAAGAGGCGTATTTTACGATCCGGTCAAAGGCCAAAATAAATATCAGGCGAATTGACCAACTGGAAAAAGAGGTCAAGCATGATGTCATTGCCTTTCTCTCGTCCATTACGGAAAAGGTGGGGGAAGCAGGCCGATATCTTCATTGGGGAATGACTTCGTCTGATCTTACCGATACAGCGCTGGCCGTTGTCTTGCTAAAGGCCGCCGATATTTTGATAGAAGACCTTACGGCTTTCATGAAAGTTTTGCGGGAACAAGCGGCTCGGCATAAAGAGACGATCATGATGGGGCGCTCTCATGGAATGCACGCCGAGCCGATTACCTTTGGTCTTAAAATGGCGCTCTGGCATGAAGAAACAGCTCGGAACCTTGCGCGTCTGATTCGGGCAAAGGAAGAGATTTCTTTTGGAAAAATTTCAGGATCGATGGGGACGTATGCACATATTTCTCCCTCAATTGAGGCGACTGTTCTGGGAAAGCTGATGCTGGTCCCGGAATCGGTCGCCAATCAGATTATTCAACGCGATCGGCATGCCCATTTTATACAGACGCTTGCGCTTATTGCCGCAAGCATTGAGAAGTTCGCAACGGAGATTCGGCATTTGCAGAGAACCGAGGTGATGGAGGTGGAGGAGCCGTTTGAGACGGGGCAGAAGGGGTCTTCTTCGATGCCGCATAAACGGAACCCGATTGGGTGCGAGAATCTGTGCGGCTTATCCCGCGTCATTCGGTCTCATGCGATGGCCGCCCTTGAAAATGTTCCGCTATGGCATGAACGGGATATCTCTCATTCCTCCGTAGAGCGGATTATCCTCCCAGACGCGACGATTCTTTTGGATTATATGTTGAATCGGTTTACAGGGATTGTAAAACGGCTTGCTGTTTATCCTGATAAGATGGCCGAGAACATGGAGAAAAGCGGCGGGATTGTCTATTCACAGAAGGTGTTGCTGTTGTTGATTAAAAAGGGGATGAAACGGGAAGATGGGTATAAGATTGTGCAAGAAATTGCCGCGACGCAGGGAGACTGCTTTAAAAAAGCGGTTTTGTCGCATCCGGTTCTTTTGAAGCGATTGACAAAGAAAGAACTCTTGTCATGCTTTGAGCCTAAAGCGTATCTCAAAGAGATTGACACGATATATAAACGGATTTTCTAAATAGTGTCTGGCCGGCAACATGGGAATGGCTTGATAGGCTTTGTGAAAAGCGTATTGATAGGTTTGAAGATCAGATAGACAAACCCCTTTTTCAAGCGAATGTATGTTATATCCGTGCTCCAAAAATGATTCGTACGCGTGACCTCAACACCCCGAAGCAGGTAAGGATATTTCTTGTGCAATTGATTTGAAAGAGACAAGTTCTTCTTCGGACGGTAGGCAGTGGTTCACCCTGTAAATCGCAGCAACACCCATGATTTGCATCAGGCGCCTCACTTTGTCCCGGCCTGCCTCAAAACCAAATCGCTTCCTCAAAGCCTTGCTCATACGACGTGTCCCTCGCATCGGATTCTCAGTGTAAAGCTCGTCCAGCCTCTCCAATAACTTCAAGTCCATCTCGGTCAATCCAGAGAACTGATAATAAAATAAACCCCTCGAAATCGACAAAAGGCCACACTGTCTACTCGTCGATAAATCCGATTAAAATTGGCTTGACATGGGGCAATGCGAACCGTTTACAACTCCTCCTATAAAGATTAGACTGGCCATTCTCTGATATCTTGTTGCAGGCAGGCTTATCAGGAGTCAGTAAAAGGAGGATCTCTGTGACTGGGGGACAACGCAAAAGAGTCGTCATTATCGGAGGAGGATTTGCGGGGATTTATACGGCGATGGCGCTTGATCGCCTCCTGAAAGATTCAGATCATGTCGAAATTATTCTCATTAATCGGGAAAATTATTTTGTCTTTCAACCGATGTTGCCCGATGTCATCTTGGGCAGTATCAGTATTATGCACACGGTGACGCCTATTCGGAGGCTCTGCCCAAGAGCGACCCTTTATACTCGGGAAGCGCAGACCATTGATCTGGACGAGAAAGTGATTGTGACGAGCCCCGGTGTGCGACCCAAGCCGAGCATGATTCATTACGACTATCTAGTTCTTGCGCCTGGGACCACTACAGATTTTTCCGGTTCCCCCGGCTTTCAAGAACACGCTTTCCCCTTTAAAAATCTTGGCGACGCCGTTGCGTTACGAAATCACCTTCTCTACACACTGGAAGAAGCGAATATCGAGGAGGATCAAGCGTTACGGCGACAACTCCTGACCTATGTCATCATTGGGGGTGGGTTCTCGGGAGTCGAGGTTGCTGCGGCCATGAACGATTTTTTGAGACAAGCTGCCCGCAATTACAAACAGATCATGCCCAAGGAGATCCGAACAATTTTAATCAATCGGGGAACCCGTATCCTGCCGGAAATGAGTGAAGGTTTGGCATCCTATGCCCATACCCTGCTGCAACGAAAGGGTATGGAGATTCGGCTTAAAACAGCGACGGAAGGAGCCACCGCCGAGGCACTGTATCTGAGCGATGGGAGCAAGCTCCCAACACGAACATTGGTCTCTACAGTGCCCGCAGGGGTTCATCCCCTGATGATGGCACTCCCTGTCGCAAAAGACAAGCGCGGACGAGTCATTGTAAATGAATATCTGGAGGTCTTGGGTCAACCCGGTGTATGGGCGCTAGGGGATTGTGCCTTTATTCGGAATCGGATCAACGGGGAAGACTGTCCGCCAACGGCTCAGTTTGCAGTTCGAGAAGCAGAATATGCAGCAAAAAATATCTATCTAACTATTCGCGGCAACGGAAACAAAATGGCGCCATTTGCCTTTCCGGGATTTGGAAAATTAAGTTCGCTAGGTCATTATTCAGCCGTCGCGGAGGTTATGGGGATCAAATTTTCAGGAATACTGGCATGGCTGGTCTGGAGAACGGTTTACCTCATGAAACTCCCCGGAATCGATCGGAAACTGCGGGTAGGACTAGACTGGCTCTTGGACATTCTGATACCGCCCGATATCGTTCAGCTCAAGATTTTGCCCCCCCAGTCTTTCGCCAGTGAAAGATTTGAGGCTGGGGATACGATCATCCAGCAGGGTGATATTGGCGACCGGATGTATATCATCACCGAGGGAGAGGTAGAGGTTTCAAAGAAGGATAGTGCTGAACGCCAGACGGTTTTGGCAACTCTGGGGCCAGGAGAGTATTTTGGTGAAATGGCCCTTCTCTCAAAACAACCAAGATCTGCAACAGTGCGGGGTCGCACAAAGGGAACCCTTGTGGGCGTGAAGAGAGCGGACTTTGCCGCCCTGCTCGCCTACTTTCCGGATCTCTACGAGCGATTTCAGAATCTTGCCGAACAGCGATTAAATACCATAAAGCATAAAAACGTCCCATGACAGAAGAAGAAAAAAGGCTTTTGGAAGCCAAAGAAAAGACGGCGCATTGGCGGCAATGGGGCCCTTATCTTTCGGAACGGCAATGGGGGACTGTCCGGGAAGATTATAGCGCCTCCGGCAACGCCTGGGACTACTTTACGCACGATCAAGCCCGATCCCGTACTTATCGTTGGGGAGAAGATGGCCTTGCGGGGATTTCAGACAATCATCAGCGTCTTTGCTTTGCCCTCGCACTCTGGAACGGGAAGGATCCATATCTTAAGGAACGACTTTTTGGCCTTACCGGGAATCAGGGAAACCACGGTGAAGATGTCAAAGAGTATTACTATTATTTGGATAACACGCCGACCCATTCCTACATGAAATTCCTTTATAAGTATCCGCAGAGCGCCTATCCTTATGACAGGCTCGTTACAGAGAACCACCTTCGGGACCGAACAAAACCGGAGTTTGAACTCATCGACACCGGCATCTTCGATGACGATCGGTATTTTGATATTTTTGTGGAATACGCAAAAGGGTCGGCGGATGATATTCTAATTGATATTACGGTATGGAACCGCGGCCCGGAATCGCATATCCTTCACCTTTTGCCAACCCTCTGGTTTCGTAATAGCTGGGTGTACGACCCCGATATTGCGAAACCGTGCCTGAAAGTCATGAGCGAGAATCCCGAAATCGCCACGGTATCGGCAAGCCACCCGGAACTTGGGCAAATGCAACTCTATTGTGAAGCGCCTTCAGCCATTCTCTTTACAGAAAACGAAACAAATTATAGACGTCTTTTTGGAAAACCAAATAGCGCTCCTTATGTTAAAGATGGGATCAATGACTATATTATCGTAGGTAAAAAAGAGCGTATCAATCTTGGAAGAACAGGAACAAAATGCTCTCCTCACTACCTTCTTAATATTGGTTCGGGGAAGTATAGTCGGGTGCGTCTTCGCTTAAACAGAGACAAAAACAGTGTGGATCCGCTAGGCAAAGAATTTGACGCAATTTTTCAAATTCGCAAACAGGAAGCCGATCTATTTTATGAGGGAATCATGCCAGAGACGCTTAGCGATGCACTACGAACTGTGCAACGGCAAGCGTTTGCGGGGATGCTTTGGAGTAAACAATTTTATTACTATGTGGTCGAAGACTGGCTCAAAGGAGACGAGAGGAATCCACCGCCCCCCGAAGAACGAAAGCGAGGCCGAAACGCAAAATGGATTCACCTATACAATAACGATATTATTTCTATGCCGGATAAATGGGAATACCCTTGGTATGCCTCATGGGACTTGGCTTTTCATCTGATTCCTTTCGCGATGATCGATCCGGAATTTGCCAAAAACCAACTGGTCTTGCTGACCCGCGAGTGGTACATGCACCCGAACGGCCAGATTCCTGCTTACGAGTGGGATTTCAGGTCTGTCAACCCTCCCGTTCATGCATGGGCCGCTTGGCGAATCTATAAAATTGACAAGAAAAGGACGGGAAAGGGGGACACCTATTTTCTGGAGCGGGTCTTCCAGAAACTTCTTCTTAATTTCACATGGTGGGTTAATCGAAAAGATATGGACGGAAGCAATATTTTTGAGGGCGGATTTTTAGGCCTCGATAATATCGGTGTTTTTGATCGTAATGTGAAACTGCTATCAGGAGGACGAATCGAACAATCCGATGGAACAAGTTGGATGGGCATGTATTGCTTGAATATGTTGACCATCTCGCTCGAATTAGCCAAAACCAATCCCAGCTATGAGGATATTGCCAGTAAGTTTTTTGAACATTTTCTCTACATTGCGCACGCGATGAATGCATGGGGAGAAGAAGAGTCCGGACTGTGGGATGAGGAAGATGGTTTTTACTACGATGCCCTGCACCTCCCAGATGGTCAACACATGAAAATAAAGTTGCGCTCTATGGTGGGCTTAATTCCCCTTTTTGCCATTGAGACAATTGAGCCGGATCTGTTAAACGCCTGTCCGGGATTTAAAAAACGATTGGAGTGGTTTATTAAAAACCGTCCTGATCTTGCGAAGAATATTGCTTCTATGGAAGAGCCTGGCGTTGGACAGCGCAGAATTCTCTCTATTGTCAGCCGCCATAAATTGCGAAGAATATTGCATCGGATGCTGGATGAAACGCGTTTTTTAAGTCCTTATGGGATTCGTTCCTTGTCAAAATTTCACAAGAAGAATCCGTATATTTTCAATGTAGATGGGCAGACCTCTCGTGTTGACTATGAGCCGGCAGAATCGGGAAGCACGCTGTTTGGCGGAAATTCAAATTGGAGAGGGCCCATTTGGTTTCCGCTTAACTATTTAATCATTGAGTCGCTTCAGAAATTCCACCATTACTTGGGAAATGACTACAAAGTGGAGTGCCCAACTGGTTCCGGAAAAGATGCAACGCTATGGGAGGTTGCAACGGAGATTTCCAATCGATTGGTGAACATTTTTCTTAAAGATCGCTCTGCACGAAGACCGCTCCATGGCGACACGAATAAATTTCAAACTGATCCGAACTTTAAGGACTATATTCTTTTTTACGAATATTTTCATGGAGACAACGGGGCCGGTCTTGGCGCCAGCCATCAAACAGGCTGGACCGGCCTCATTGCGAAACTCATTGCACAATATGGAGAATACGCGCTAAAGCACAAGCCCCCGAGCGCATAAAAGAAGAGATTGTGCTTATTTTGCATCTTGGTATGTAAGCGACGAGCAACAACGCCAGTCTGGATGGATTGGCCGCCGACGGGATGGGGCACCGCCTACCGACTGTGCAAGTTATTTTGACGCGACTCCTAACATTACAAAAACTTCAGCACGAGAGGCTGTATTGATTTTCATAAAAGTTTTTGGCAGAATCACACACAGCAACAAGGAGAAGACTTGCGATGATGTTTGAACTGCACCAGATGGAGGGGGTTGACCCCACTGGGAGAATGTTTAGTCGAGACGCGAAAATTGACGTGGATGAAAACGGCTACAAAGGCACTTTCCGCTATGAGGGGCTCGCACTTGAATCAAGTGAGTATCCCACCACAGAAGAAGCGCTTTCCGATCTGGCCACAAAGCTTCAAAGGAAGAAGTTCTCTGACGTCCGCAGCCGGCTTAACTTTCGAGAAGACCGTTACTACGCCGAAAGAGAACCCTGGGTCTATTACAAAGTGGCTTGAGCGCCTGTTATTTTATCGCGGATCCTAAAAATCGTCTTTGATCTCATCAGCGACAGACGCGTAGGCCGGATGACCCATGACCACTTCCAGTGGAAGGATCGGTGTTCCTCTTGGGGTTTCTTCGTCCTTCCAGAAATGTTGGCTATTGAGACGACGGTTCAGATAGATGACCGGATCTACAACTTCCCCACAGTGAACGCAGCGCCAACCCGGGTAGAACCAAACCGCATCCGATTCCCAACCGTAAAAGTTTTCGTATGTCATTTGTCCTGAACAACGTTCGCAATGCATATCAGCCTCCTTACATTAGCTTATCGGTTCTTTTCTATTAAAACCTTAACGAAATTCCTCCCAAATCTCACATATTTTAGAAAAGCATTTTTTGTGCCTGATTGAAAATGGCGGAAAAGGGGGGGGGTAGAAGTGGTTTACGGGCATTGACAGCGCCAATTTTGCCGTTAAGGCGGAAAAATAGTGCTATTCTAATGAAACTGCAGAGGAACGCAATGTTATAGTCTTCTTGTTCGTGTCCATTTTAACAGAGGTTCCAAATGGAAGAGTAAACAGGGAATCTCCATGCCCAGATGGAAAAGAAAACAAAATTGGAAAATCAAAATCGTAAACGGTTTCAAGTATAATCTCTGGCAAGAGATCAGGATTACAATCCTTCATTTGTCCGACGATTAAACCCCGAATATTATCAAACTTTTTCAATGTTTTAAGATAGTTCAACATCCGATCGATGCGGTACGGGGCCTCCCCAATATCTTCAATAAATAAGATCCGATCGTTCGTATCAATTTCATAAGCAGTGCCAATGGTCGTACAAAGGAGCGTAAGGCATCCCCCTGTCAGGATTCCGTCTGCACAGCCTTGTTTAAGTGAAATTACGCCGGGCGCACTCATTTCCAACTTCTCTCCTGATAAAACTTGAAGGAGATGTTCGAGTGGGGAGGAGATCGAAGCACCGCCTGCGATTGATCCCAACTGTGCGGCGATCATGGGGCCATGAAATGTAACAAAGCCATGTTTTTGGGAGAGGTAAACAAGAAGAGTCGTTACATCACTGCATCCGACAAATATTTTTGGAGGAAGAAGATTTCTTTCGTCAATATAAGGAATTATGCGGGCCGATCCTGATCCACCGCGGGAGCAAAAAACAGCATCAACCGATTCGTTTTGCATCATTCCCAAAAAATCGTCTGCCCGTTCACGGTCTAATCCTGCGAAGTACCGATGGCTTTTTTCTATATGATTGCCTAAAATTACTTTAAATCCGGCCTGTTCAAGAGATGCGACCCCGCGACTTAAGTCGGCAAGATCAACCTTTCCTGCCGGGGCAATCACGCCGATGGTTCCACCTGTGGGAAGATGTTTTGGCTTTATAAGGGATTGTTTCATCCTACGCCGAGACGAGGGTCAGTCTTTCGCCACGTTTCATCAAAAACAGCAACTAATTTTGTCCATTAACTCAAAATTTTGTTTATAGGAAGTAGAAGATTACCGTAAAAAACTTAAAAGCGTGGGCTGCTGTAGAATTCTCGCCAGCACAGATTGGCTGGCGGCCAACGCATTTTGTTGCTGTGCTAGCTCTGAAATCGCTTCCGCCAGATCAATATCTTCTTCTTTTGATTTAGATTCAGTGGTTAAAAACTTAAAATCTTCAAGCCTGACTTTGGTTGTGTCCAAACGATTTAATCGTAGTCCTATCGTGGCCCTCTCGCTGCTAACCTGTTCAGTCGCCTTTTCCATATCGGCTACCGCTGTCTGAATCCCCACAATATTACTGGTTTCTAATGCTGTTTGAAGGTTCAAGAGACTCGAGAAGATATCAACTCCGTTAGCCCCGCCGTTAAAAACCCGACTCCCAGGGATATTTTTTGCCAATCTCACCCCCGGTTCCACCAATACCGATATCTCGCCTGCATCGCCCTGAAAATACTGCTCATCAAGAGACTGGTTCTCCCCCGAAAGCTGACTTTTCCCACTCAATAAACCTAACACGCTACGCGCATCCCCAAAAGCAAGCGAGACTGGAGAGGCTAAGACAAAAGGAGATCCCCCCAAAGGGGTAATCAGAAAATGGTCCGTATCAAATTGCACTTCAGCGGTTTCTCCCACTTCTTTTAGTTTGGTTTTCAGTTCCTTCGCGAGTTCCGCGCCATCTCGGTAAAGACCATCGGCTAACGTAACGGTAACGGAATTCTCACCGATGGGTATCGTCAACTCATCGTTTAGTCCCAAGCCAATCCGTATACCAACCGCCAAATTCGGTGTGACCGACGATCGGCCGCCAGTCATATTAGAAGTAATGACAAAATGGCCGGGACTGGTATCCGGGTTCTCCTCCGGATCATCCGGAACAAATGCAACCGAAACCGAAGCGGATTTTGCCGCGAGATCGGGATGAGCATTGATCTTCGTCTCTATCTCCTCTGCAAGACCTTCTCGGCTATAATCGTCAGAGGGGGTCAACGTTACCTGAATGTTAATCCCATCTACGGTTACATTGAGACTATCGTTACTGCTGTCGATCGTGATAGGAAAGAGATCCGATTTCAGGGTGGTTCCGACATATTGTCCCTGCCACTTCTTCTCGAAATCAAAGGGAGGTGTTGCAGTCTTATTTCCAGCAAAAATATGTTGCCCGTTATGCACCGTATTGGCCATTGCGGTCAGCTCTTCAAAAATCTGCTTCACTTCAGCCGCCGCGATCTTCCGATCTTCTGGATTATTCGACGGATTGGTCATACCCACCGCCAATTCCGAGGCGCGATCAATCCGCCCTGCCACCCCGCTTAAAACCGATTCGCTTGCCGAAAGAAACCGCTCGGACTCGTCCATATTTTTCAAATGCTGATCAACTTGGGCAATCGTTTTGTTAAAATTTAAAATCCGGGTGGCGGAGATCGGGTCATCCGATGGACTCAAGACCTTTTTACCCGAAGAAACCCTGTCTTGCGCTTTTAATAAAGCGCTCGCATTCAGCCGAAGGCCCCTCGTGTTTGAATCAAAAAGCATCTTTTCTGAAACGCGCATTTTGCTTCCCTCTTGATCCCATTCCCACAAACCCCTCCCAACCTCCCCTTACTAGGGGAGGAGAAAATGACCCCCCTGATAAGGGGGGGCAGGGGGGTTCATCCCTATCGCTTCATCTCTATAACCGTCTGTAACAACTCATCGGCCGTGGTAACAAGCTTTGCCGCTGCCTGATAAGCCCTCTGAAAGGAAATCAAGTTTGTCGTCTCTTCGTCCAAAGAAACCCCAGATACCTCTTCCCTCATCGTATCTAATTTCTGCGAAAGAACCTCTTCCACAGAAAGATTCTGTTGCGAAAGTTTCGCACGGGCGCCGACCTCTCCCGTAAAATCGGCAAAAAAACCCTGAAACGTGGAATTCAGAGAAAAGACCTGTTTGTCCTGCAATTGGGCTAATAAAATTGCATTCCCATTCCCACCCGGAACCTCGTCAGCAGACGGAGCAGCCGCAATCAAAGCAGGATCAGACAATGCAACATCAATTGTTTCGGCCAGACCTTTATAGCTACCCGCCCGATCGACAGTAATCTGAAACCGATCCCCCTCGGCTGCCTCTCCAGTGATGACAATATCAAGCCCTTCAAATGGCACCGAAAGATCGGTGGTCGACGCCCCTGTATCCAGATTTTTAATCGTAAACTTCCCATCGGAAAAAGAAAGCTCGTAAGAATCAAATGTCGATCCGGGAGGCGTGTTATCCGGTAGCGGGGCCGCCGTCACAACGACTTGCGCGGTGCCGGTATTTGTCTCATCCACACTACCCAGAACAGACTTTAAAGGCGAGAAGAAATCGCCGCCAGCGTTGCCTGCAAGGTCAAACCCCTTTTTATGCTGGGCATTCCATTCAAACACTATAGAGGCGGCCAGTTTGTCAAGCCGATCGGTATAAGTCGGCAAGAGGTTATCGCGCAGTTCGATCAAACCACGTAGCCGTCCATCCGCGATAGCATGCGTGATATCGGTGCCGCCACTAGACAGGATTTTGGAAAATCCCGAATTATCCTCGTCCGCAACAGTTGAGAGGGAATGGGCATGTTCTCCTGAAACAAGCGCAACAGCCGCCCCCCCACTTCCGACTGTTACCGTAATATCCCCTCCTTCTTCTTCCAACAAATGGGTCCCGATCTTCTCGGAAAGTTCCCCCAAAAGACGAACCCGATCATCTCTCAAATCGTTTGCGGTATTCCCCTCTCCGGAATTTTCCACCAACCGAATCTGCTTATTTAAATCGGCAATTTTTCCGGCAAGCAGATTGATCTCATCAACACGCCCCGCTATTTCGCTATTCACGTCTTGTGATATTGATTTTAACTGTGAGTCGGCCGTACGAATGGTCTGAGAAAGAGTTCCCCCGCTTAAAAGAAGCGCGTTCCGTTCGGCGATGCCGGATGGATTATTGGATAGATCGTTCACAGCATCGAAAAAATTACTAATCGCCTGATGAATCCCTCCATCTGTACTGCTAAAAATGGCTTCGACACGA
Source organism: Candidatus Troglogloeales bacterium (assembly GCA_016195485.1). Classification (GTDB taxonomy): domain Bacteria; phylum Nitrospirota; class Nitrospiria; order SBBL01; family SBBA01; genus JACPZM01. The sequence continues at coordinate 451 of JACPZM010000008.1, read as the reverse complement.
TCCAATAATCCTTTTTCAACGCCAAATCGCCCCAAGGTCGATTGTTCCGAAATAATCTGACGTTGCAAAAACGTATCGACAACGGATCGCACCTGCGCTATCTGCACGCCTGTCCCGAAACTTCCGCTTAATGGCGGAGTGGTCCCATATAGGGCTTCCTGTCGACTGTATCCGGGGGTGTTCACATTGGCAATATTATGTGAAGTGACTGCAATCGCAGCTTGGTGGGCAGAAAGAGCCCGTCGCCCTATATTGAATATGCCAGAGATATCAGGCATGGCTACCCCCGTATATGGAATAAGCCAGTGGGTCTTAAAGCCTGTCCGGATTGGCAATCACGGCTCAAAAATCCTGCGGCCTGATAGGTTTGCGGTGTTGTCGAAAGATGCGTTAAAAGACCTAATAAGGAATTGACCTGCTGTAAGATCCGCCCAACCAATAATCCATTGAT
>JACPZM010000134.1 GCA_016195485.1 Candidatus Troglogloeales bacterium | reverse complement strand
TGGTTGCGCCGATTGATATGCTGTACGGGTGAGTCGTCGAACGCCGGGGTAGTTCAGTGGTAGAACGCCTGATTGTGGATCAGGAGGTCATGGGTTCGATACCCGTCCCCGGTACCATAAAACAATGAGGAGAGGTTTATGACAGAGTCGAGCATCATCAGCAAAAGATTGGTGGAACCTCAAACCCTGAAGGGGTTTTGCGATCACCTGCCTGAAGAGATGATTGCACGAAATGCAGTCGTGGAAAAAATCAAGCACGTTTACGAAAAATACGGCTTTCTCCCCTTGGATACGCCGATTCTTGAACATTTGGTTACGCTGATTGGGACGGGCGGGGAAGAAGTTAATAAACAGCTATTTAAGTTTGAGAGTCCTGAGCGGGAACCGATTGCAATGCGTTTTGATTTGACCGTGCCATTTGCCAGGCTGCTTGCGCAGTACCCCGATCAATTAAAGCTGCCTTTGCGTCGTTATCAGATCGGCCCTGTATTTCGTGCCGACAAGCCTGATCCGGGGCGTTTCCGTCAGTTCACACAAATGGATATGGATGCCGCCGGGAGCGCGTCTGTTGCCGTTGATGCTGAAATGATTGCGGCGATGTGTGAGGTGATGCAGGGGTTTGGATTAACAAACCTCCCGAACGATGAGGAGGCTGCTGTTTGTGAGTTTCAAATTCGAATGAATAATCGGAAGTTGGTGGATGCCCTGCTCATCGGCTGCGGTGTTACAAACAGAGAGACACAAAAGCATCTCCTTCGCGTCGTTGACAAGCTTCAAAAGGTGGGGCTTGACGCTGTCCGAAAAGAATTAGGCGAAGGCCGGATAGACGACTCTGGAGACCCTATCCGAGGCGTTGGCTTATCACGGGATGTCATTGGGCAAATTGTTGCCTTTATCGCCATCCGCGGAAATACTCGTAATGAGACGATTTTGTCTTTAGAGAAAGCGCTCCCTGATTCTGACGCAAGTAAGGTAGCCCTGCAGGAAATGAGAGATTTTGCTGTTGCATTAAATTGTCTTAAAGTTGACGAACGCGACGCCATCTTCGACCCAAGCCTGGCGCGGGGGCTGGACTATTATACCGGTCCGATTTTTGAGGCTTTTCTGCCCCAGGCCCTGGAGTTTGGCACGGTCATGGGTGGCGGTCGGTACGATCAACTCGTTGAGCGATTTTTAGACGTCCCGATTCCTGCGACAGGTGTTTCAATAGGGATAGACCGTTTGGTGGCGGCTCTCATACAGTTGGGCAAAATTTCTCCTGTGCGCACAACAACAAGGGTGCTGATATTAGCAATGCCGGGCATTTCGATTGAGGAGCAACTGCGAGCGGTTTCCGAACTTCGGGCAGAGCATATCCCTGCTGAAATATATTTCGGCGAGTCGGGAACCAGCATGCGCGGTCAACTCTCGTTTGCGAGTGCGCTGGGAATTCTGATTGCGGTTATCCTGGGTGAAGACGAGATCAAAAACAACCAAATCTCAATTAAAAATTTAAAAGCCGGGATGGAGAGTCGGGTGGGTATCCAAGATCGTGAACGATACAAAAAGGCGGGCAAGTCCGGACAGATAACGATTCCGCGGAATCAATTGGCGCAGGCGATCAAAGAGATGTTGGGGTGACTGCAGCAATGAAATTGGTCATCGATTCCAACATCCTTATTTCTGCCTATTCCGTTCCCGGAGAAGCCCGTGAGGCTTGGCAAGCTGGTTTAGCGCCCCATCGGCTTTTGATCTCTCCTGAAATTTTCCTGGAGGTTGAAAGGGGATTACGTCAAACGCAGTTTGATCTTTCGCCTGCCGAAATTACGGTCATGTTGAAAGATATTCTGAAGCGATGTGAAGTGGTTCGCCCAAAGACGCCTTATCAAGGGGAGATGGCCGACGAGAATGATCGCCACCTGGTCAGTTTAGCAAGAGAAGTCGGGGCAGACGCACTCATCACAGGGAATCGTGCCCGTAAGAATTTGGAAACGGCTGCGGGGATACCGATCTTGTCATTGGCCCAATTTCTAACCTCCCTACAAGGTTAGCTGAATGACGACCTCCATTCAAAAACTGCCTCCGCAGCATATTGAGGCCGAGCAGCGACCTATCGCCTCACACACAGATGTCGGGTATTCGTAGCGTTGGATGGCAAACAGATATTTTAATTTGACAAAGTATATACCATGATATATACTATGAAGAGGGGGTGAACAATGCAAACTGCAAAACTGTTCCAAAATGGAAGGTCACAAGCTGTTCGCCTTCCAAAAGAATTTCAATTTACAGGTGAAGAAGTCTTTATTCAAAAACATGGGTCTGCTGTTCTTTTGATTCCACATGAAAAAGCGTGGAAAGTCTTTATGGAAGGACTAAATGGTTTCACTGAAGATTTCATGAAAGGTGGAAGAGAACAAGGCCAGGATCAAGAACGAGAAGGTTTCTAATTGTATTTACTCGATACAAATATCTGTATCTTTGCTATCAACAAAAAATCGTTTAATGTTCTTAAAAGAATAAAGGAGAAATTAAAGAAGGGGATTTTTATATCCTCTCTCACGATTGCGGAATTAGAGTATGGTGTGGAGAATAGTAATCAAATCGAAAGAAACAGAGTTGCATTGCTAGAATTCTTATCTGTTTTCAATGTGTTGGACTTCGATGATGCTGATGCAATAACCTATGGTAAACTCAAGGTGAGGCTCAAGAAGGAAGGGAATTTCATTGGGCCAATTGATATGTTACTTGCTGCCCAAGCGATCAGCAAAGATTTGATATTTGTAACAAATAACATGGGTGAATTCAAAAGAATTGCAGGCATTAAAATAGAAGATTGGTCAAAGTAAGCAGCATAGACGATGACGACCTCCATTCAAAAACTGCCTCCGCAGAATATTGAGGCCGAGCAGGCGGTATTGGCCGGAATTCTGCTTGATAACACGGCGATCAATCGTGTGCTGGAGGTGATGCAGCCTGCAGATTTCTATAAAGAAACGCACCGCAAGATATTTTCCGGGATGTTGGATCTTTCCGAGGCGAACGAAGGGATTGACTTAATCTCTCTGCCCGAACGGCTTTTTAAAAAGGGGTTTTTGGAGTCAATTGGCGGGGTCTCCTATCTTACGGATATTATGAACAGCGTGGCCACGGCGGCCAATATCCACTATCACGCAAAAATTGTGCATGAGAAGGCCCTTTTGCGTCAGCTCATCAGCACGGCAACCGATATTGTGACGCAGGGGTTTGAAGATCGTGAAGGGGCCGGGGTCGCCGACCTGTTGGATTACGCGGAAAAATCGATTTTTGGAATATCCGAGGCGCGGATTCGGGCCACGTTTGTTCCGATGAAGGAGTTGATAAAAAAAAGTTTTGAAGTCACTGAGAAGATTTCGGATCATACGATAACCGGGCTTCCCACAGGCTTTCGAGACCTGGATAAATTGACGTCGGGGATGCACCCTTCGGATCTTATTATTGTCGCTGGGCGTCCCTCGATGGGAAAGACTTCGTTTGCGTTAGGGATTGCCCAGCATGTGGCAATTCGACATCGCAGTACCGTTGGTATCTTCAGTCTGGAAATGGCGAAGGAGCAGTTGGGGATTCGGATGCTCTGCTCCGAGGCCCGTGTGGATGCACAAAAGATTCGATCAGGATATGGCGGAAGGCTGGGGACTGAGCATTGGAAACAGCTTATTCACGCAGCCGGAAAGCTTTCCGACGCCCCTATTTTTATTGACGACACCAACTCTTTAACCATTCTGGAGATGCGTGCAAAGGCCAGAAGACTGAAATCGGAGCATAATTTATCCCTTCTTATCGTAGACTACTTGCAACTGGTCGCGGGGGAGCCTGGTGGCGGAAAGGAGAATCGCCAGCAGGAGATCTCGGATATTTCTCGTTCTTTGAAGGGGCTGGCGAAAGAACTTTCGATCCCGATTGTTGCCCTCTCCCAGCTCTCACGCGCGGTGGAAGCGAGGCCAGAGAAGAAAAAAAGGCCGATATTGGCGGACTTACGAGAATCGGGTGCGATTGAGCAGGATGCTGATCTGGTTTTATTTATATATCGAGAAGAGGTGTACGACCCGTGTAAATGCCCTCGGGAAGGGGAGTGTATCTGCGGGAAAAGAAAGGGAACTGCGGAGATTATTATTGGCAAACAAAGAAACGGCCCGATTGGGGATGTCCTGATGGCGTTTATCGATGCCTATACCCGATTTGAAGACCTCGCGGACGATCATCCCGCCCGCTACAATCAAGAAGGGTTCGTTTGACCCAGAGAGATTTCGCTATCGCCGAATTGTGGCGGGTTACCCCTCGCACTTGACAGGATAGAGACGTTGTCCTACTATCCTTTATCGCTTTCATGATCTTCTCTAATATCAGGGAGTCTTTGCATGACGGATATCGATAACGTCTGGTTTCGCTATAAGGAGGCGCTCAATCAGGTTGAAGGAGAAATCAAAAGGGGATTAGATTCCGAGGTTGCGCTTATTAACGAAGTGGCCCAATATACGCTCGTGAGCGGCGGCAAGAGGATTCGCCCTCTTCTTCTGGTCATCTGCGCAAACATGGGGCAGTCTATTGATAAGCGATATCTCCTTTTAGGCAGTGTCGTCGAGTTTATTCATACGGCAACCCTCCTCCATGACGATGTTTTAGACAATGCCAGAATTCGCCGCGGACAACCTGCCGCCCGCAATCTCTACGGCAATCAAGCTAGCATATTAGTCGGTGACTTTCTTTACACACGCGCTGTCTGCCGTGTGGTTAGCATGGAAAATTTGGAGATGAACTATCTACTGTCTTTCACCTGTAGCAAAATGACGGAAGGAGAGACATGGCAATTGGCCCATACCAGCGACTTTAATCTTACTGAAGAACGATATCTGAAGATCATCGCTTACAAAACCGCCTCGTTGATCTCCGCTTCCTGTAAATTGGGCGGGGTGATGGGTTCCGTCGCATCCGAAGAAAAAGAGGCCCTCTATTCTTTTGGCCACAATCTGGGAATCGCATTTCAAGTCGCCGACGACACGCTTGATTACGTCGCGGACAAAAACCGCCTGGGAAAAGCGCTCGGACAGGATATCAAGGAAGGAAAAATGACTCTCCCCCTCATTCATCTCCTGTCACGCTGTCAAAAAAAGGAAAAAGAGATGTTAATTGAGCTGATTCAGAGCGGAAAACCCCAGAAAGACCTCTCCTCGATTCTGAAGCTGATGGAAATGTACGGATCAATCTCTTACGCGCAAAAGAGGGCGGCTCTCTTTGTAAAAAAGGCCAAGGAGAAACTACGAATCTTCCCCCGTTCGACACATAAAGAAGCACTCCAGACCGTAGCTGAGTATGTAATATTGCGGGATTATTAAACGGAGAGAACACCCCGCCCTTCGGGCACCCCTCTGAAAGAGGGGAATTATTCCACTTCTGTGAAGGGGTGTCAGGTCATGTCCCGAAGGGACAATGTTTTATATCTGGCATGTTTTTGCCAGATGCAAAGCCTGACGGGGTAGTTGCTACCCTTACTACGCAGAAAATGTCGCGACCTCTTTTATCAATTGCTCGCCGTAATGTCTGATTTGCCACTTTCGGATGGAAAGCATCGAATCAAGCGCCGCGATCGTCGTTGGCCTCTTTTTAGAAATCTCTTGAAGAAGGGGCGTTGTCAGAACCATCGCCTGTTCCACCCCTTCGGATTCGGCCTGTTTATCCCGCCAGGATCGCAGTTTTACCAATAATTTCTGCTGGGTGCGGGTCATAGAAGATTCACCCCCCGGTTTGCTTTCTTTTTTCGGGAGAGGCTCGATTGATGTGACCCCTTTTCGAACTGCATCAATCCATTGGGTCCGGTCTCGAGAGATTCGCCCCTTTGGAAAAATCTGCGTAAAGACTTCTTCGTCCATTGGTCGTTCCGCAGCCAATCGGACCAAATCGCCGCTATGAGCCACTTTAAAAGGCGGCAGGTCTTTTTCTCTTGCCAGATTGTCCCGAACCGATACCAGTTCCTTTAATATCTGTTGTCCCTCAAAAGGCAAGGCATTGGCCCCTTTAATGCGAAGATAGTCGTTTGGATTAAACGGTTTCCGAGTCCAGACCATATTTTCCATGAGTTCAAACTCCTCTGCAAGCTGATCTTCTCGCCCTCGCTTTGAGACCTCCTCAATTAAAAGAGAACGAAGCGAAGAAAGATAAGCGGTATCTTCAGAGGCATAATCAAGTTGTCCTTTAGAAAGCGGACGGACAGACCAATCAGACTTCTGATGCTCTTTGGAAAGATTCACTTGAAAATATTTCGAGACCAGTTCCTTTAGAGAGTAGCGGATCATCCCAGTGGCGCGCGCGGCCAATGCCGTATCAAAAATCGGGCCGATCTTAAAGCCATAGTCCCGTTTTAAGGAGGTGATATCGTAGTCGGAGCCATGGAATATCTTTAATATCGACCGATTTTCAAAAAGGGGCCTAAGCTCCAAAACCGAATCCAAAAGGAGCGGATCAAAGATATAATGCCGGTCCCCGCCTGAAATCTGAATCAACGCAACCCGTTCGTTGTAATGGTAAAGCGAGTCTCCTTCAATATCAACGCCGATCTCTTCTACACAAGACAACGCTGCGATGGCTTCGTCGCGTTCCATCGGGGTTGTGATATACCGATATGCAAATGGCATTTTGTCTATTTGTAGGGGCGGGATTTATCCCGCCCGATTCCCTAATAGCCCCTGCGGTCTGATAATCATCATTAAAACAAGCGTTGCCCCAAAGATCAGCATACGATAAAGATCAAGCCCGCGCAGCATCTCCGGGAGTATCGTCAATAGGAACGCCCCCAAGATCGCACCGAAAAGCGATCCCATGCCTCCCAGAACAACCATGGTCAGTATTCGAACCGATTCAAAAAAATTAAAACTCTCTGGAGAAACAAAGGTATATTTAGCGGCAAAGAAAACACCGGCTATCCCGGCTATCCCTGCGCCCAACGAAAAGGCCAGTATCTTCATTCGCGTCGTATCAATCCCCATTGCTTCGGCCGCAAAACCATCTTCTCGAATCGCGCAAAAAGCCCGACCAATTTGGGATTGGGTCAGCCGATGAATAATCAACGCAGTAATGGCCAGAAAAAAAAGCGCCAAATAATAGAAGTGGATCGGTTGGCGCAATAGAAAACCTCATAATGAGGGCTGACCGATCTGTAATATGCCGTTTGGGCCATTGGTTACCTTATCCAAATTGTTTAAGATAAGATAGACGATTTGAACGAATCCTAATGTCACAATCGCCAGATAATCCCCCCTCAACCGCAACGTAATAATACCCAGAAGAAAGCCAAAGATGGTTGCGACAATCCCGCCTAACGGAACACCCAACCAAAAGGAAAAACCAAGGCGGGTCGATAAAAGGGCATAAGTATAAGCCCCAATGCCATAAAAGCCAGCATAACCCAGATCAAGCAGTCCCGTCAAACCAACGGTTATATTTAAACCGACCGCGAGCAAGGCATAAAGCAGGGCCAAAGTTAGAATATCAAGATAGTAATTATTGAGAAAAATCGGAACGATCAATAGAAGAATGACACCGATAAGGGCAAACAGCCTCTGTCTGTCATTTCGACCAACGGGAGAAATCTTAAGATTTCTCACTGCGTTCGCAATGACAAAGGAAGTTATCTTATGATAGACCGTCGCTACAAGCATGGCCCGAAACAAAATCCCGCTCACAATCAAGACCACAATGAAGAGAGCGGCCTTCCATACTCCCATGAAGGGGATCGTCAATAGCCCGCACCAAAGCGATCCGATCAGAACGGTTTTAATATGTGAGGAAATCCTCATGAGGCTCCCCTTGTCAAAAGCCCGGTCGGTCGGAAGATCAAAATTAAAATCAGGATGATAAATGCAAACCCATCCTTAAACTCACTGGAGATGTAAGCTGCGCCAAGGCTTTCTGTTAAGCCCAGCAGAATTCCTCCCAGCATCGCGCCGGGGATATTGCCAATCCCTCCTAAAACGGCCGCCGTAAAGGCTTTAATGCCGGCAACATAGCCAACAAAAAAGTTTGTGACGCCGTAATAAATCGATACCATCACGCCGGCGACGGCGGCCAAGGCGGAGCCGATCATAAACGTGACGACAATGATCCGATCAATTGGAATGCCGCAAAGCGAGGCCATGACTTTATCCTGCGCGACGGCCCGCATCGCCATCCCTAGATGCGTTTTTTGAACAAAAAGATGAAGCCCCGCCATTAAGAGAACGGAAGCAGAAATGATTGCAAACTGAATCGGAGTCATTGGAAAATCGCCCGCTTGAACCGATTTTACGGTGAAAAAATGCGGGAAAACCTTATCCGAAGAGCCTTGCGTCAGCATCACATAGTTCTGCAAAAAAATCGAGACTCCCAATGCCGAAATCAACGGGGAGAGACGATGAGCCGATCGAATCGGACGATACGCGATCCGCTCCATGGTGACTCCATACAAGGCACAGGTGATTCCAGAAAGAATCGCCACAGCGCACAGAGCAAGGATTAGATGCGATTGGGTCAAGCCCAGCGCGGTAAAAATACCAAGATAGATGATGCAGAGATAAGAGCCGATCATGTAAATCTCGCCATGGGCGAAATTGATCATCTCTAATATCCCATAAACCATTGTATAGCCAAGGGCAATTAAGGCATAGACAGAGCCCAATGTCAGGCCATTAATCAATTGCTGAAGCAACATGCTGTAGGAAAAATCCCCCCATCCCCCTTTTAAAAAGGGGGTGAAATGCCATTAGCTCTGCGGCTTCCAGAACTCCTCGAACTTGCCACCTTTCGTAACCCAGACAATATAGGGCGATTCCTTCACGTCTCCCTTTGCGTCAAACTCGATATGCCCCAATGCGCCATCATATTTCAGGTTGCGAATTATCTCGGCTATTTTCTTTCCATCACGCATCTCCTTTGTGCCGACTTGGGAGATCGCCGTCAAGAGAATATTCGTGGCATCGTAGGCGTAAATCGCGTAAGGGGCCAACTCGTTGCCATGCCGGGTTTTGTATTTCTTCAGAAAAGGTTGCGCGTTGGGTATCTTTTCCGGATCGGGGGTGAAGGTCAGATAGGTTCCCTCGGCCGCCTCCCCGGCAATCTCAATAAACTTCGGATCGATGACCCCGTCCCCGCTCATCATGGGGGCCATCAGGCCAATCTCCCTCGCCTGTTTTACCAAAAGCCCCCCTTCCGGAAAGATGCCGCCAAAGAAGAACAGATCGGGATTCTTCCCTTTCAAAGAGGTCAGGATGCCGCGAAAATCTTTATCCCCCTGTGTAATGCCATCGAACGAAACAATTTCTATGGAAGGCGCGGTAAGCGGCGCCCCTACAGAGAGAATCGATTTTTGAAATTCTTCGGCAAGGCCTTGGCCATAGGTTGTTTTATCATGAAGAATCGCAATTTTTTTCGCATGAAACGAGTGTGCCGCGAATTGTGCCGCCACTTTCCCTTGCTGATCGTCGCGTCCGCATACCCGAAAAACGGTTTTATAACCCTGATCAGTCAGTTTCGGATTGGTGGACCCCGGCGTAATCATTGGGATTCCTGCGCTCTGATAAACCGATGAGGCGGGAATAGATGCGCTGGAATTAAAATGGCCGACCATCCCGATGATCCCCATATTCACCATTTTGTTGGCCACGGAAACTGCCTGTTTGGGATCGTGTTGATCGTCCCCTACTTCCAGGCGAATCTTCATTCCTCCGATTCCGCCTTTATCGTTCCACTCATCAACGGCAAGAAGAACGCCATTTTTCACATCCCCTCCCAGTTTGCTCTGGTCCCCGGTCATCGGCCCGGCCGTGCCGATGACGATTTCCGCCGCCTTTTTCTGGCACCCATTAAAAAATAACAGCAAAAACCCGAAAACGAATGCTCGAAAAACCATATAGACCTCCTTATAATTGTAAGGGCGGGGTTACCCCGCTCCTGACGAAAACGGATTATGACTTATTGCTTGATTTTTTTCAATATCTATATGGATTGCTGACAAGGCCACGGCATTGTGATATGAAATTATTTGAAATATAAGAACTTCTTAAAAATTTAGGGTCATCGTGGAAGCGAGTGGGTACATTGAGAGGGGGTTTTGTGCTAAAAACTGCATGGATACTGGGGAAGGAAGCGATTGAAGGGCAGCAAAAATCTGGCACAATTTGGGAAGCGCTATTGCGGGGAAACAGGCTGT
>JACPZM010000007.1 GCA_016195485.1 Candidatus Troglogloeales bacterium | reverse complement strand
CCAGAGGGGGTGCGTCTTCATCCCGATTCGGTCTCTTTCGTAGAAAAAATGTTAGAAATAATCAACCAGGAATCTGTTTTGTTCGTTGGGGAGGGGGCGCTTTTGTATCAGGATAAAATCGTAAAAGATTTCACAGGTATTTCATGCTTCCCACCCATTGGATTGCAGTCGCCTCTTGCCTCTTCTGTGGCGCAACTGGGACTCACGCGGCTCATAAACAAAGATGCGGCCTCTGCGGAAGATATTGTTCCCGTTTATTTACACACGTTATCGCCCAAATGAATGTCGTGTCTTGCCAGATTATGAAAATGGAGATAACCGATTTGGATGATGTGATGGCGATTGAACAGATCGCCTTTTCCGCGCCGTGGACAAAAGAGATGTTCTATTCGGAGTTTTTTGACAATTCCCTATCCTTTTCTTTTGTTGCTAAAGAGGGCGATGACGTTGTAGGCTATCTTTTTGCGTGGGAGGTCTCTGAGGAATTCCATTTAATGAACATTGCTGTTGCTCCCAAATGGCAGAGACAGGGCATTGGGGAGGCATTGATAAAAAAGATGTGTGATGTCGGCACGGACAGATCAATAAAACAGATTCAATTAGAGGTGCGCGCTTCCAATACTTCCGCGATATCCTTTTATGGAAAATTACGATTTTACAAAGTGGGGATTCGTAAAAATTATTATCGCTCCCCCCATGAAGACGCACTCATTTTACAATATGATTTCCCGCTTTAACAAAGAGAGATTCAGGAGGTTGTAACGCCATAATGTTTGGAATAGGGATATTTGAACTGATCCTTGTTTTTTCTGTCGCGCTGATTGTTTTAGGCCCGAATCAATTGGCGCAAACTGCCCGTGAAATTGGCAGTTTATATTATCGACTTAAAAAAGCGGCTCATACAGCCCAGACCCGGATGGAAGAGGAATTTCACGCTATTGAAAGTAATCAGGAAAATGAAGGAAAGAAGCAAGAAGGAAAGAAGCAAGATTGAAATGCCAGTCTGGGATCACTTAAAAGAGCTGCGAGGCTCTTTGATCCGGTCGGGCAGTGCGTTGTTTGTTTCTGCTTCTACTGCATTTTTCTTCTCTGATCACCTTCTGACACTGCTCAAACGCCCCCTTTCCGCAAGGCTTGTTTTCCTCTCTCCCGCCGAGGTCTTTATAACAGACATTAAAATGGCGCTTTACGCCGGTCTTGCGTTGGCGATGCCGATTATTCTTTATGAGAGTTGGCGGTTTGTTTCCCCAGGACTTTTCCAAAAAGAACGTCGTTCCATTTACCCCTTCTTCATTTTTGGATCAATCTCTTTTTACGCGGGGATGGCCTTTTGTTATTTTTTGGCGCTTCCATTTGCTCTCCAATTTCTAGTATCATACGGGCAGCAAAGGGGAATCGCCCCAGCTATTTCAGTTGCCCTGTATGTTGATTTTAATCTGAAATTTCTCTTTTCGTTTGGTTTGATTTTTGAGCTTCCGATTGTCATGGCGCTTTTGTCGAAAACAGGGATACTCACCGTGCCTTTTTTGGTGCACAACAGAAAATACGCAATAATTGCGGCCTTTTTTATTGCGGCGGTTCTGACCCCGACACCGGATATCTTCAATCAATGTATCATGGCTATTCCACTGATACTCCTTTATGAAATCGGGATTTTAGGGGTTCGCTTTTTTGGCCGCAGCATGACCCTGGCACAAGAAAAAAAAGAAAGACCAAACCCTGTGGAGGAATGATGAACAATGTAACCGCGGTTGGATCCAGTGATATTGGATTGGTTCGCGCAAAAAACCAGGATGTCTTTGGTATTTTTCCCGAATTAAACCTGGCGATTGTAGCCGACGGGATGGGTGGGCGGCCTGCCGGAGAGGTAGCGAGTAAAATGGCCATGGAGGCGATCTGCGAGCTGTTGGTCAATGCCAAAGAGGCTGAAGGCGTTTCCCTTTTCGACCTTTCTTATCTTTCTAAAGCGATCTCTTACGCAAATAAAAAGATCTTTGATGCCTCTGAAAAAAGCAAACTCTATCGGGGAATGGGCACTACCCTTGTGGCGGCGCTGGTGCACAGCGAGGAGGTTTTAATTGGCTTTGTGGGGGATAGCCGCGCCTATCTTCATCGGGACGGGGTGTTGACACAAATCACAGAAGATCACTCCGTCACCAACGAGTATATTCGCGCGGGAATGATCACAAGAGAGGAAGCAAAAACACATCCCTTAAAACATGTGATCAGTCGCGGTGTGGGTGTAGAACCGACTATTTCGTCGGAAACATTCAAGAAATCGGCTCAAGCGGGGGATATCTTCCTTCTTTGCACGGACGGATTGTCCAATATGGTTGACGCGGAGGAGATCAATTTCATTCTTAAAAAAAACAAGGGCAACCTCTCTCTTGCCATGTCCACCCTCATTGAGCGTGCGAAGGAAGCAGGCGGCAGAGATAATATTACAGTTGTTCTTGTCCGATATAACAGATAGCCTCAATAAATTGGAGAGAGGAAAGGCTTGACATTGGCAAAAAAATTGGTATACTGGCTAGCCACTGTGTGTTTGTCTTCATCGGTAAAGGGGTGGGGGGGGCTTTCACTCCAAGGGTGTGGCTTTTAAAGGTAACGCGATAATGCTGTCTTACTTTCATAGAAAAGAGTTGGTGGGTCTGGATATTGGATCGGGCGCGCTAAAACTGGTCCAATTGAAAAAAGGAAAAAGGGGGTATCTACTGAAGAAGTTCTCTGTTTTTCCGATTGATCCAGAGTTAATTGTAGATGGAGCGGTGATGGATGCAGGTCGGGTGGTTGCGGCCATTGGCGAGCTGTTTGAAAAGGAGTCTGTTAAAGCCAGGAATGTTGCCCTGTCTGTCTCTGGGCATTCTGTTATCGTAAAGAAGATAAACCTTCCCCTGATGACCGAGGAAGAACTTCAAGAATCGATCAAATGGGAAGCCGAGCAGTTTATCCCTTTTGATATTAATGACGTCAATGTTGATTTTCATGTTTTGCAGACGCCCGACGCCCAGCGGGAAGAGGGGCAAATGCAGGTGTTGTTGGTGGCAGTCAAAAAGGACAAATTAATGGAGTACACCAATCTTGTTATGGAGGCGGGTCTCAATCCCGTGGTTGGAGATGTCGATGCCTTTGCGCTGCAAAATATGTTCACGGAGAATTATGACGTGAAGGAAGGGGAGACGGTTGCGCTGGTTAATATTGGCGCGAGCGTGGTGAACATCAATATTTTAAAGGGTGGTTTGTTCTCTTTTACGCGAGACGTTTCCACTGGAGGCAAGCAGTACAACGAGGCGATTCAGAGGGAAATGGATTTAAGCTTTGATCAATCTGAACGGGTGAAACGCGCAGAGGTTATCGACGGAATTGATGCAGCGCAGGTGAACGATATTGTCCAACGCTTGAATTCTGAATTGATTTCCGAGGTCGTGCGTTCCTTTGATTATTTTAAAACTACCTCCCCCAACGAATCGATTGACCGCATTCTCTTAAGCGGTGGAGGCGCGAAGCTGTCAGGACTGGTTCCGTTTCTTGCGGAAAGGTCTGGGATACCGACGGAGATTGTGAACCCCTTTAATCGAATTGAAATTTCTCCCGATCAGTTTGACACCGATTTTATTGCTGAAGTGGCGCCGCAGGCAGCAGTCGGGGTAGGGCTTGCGCTCCGGCGGGTGGGGGATCGATGGTCCGAATAAACTTAATCTCTTCGGAGCAGACTCGGAAAAAAAAACGCGGACCGATCGAAATTCAGAATCAGATGATTCTGGCCTCTGTGGTACTATCTGTGGTCGTGCTGTTGCTCGGTTCGGGTTGGATACTGCTTGATAGGAAGTTGGCCTCTCTTGATACAGAAAAAACGGAGAAGCTGAAGGCAATAGAGGTATTAAAGGCACAGATCAAAGAGGTTGAAAATTACGAGCGCGACAAGAAGACGGTTGCCGAAAGAATCGGGGTTATTAAACAGTTAAGGGCGAACCAGGCCGTTCCTGTTCAGCTGTTAGACGGAATTAGCGCGGGGATTCCGTCGCGCGTATGGTTGATCGGCATCACGGAAAATGCGGGGATGATCGATCTATCCGGAAGATCGATGACCAACGGTGAAATTGCTGATTTTGTCCAGGGGCTCAGGAACAATCCTGCATTTAAGGCGGTCCAGCTTGTTGAGTCAAGACAGGAGAGGGAAGGGGATGTAGTTGTATATGCGTTTCGGCTCACGTTCTCTGTTTTGTCGTAATTTGGTTTTTGTATACAGGGCGTAATCAATCACGCCCCTACAGTTCAGGGAAAGGATAAAATGCTGGCTTCTCTTTTGGAAAAATTGCAGGCGCTCACGCCCAAGCAACGGTATATCTCTTTCTCCGGTGTTGTTATGGTGTTGCTCGTTGCTTTTATCTGGCAGGTTTTTATTCCTAAAAATAAGGTGATTCGGCAAATGCGGGAAGAGGTTTCTGCCCTGAACAACGATATTAACATTCGTCGAACCAAGGCGCGCAGGCTGGAAGCGCTGCGGGCCGAGTATGTGGTGCTCAGGAAGCAGCTCGTGGAGCTGGAAACACATCTGCCTTCTGAATCAGAGGTCGATATCTTATTGAAACAAGTTTCTAATTTAGGGGAGGAAAACGGTCTTTTGGTGAAGTTGTGGAAACCGGAGCCAAGAAAGCAAAATGCTTCTGGGATTTATACTGAAATTCCAATGCGGGTGGAGGTGAATGGAGGGTATCATTCGGTCGGCGCCTTTTTTGAGAAGATTAGCGAATTACCCCGGATTATAACCATTTCCAGTATTAAGATGGGAAGCGCGACGAGAGATCATGATCGCTTTGCCATTGAGACGAGTTTTTTGGCAACTACTTTTTCCGTTATTCAGAAAACAGAGGCGTCCTCGACACCGCCCGGGTAGTTTGCATTGGCAACATGCCTTGCGAGGGGGGTGTCCCCTGCGAGGAGAAGGATAATGATGCGGGTGGGATTTTTTCTAGGGGTCACTTTTTTTTTACTGGTGTTTTTTGCGAGTGATGTCCGATCTGAGGATTCCGAAAGAAAGGGGGTTCCGCCTGTGTTAAAGGGCAATCTCTCTGCGCTGAAAGCGGATCCGGGCGGACGGGTTGTTGATCCAATGGAAGAGATCCCTCAAGCCCCTCGTTTTCCGTACAACTCCTTGGGTCGGAGGGATCCGTTTTTGTCGTTCGTGCAACCTGCGGATCATGTTTCCAAGAATCTGCCCCCTTTGCAGCAGGTTGCCCTGTCTCAACTCAAGGTCATTGGTGTGGCATGGGGAGGAGGGGAGTATAGCGCGATGGTTCAGACACCTGGTGGAAAGTCGTATCCGGTCAAGAGGGGGACTAAAATTGGGACCAATCAAGGGCGCGTAAAAGGTATTGGGGCTAAAGAAGTGATTGTTGAGGAACCGTATTTGAATATCTTTGGAAGAACCGACCTGAAAGAGGTTGTAATGAAATTGTACTCGAAAAAGGAGGGCGTAGAATGAAGGGGCCTCTGTCCTATCGGATGGGATTATTTATAGCTTGCATATTGATGGCGTCGTGTTCTCCAAAAACGGCTCAAGTTCTTGAGCCAACTCCAACCAAGGAGAAGACACAGATTCAGGAGATTCAGGTTTTGCCGACGGCTGAAAAAACGGGGGTGTTTATCGTAGGTGAGGAACCGATGGTGTACACTTCGTTTCAACTATCAAATCCCGATCGACTGGTGATTGATATTGTGGGTGTCGGATTGGGGAAGTTTACAGAGAATATCCAGATTCCCGAAGGTCCTGTTCGTCTTATTACTCCAAAGATGGCAGAAGAGGGACGTGTTGCCCGTCTTGAAATGGAGCTGTCTGGCGCGGTTCAAACAAATGTGAAGTCGGAAGGGGTTACGCTTTCCATTGAAGTGGTTGTGCCACCCGAAGTGGTTGTGGAAAAGACCGAGGAGGGGGGTGGCGAAAAGGAACCTGTAAAAGCAACGGAAAAGATGGATGGAGAGGCGGCTGCGGATGGAGCGGCAGTCATGGAAGCCCCTGCCGCAAAGGAGCCATCAAAGCCAGCTGAAGTTGTCTCGGATATTCGATTTGATCGCAAAGAGGGGTTACAGCTTGTGGTGGTGTCTGATGGCGAGCTTGCGCCGCATCCCTTTTATTTGGACATGCACCGGCTTGTGATCGATCTGCCGGCAGTGCGATTGGCTAAGAAGGTCGAAGCTATTTCTGCGGACGATCGTGCCGTAAAGCAGGTTCGGGTTGGGGAACATCCCGATAAGGTTCGGCTGGTCTTAGACCTTCTGTCCCCTGTGGAGTATTTTTTGCGGCAGGTAGGGGGTGAACTGCGCGTCAGTTTAAAAGAGGTTGCGCTTGAAAGGATTGAAGATCGTATCCGAACCGATGTGGCTACAGAAAAGAAGGCAAAGCCCCCATCGATTTCTCCAGTGAAGGATGCGATTGCAGAGCGGGAGGAGTCGATTATCCCTTCCAAGTATGTGGGACGCAAGATCTCTTTAGATTTTCAGGATGCGGAGATTACGGATATTATCCGTTTAATCGCGGAGGTGAGCGGGCTGAATATCGTTCTTGGTGATGAAGTGAAGGGGAAGATGACGTTGAAATTGGTTAATGTGCCTTGGGATCAGGCGCTTGAGACTATCTTGAAGATCAATATATTAGGCCAACAAAGGGATGGAGAGATTATTGTTGTTTCAACGTTGGCCAGTATAACACAGCGGCAGGAAGAAGAGGCAAAGGCGAAAGAAACGGGGATACGGGCAGAGGACCGTGAGACCCGCGTTGTCTATTTAAACTATGGCATTACAGTAGATGCGCGAACCAACACAATGGTCGTGAAAGATATTGCGGCTAGCATTGAAGAAGTTGTCAAGATGGCGAAAACATTAGATACCCGGACGCCACAGGTGTCGATTGAGGCCCGTATTGTTGAGGTTTCGCCGAAATTTACGCAGTCTTTGGGTGTGCAGTGGGGTGCAAACTACCGGGATTTCGCGAGTAACAATTTAATTCGTATCTCTACTCCCGCGGCAGGATCTCCGTTTGGCAATCCAAGTCCTGGCTTTGCGGTGAATGTGCCGGCGAGCAATACTTTAGGGGGCGTTGGTTTTACATTCGGCCGGTTTACCGATAGTCCGTTAACCCTTGATTTACGGCTCTCTGCGGGAGAGACGCAGGGGCTCACCAAAATCGTTTCAACGCCTAAAATAACCGTGTTAGATAATTTGCAAGCGAAAATTTCACAGGGCGAGTCTATTCCCTTTCAAACGACTTCCTCGCAAGGGACACAGACGACGTTTATTGATGCAACGTTAAACCTTGAGGTTACGCCGCATATCTCTTCAGATGGGGGGATTGTCATGAAGGTGAGTATCAAAAAAAATTCCGCAGGAGAACAGCGTTCTGGGGCGGGCCCCTCTATTCTTAAAAAAGAGGCCGTGACAAATGTACTGGTGCTGGACGGCGAAACAATCGCAATTGGCGGTATTCAGGAGACAACTGATGTCGAGACGATTTCAGGTATTCCGTTTTTGATGAATCTCCCGATTATTGGGAATCTTTTTAAGAATAAGGAGAAGAGAAAAGAAAATACGGAGCTGCTTGTTTTTATCACCCCAAAAATTGTGCGATAAGTTTCTTTTTTGTCTCTCTCCCTTGGGGAGAGGGTAGGGTGAGGGGTGTCCTGGGAATCGATTGGTTGTGTGAGGTGTTGCGTAAAGGAAATGACCTCTCACTTTGTTCCTCCTCGTGAAGGGGATGTGTTGTTCTTTACTATTCCTCCCCTTCAAGGGGAGGTTAGGTGGGGATGGGGTTGAAAAATATCGTTCTCATCGGTTTTATGGGGACGGGAAAGTCGGCTGTTGGGAGAAGGCTTGCTAAAGAGATTTTTTCGCGTTTTGTTGACACCGATCGGCTCATTGAGGAGAAGACGGGAAAGAAGGTAGTCGATATTTTTGCGGAAGAAGGCGAGAGACGATTTCGGGCATTGGAGGCGGAAGTGATCCGGGAGGTCATGAAGGGGGAGCGATTGGTTGTCTCAACGGGGGGTGGCGCGGTGTTAAATCAAGACAATCTGGATCTGTTTTATCAGAATGGAACGGTTGTTTGGCTCGCTGCTCGGCCGGAAATAATTTTAAAACGGGCGCAACGGAGAATCGGAAATAGGCCTCTTTTGAGAGGCAGTAATCCTTTGTTGACAATAGAACATCTTTTGGAACAGAGGAAGCCTTATTATAAGCGTGCTGCGTTTTCAGTGGATACATCGGATATAAGCATAGATGAGGTTGTCTCACAAATTAAGGAAAAGATATTTGGGCTTGAAGATAACAAATCTATCGCTTAATCTTGATGAGGGGGGATATAAAATTATAGTGGGTTATGGGATAGGTTCCGTTCTGGGTCAGTCTATGGGTAAGGGAGGTAATAAGGTGGCAGTGATTACGCATCCGAGGATAGGGCGTCTTTATGGGAATGAGGTTATGGAAAGTTTGAGTAAGGCGGGGTTTGCCCCTATTGTATTTCAATTTCCTGAAGGAGAGCAAAATAAGACGTTGGCGCATGCAGGAAAAATTTATGATTTTCTGATTCAAAATAGATTTGAGAGGTCATCTACGCTTCTTGCCTTGGGTGGAGGTGTTGTTGGGGATATGACTGGTTTTGTCGCGGCAACTTTTTTGAGGGGGATTTCGTATGTACAGTGTCCCACAACGGTTGTGGCGCAGGTTGACGCGGCGATTGGCGGAAAAACAGGTGTCGATCATCCCAAAGGTAAAAATCTGATCGGGGCCTTTCACCAGCCTTCTTTGGTTTTTGTTGATCCGTCTAAATTGGCAACCCTTCCTGAACGCGAATATGTGGCGGGCCTTGCGGAGATTGTAAAATACGGCGTTATCTATGATGCCGCACTTTTTGCTTTTATGGAGGCCCGTGCGGAAGCGATTTTAAAACGCGACAAAGAGAGTCTACTACACTGCATAAAGCGTTCTATTGAGATCAAGGCGGAAGTGGTGGAAAAAGATGAGAAGGAGTCAGGTCTCAGAAAGATATTAAACTATGGCCATACGTTTGGTCATGCGATTGAGACGGTCACCCACTATAAAAAGTATAAGCATGGCGAGGCGGTATCGATTGGAATGATGGCGGCGGCTGAGATGGCCTATCGGTTGGGAACAGGTTCTCTTGAGGTCGTAAACCGGCAGAGGGCGCTTCTTCAGGGGTTGGGTCTTCCGACGCGGTTTCCAAAACTTGCTTTGGCCGATTTACTGCGCGTGTTGGAATCTGATAAAAAGGTTGTCGGGGGAAAGGTTTATTTTGTTCTTCCGGAAAAGATCGGATCTGTCTCTGTTCAAAAGATAGAACGCGGCCCCATTCGTAAAATATTAAGAGATATATGCTTAAATTGATGAAGGAAGAAGGAGGTGACACTGTGGTGTGGGATACTCTAAAAAAGATAGCGGGTTTAGGAGCGCTTTTATTACTCGTTTCGGCGTGTGGGGATGTGGGAGGTTCCGGCCAGTGTGGCGGTGGCGGGGAAACGGGCAGTTGTCTTCGGATTGAAAGTATTCAACCTAGTAATGGTGGTGATGATGATACCTCCAATGTGGATGCGTTTAAGGATCTTTGTAACGCCTTCGATGTCGCTAATGCTACTTCCACCCCCGTTGAACCAAAATTCGAAAAGATTTTCGATCATAGTGCAAAACTGACGATCTCGAATCATCCATTGCCGGGGGTGAATGTTGAGGATATATCAGATGTTACGCTGAATAATTTTGCCGTTACTTATTCCATAAACCGCTGTCCGACAGGGGCGACTTGCCCAGCTTTAGACACGCTTCAGGTAGCGCCGGGTGAAACATTTACGATCAAGGCCGATACAGAGTTCACAATCGGACTCCCCTTTGTTCCGCTTGCAGCGAAGTCTCAATACATAGCCTTGGGAGGATCGGCATTTGAGTTTCCTTCTTATACTGGAACCTATACGATTACGGGAACGGACTCGTTCAATAATCCAGTGAAGGTTGTCGGATCAGCCGAGTTTACGATAGGCGATTTTGACAATTGCGACTGATGTCCAACATCAGACGCGCTTTATTGAGCGTTTACAATAAAGATGGCGTTCTTGATTTTGCGCGCGGCCTTCAATCTCTAGGCATTGAGCTACTTTCCACTGGAGGAACCTACGCCCTCTTGAAGAAAGATGGGATTGCTGTCCGGGAAGTCTCTTCCTATACCGGTTTTCCAGAAATCATGGGAGGCCGTGTTAAAACCCTTCATCCGATGATTCATGGCGGTATCCTCGCCAAACGGGATGATCCAAAACACCAAGAAGATGCGACCCGTTTGGGAATTCCCCCGATTGATTTGATTGCGGTAAATCTCTACCCCTTCAAAGAAACGATTGCAAAGCCAGATGTTGCGCTTGAAGAAGCAATTGAGAATATCGATATCGGCGGCCCAACGATGCTCCGAGCCGCGGCTAAAAACTACAAAGATGTGGTCGTTGTCGTTGATCCGAACGACTATAGTGATATTTTAAAAAAGATCTCGGATGAGAATTCGCAGGGGACGTTCCCCCTTTCAGAAGCGGAACGGTTGGGTTTGGCACAAAAGGTCTTTTGCCATACTGCGGATTATGATAAAGCGGTTTCTTCCTACTTGAGCGGAAAAACAACCCCCTTTAATTCCCCTTTAATAAAGGGGGAAATTGCCAAAAGATTCCCTGACAATCTTGTTTTGTCCTATCAAAAGGTTCAGACACTTCGATATGGCGAAAACCCGCATCAGCAGGCCACGTTCTACAGAGACAGTGGCGGAGAGGCGAGAGGATGGGCTAACGCGAAAATCTTGTGGGGCAAGGAGATGTCCTACAACAATTTTCTGGATGCTGATTCCGCCCTGAAACTTTTAAAAGAGTTTGAACCCCCTGCCGCCGTGATTGTGAAGCATAATAATCCGTGCGGTATCGCAACAGGCAAGACCCTTTTGGAGGCGTATCAAAAGGCTAAGGCGGCTGATCCTGTTTCTGCTTTTGGAGGGGTGGCGGCGTTTAATCGTCCTATCCCCGATGACTTGGCGACGGAAATCACCAGCACATTCATGGAGGTGGTCGTCGCTCCCTCTTGCGACTCCGACGCTCTTTTAATTTTTCAAAAGAAAAAAGACTTACGGATTTTGGAAGCGGGAAAATCCGGGGAGGGCACAGCAAGCGGCGCCCCTACAGGCTTGGACATTCGCCTTATTTCTGGAGGACTTTTAGTGCAAGACCCGAACAATAAGGTCCTAAATGATTCCAACGAAATGCGCGTGGTCACCCGTCGTGCCCCGACTCCTGAAGAAGAAGATGCCATGCTTTTTGCCTGGAAGGTCTGCAAACATATTAAGTCGAACGCGATTGTATTTGCAAAACCGGGCTATGTCGTCGGCATTGGCGCGGGGCAAATGAGCCGAGTTGATTCCGTAGAAATTGCCATTCGCAAGGCGCAAGTTCCTATCACAGGCTCGGTGATGGCCTCCGATGCCTTTTTCCCATTTCGTGACGGACTGGATATCGCGGCCAAGGCAGGGGTTTCGGCGGTGATTCAGCCGGGTGGATCAATTCGCGATAAAGAGGTGATCGCCGCGGCCGATGAACATCAGATGGCAATGGTCTTTACGGGGATTCGCCACTTCCGCCATTGAATTACCACCCCCTCCCCCCTCCTAAAATAGGAGGGGGGAAAGAATAGGAGTTTCAATCTACAACGATAGCTATCCCCCATTTTTTCCCCTCCTTGGTTAAGGAGGGGGTAGGGGGTGGTTTGTTCAGTAGCGCTGGTTTGTTATGAGAATTCTCGTTATTGGAGGTGGAGGCCGAGAGGCCGCCCTGGTCTTTAAGATTGCTCAAAGCAAAAAGGTGACGAAGCTCTTTTGCGCCCCCGGTAATGCCGGTATCGCATCTTATGCTACATGCGTCCCCATCGCCGTCAATCAGATCGAACAGCTTCTGCAATTTGCAAAGGAGAATCAAATTGATCTAACCGTTGTTGGGCCTGAAATTCCGCTCTCGTTGGGTGTCGTGGATCTCTTTCAAAGCGAAGGGCTGAAAATATTTGGGCCTCGCAAACGCGCGGCACAATTAGAGTCGAGCAAAGCGTTCTCTAAGCAGTTTATGCGGAAGTATCATATCCTTACGCCAGAAGCGGAAGTTGTGACACTGGAAGAGGCCGCTGGTAGGATAGAAAAATTGAAAATGCCGATTGTCCTGAAAGTAGACGGCCTTGCCGCGGGAAAAGGGGTGGTCATCGCACAGGATATTCAAGAGGCGATGGCGGGACTGGGATTTTTTAAATCGATTGGAAAGGGGACAGAGAAAATACTTTTGGAGCAATACCTGATTGGCGTTGAGGCCACTTTCTTGGTCGTCGCTGATTCCGAAACTGTGGTTCCGCTTGCCTCTGCAAAAGATTATAAACGGCTTTTTGATAATGATCTGGGCCCAAACACCGGGGGCATGGGGGCAGTCTCTCCCGCTCCAACTATGACCCCCGAACTTCACGCGCACGTGATGACGAAAATTATGCAGCCGACATTAAAGGGGTTGACAGAGGAAGGGATTGCGTATCAGGGGATTCTTTATGTTGGTCTGATGCTGACAGAAGAAGGGCCTTATGTCCTGGAGTTTAACGCGCGTCTGGGCGACCCGGAGGCACAGGCAGTGCTCCCTCGCCTCAAAACTGATTGGGTAGATTTGATGGAAGCGGTGTTGGAACATAGACTTGATAGACTGAAACTGGAATGGGATGATGCGGTATCGGTTTGTGTTGTGTTGGCCTCGGATGGGTATCCGGGAGATTTTAAGAAAGGCGAAGAGATTTTTGGGCTTGGTAATGTAGAAGAGACCGTGATGGTATTTCATGCTGGAACAGCACAGAATCAAGGCGCGTCCGTGACTGCAGGGGGGCGTGTCCTCGGCGTGACCGCGTTAGGAAGCGATTATCAATCGGCGCGGGCGAAGTGTTATCAGGCGATTGACCGAATTTCTTTTGAAGGGATGCTTTACAGGAAAGATATTGGAAGATAAATTGCCGCAGCAACATGTCGGTTTATAGCGTTTTTTTGAGGCAATGCGCATCTGCCACACGGGACATCTCCCCAAAGGGACTGGGGTGCGGGTGAGGTTTAGGAGTACTATGGCGGTTTACGAATATAAAGGTTTTGACAGTCAGGGAAAAGGAACAACCGGCATGATGGAGGCGGAATCTCCACGTCTAGCCCGCTTGAAGCTCCGACAAGATGGTATTTTTACGACCGATCTAACCCCTGTAGAGGAAACGCAAAAGTCAGGGGGCATCTTTTTCCAAGATAAGATTCCTCTTTCTGAAACAGCAGTGATGACGAGACAATTGGCCACGCTACTCGGATCAGATGTGCCTCTGATGGAGGCACTGGCCGCGTTAATTGAACAGGTTGAAAAACCGGTTCACAAGCAGGTGTGGGTATCGGTGCGCGATCGTGTTCGGGAGGGAGCTTCTTTTGCCGATGCGTTGGGGCAGCATCCCAAAACCTTCTCATCCTTGTATCAGCAGATGGTAAAGGCAGGGGAGGCCAGCGGAACCCTTGATTTGATACTGGTTCGGATGTCTCAGTATCTTGAGGCGCAGGTGACCCTTCGCAAGAAGATTTTTTCAATTTTAGCCTATCCCGTATTGATGATGATCTTAAGCGGCCTGATTCTCCTTTTTTTAATCTCTTTTGTGGTGCCCAAGGTCACCAGTATTTTCTCGGATATGCACCAAGCCCTTCCCTTGCCTACGATTGTTCTACTGGGCATCAGTGACTTTTTACGAAACTACGGATGGGTTTTCATCCTGCTGGTTCTTTTCGGGATCGTTGGGCTAAAACGTTATATCGCAACACCGGGAGGACGATGGCATTTTGATAGGGTTACGATTAAACTTCCTTTTGTCGGGCGGCTTTTTAAGATTATGGCGGTCGCCCGCTTTGCAAAAACGCTGGCAACATTGCTGGAAGCGGGTATTCCGTTACTGCCCGCATTGGCGATTGTTCAGGAAGTGGTGGGGAACAAGGTTGTCGAAGAAGCGATTGAAAAGGCAAGAGAAAATATCCGCGAAGGAGAAGGGATTGCCGAACCGCTCAAGAAAAGCGGCCTTTTCCCGCCCCTGCTGACTCATTTAATCGCGGTGGGAGAGAAAAGCGGGGAGCTGGAGCCGATGTTGAATAAGGTATCGCAATCTTATGAGAACGAAGTCGAAACAACCATCACCACGCTAACCTCGCTGCTTGGCCCCTTTATGATCCTTGCCATGGGGGGAGTTGTTCTTTTCATTGTATTAGCCGTACTCCTGCCGATTTTTGATTTAAGCCAGATTGTAAAGTAGGGACGCTGCTTGCCGCGCCCTGATTA
>JACPZM010000139.1 GCA_016195485.1 Candidatus Troglogloeales bacterium | reverse complement strand
GGTAGGCAGTGGTTCATCCTGAATATATTTTGGAGATATTTTGCTAAAGGAAGCAGCATAATGAAAGGGAGAGAATCCACTTATCAAAACCAAAAAAACTGTTTGACAAACCCGACCGTTATAATTTAGGAATCTTCACACTAGGCTTCCCCTGATAGCCGCGTCAACTCTTGCAGATACGTCCAGTCCTCGAACGGGCCGCCTCGGCGAACAGATCGAAAATACAGATCGCCCCAAACACCGGCTATTTGATGAATCGCCTCGTGGCGGGTAATCCCTTTTTCTAAAAGGCCTTTCAAGGCCATTCTAACTTCTACTGGATTATCTGCATCCAACTGTTGCTCAATCGTCACATGAAGACCGATATGAACAAGAGGGTTGACAATGAAGCCATTGATCTCTTGCGGCTGAAAAGCCGTTTCGCCCGCGAGCCAAAAAGGATCGAACTCGGGATGAGCGATCATCGTTTCCGCGATCATCTCCGCGTCACCCGAAAGCGCCTCCCCCTTTTTTATTTTCTCCCAGACACTACCATAAATGGCCGTTGCCTGTTTGGAAAAAAGATCAATCATTTTTTTCTCCTATATGATGTGGGGGCCTTGCTCGCTTCGCTCCAATTGCCCCCACGCCCCTCGTTCGAACGGGCAAAGCCCGATTCTCACTCTCCTTTTAGCCCACCCTCACCCTAACCCTCTCCCTGAAGAAGAGGGAATATTTGAATTCCTCCCCTTCAAGGGGAGGTAAGGTGGGGATGGGATTCATTATATCATCTGGGCCTCAAAAAGCTTTGCGTAAACCCCTTTCTTGCTAATGAGCATTTCGTGCTTTCCGGATTCCACGATTTTCCCCTTCTCAATAACAAGAATCCGGTCCGCCTTCCGCAATGATGAGAGCCGATGGGCGATAATCAGCGTTGTTCTATTGGCAAAAAGATTTTGTAATCCCTCCTGAATACCCTCCTCCGTTTCTGAATCGATATTGGACGTCCCTTCGTCAAAGACGATAATAGGGGGATCCTTTAAGAATGCCCTGGCAATCGCCACACGCTGCTTTTGACCAATGGAAAGTTTCACCCCCCTTTCACCAATATGGGTTTCATACCGATTCGGAAGTTGCTCGATAAAATCGTTTGCGCACGCGGCTTGAGTGGCATGTTCAATCTCCGCAAACGTCGCATGCGGTTTCCCATACGCAATGTTCTCCCGCACAGTGCCATTAAAAAGAAACGGCTCCTGACGCACCAGACTGAATTGATCCCGCAGCGATTGAATCGACATCTTGCGGACATCATATCCATCAAGCGTAATCATTCCCTCTTTTGCGTCATAAAAACGCATGAGAAGCGAGATGGTTGTGCTCTTTCCGCTTCCGGTCGCCCCCACCAACGCAACGGTTTCACCGGGAACAATATTAAAATCAAGCTTCTCCAAAACAGGCTGGTTTTCAAGATAGTGAAACGAGACCTGATGGAAGCCTATCGCCCCGGTGAGCCGCTCCGGAATGATGACAGGATCTTTCGGCTCCAAGACCGTAGGCCCTGTATCCAGCAACTCAAAGACACGCTCTGCGGCAACAAGGGCATGTTGTAACATATGGTTGATCGCATGAATCTGGTTGATAGGGGCATAAAAAATAGCCGCGTAGGCAAGAAAGGCAACCAACTCCCCTACGGTGAGGGAACCCAGAGCCGCAAGGTAAGAACCAACCCCAAGAACTGCGACGGTGCCAAAAGAGGCAAGCATCGTCATGGACGGGGAGTAAAGCGACCAAAGCCGCGCAACAGAAAGACTCCCTTCGCACACCGCCCGATTGCGTTCTTCAAAACGAGTTCCTTCATACTGCTGTCGATTGAAGATCATCGTCTCGCGAATACCAGAGAGTCTGTCTTGGAGAAAGGCATTGAGTTGCGCCAACTCGTGTCGCACCGTTTTATAGCGCGGATGAATGTGGGTCGTAAAAAAAATGGCCGAATAGATCAAGAAGGGGATAGGAACCAGCGCCACAAGCGCCAGCCGCCATTCCAAAACAAACAGCATGGTGGTTACGCCCAACAGGGTTACGCCTGCAATCAGCAGGTTTTCCATCCCATCAATAAAAATCCGCTCCATGTTTTCGACATCGCTGTTCACCCGCGACATGATCTCGCCGGTAGAGCGATCATCAAAATAAGAAAGTGAGAGGCGTTGGACAGCCTGAAAAACCTGATTGCGAATATCAAAGATGACATTTTGTTCGAGGGCGTTATTGAGGCGAATTCGGACCATGTTCAAAACCCCTTTACCGACATAAATCCCAACCATACCCAAGACAAGCGTCAATAACAGTTGCGGCTGTTTCTTCCCAACCCCTTCGTCAATCGCCCTTTTGATAAGCCAAGGAGGAACCAGTTCTAAAACAGTCGCAGATCCCGCGGCAAAAAGCGTATACGAAGCCAATTCTTTATAAGGCTTTATGTAGGTTAAGACGCGGAACAAAAACCGCCATGACTCCCCTTGAAAGTGCACTACAACCCCCCTTAATCCCCCTTTGTTTGAGGGGGCACTTAATCACTAATGACCTATACGGATCGGCACCGGCATAAACGTGATGATAAATAGGATGACCGACGCGATTCCCAACAAGCGATGTTTAAAATCCAGCGGGGTCTCTTCATCAAATGTGGGGGGGTGGCGCACCCCTAAAATTGCAGCCATAGCGGCCCAAATATACCAGCCCTCCCAACCCATCCTCCCTAAAATAATAAGAACAATGACCATCGCTATCGAAAGGAACCTCTGTTTTTTTCCAAGGAGCGCGTAAGCGATATGACCTCCATCCAGTTGCCCTATTGGAAGCAGATTCAGAGAGGTTACAAAAAGGCCAATCCATCCGGCAAACGCAATAGAATTCAATGCCAGATCAAATCCCTCTGCTGGCGCCTTTGCCATCAGATGGGTCAGTAGGGAAAAAATCAGCGGGTCTCCAAGCTGTAAGAGTGATGATCCTTCGTCAACCCTGACAATTTTAGAAGAATAAAGCCCAACGCAGATGGCAACGATGGCGACACCAAATCCAGCAAATGGGCCGGCGGCGCCAATATCCAATAGGGCTTTTTTTTGCAATATCGGAGAGCGAATTTTAATAAACGCGCCAAAGGTTCCTATCAGTCCATAAGGGGGCCATGGGCCGGGAATAAAGTAAGGGAGTGAGGTTTTGACGCCATACACCTGCGACGTAATGTAATGTCCCATTTCATGGACAAAAAGAATCAGCATGAGCGTAAACGCAAAGGGAATGCCTCTTACCAACTCGGAAGGATGCGAAAAGGGATCCCCACCTTCCTGATAGCTCCCTGTCAGCAGGGTGGTAAGACAGGTTAGGAAAAATAAAATCAAAGGAACAACAAGCTGGGATTTTTCAATCGTGAAATAATCTCTCGTGTATTCGGGGAGGTTACTCCCCTTCTCCCTCCCCTTCAAGAGGAGGTTCGGTGGGGATGGGCTAAAGTCCGTTTCAATTTGGCCTTGTTCTTCCACGCATTAGCTCCCGCTGGTTGGTCTGATATCGCTCACTTCATACAGGGGGAGGGCAAGCCAGTTATCCCCTGACTTCAGAAAAACTTCATCTTCACTGACGTCTGTGAGGATTCCTTTATGGAGGGTCCCATGAAAGTCAACCTCAACCTCTTTCCCTTTCAGCGTCTGCAAGCGATTCAGCATCATAAGCGGCTCGTCTGTTTGCCCATTCTAACCGATTCGCTGCTCGCTATACTAGCCTATGCTACGCACCGGAAGGCGGCGGGCTTCTTCTCTTAAGAAATTCCTGTCCGACTGCTTTTCTCGCGGAGTTTCATGCGAATCGGGACGCCGGCAAACCCGAATTTTTCGCGCAGACGGTTTTCGATATACTGCAAGTACGCGTCTGATATTTCCAGCGTATTTGAAAAGAGTATAAAGGTCGGTGGGCCGGTTAATGCTTGTGTAATATAATAAAGCCGCGTCCGCTTGCCCGCTCGCGTTGCAGGCGGAGGATGCGACGCAATCAGCTTTTCAAAAAAACGATTTAAATCCCCCGTACTGATACGGGCATGAAAACGTTCATAAATGGTTTGCGCCTTTTGAAAAATAGGGGCAACCCCTTCCCCTGTTCGCGCGGAAATATAATTGATTTCCAACCTCTTCATAAACTTCAAAAAAGGGAAGTACCGATCCATCTGGCTCTCCAGAGCTTCTCTTTTCTCTTCTGGTAGAATGTCCGCCTTATTCACCAAGAGAATCAGTCCTCGATTCGCGCCAACAATCATTCCCGCGATCTTCGTATCCTGCTCCGTCACCCCTTCCACTCCGTCTAAAAGCAGAAGGGCAATATCGGCACGATTGAGCGCCTCCTTTGAACGCCCCACAGAATATTGCTCGACCCCATATACAACCTTTCCCTTTTTCCGAATTCCAGCCGTATCAATAAATAGATAACGCCTCCCCTCGTATAAAACTTCGGTATCGATGGCATCCCGCGTGGTTCCCGGCATATCGCTGGTAACGAGTCGGTCCTCCCGCAGAAGGGTGTTAATCAGGGTTGACTTCCCCACATTGGGCCGCCCCAGAACGACAACCTTGGGTATTTGCTGACTCGCACTGTATTGCGTTTCCCCTGCCTCTTCCTCCTCTGCTACAAGATGGGGATAGAGGGTATCGAGCAGATCGCTGATGCCATGATTGTGCTCTGCAGAAATAGGATAAAGCGTAGCGCCGAGTCTATAAAAATCATTCAACTGACGACTGCCACCCCCTTCTGTCTTATTGATGATTAAATAAAGCGGTTTCCCGCTCTTGCGGACAAACGCGTAGGCCTCTTCATCGGCAGGGGTCAGCCCCTCCCGCGCATCCATTAAAAAAAGAAGGATATCCGCCTCTGCGACCGCCTTTTTTGACTGGGCTTGAAACGCGATCGCCTCATTCGAATGGAGGTCTAATCCGCCCGTATCAATCAGAGTAAAGCCCCGCCCCCGGTAGGAACAAGTCACTTGATTTCGATCCCGCGTAACCCCCGGCATGTCATGAACAATTGCCTTTCTCTTTCCAAAAAGTTTATTAAAAAGGGTAGATTTCCCCACATTGGGCCGCCCGATGATGGCAATAACCGGACGGGACGCCACTGCGGGGATGGGTTGCTCAATATTCATTTGTAGTGATTCCTCCCCTTATTTTTTGCCACAATCTCTCGCCAGTGCTCGGGGAGCGATTCATCCTCCACCTTAAAGTTATGAGTCGCCACAAAGGTCATTCCGTGATAGAGGTTGATCTTGTACTTTCCATGCCCATACGTTTTGGCAAGATAGGCCATCAGGGCAAGAAGATCCATGAGCGGTCTGAGTTCCCCTGTAGTCCGTTCTTCTAACTCGTTAAAGACCACGATCATTCCGACTTTCTCCTCAACTAAAAACTTCACGGAAGATTCGTGAAAAATCTGTTTATATTTCTCCTTGATCCCCTCGATGGGCGGCGCGCCGGTAGATGCAGTTCTTCGAATCTTGCGAACATATTCGGAAAACATCTCCCAAAGCCAGCCCTCAAATAGATTTTCTTCTAACAAGGAGATTTCCCTTCATTGTTGGGTTTATAGATGGCAATCACTTGGGATTTTTAAAGTCCCTAATACCCCATTTCATTTAAGAAGAGGTCGTTTTTTCTCCATTCTTTTTTGACTTTTACCCAAAGCTGTAAAAATACCTTCGTAGCAAGCAAACCCTCTAGCTCCAGTCGCGCGGCGCTGCCAATCTCTTTGAGCATACCCCCTTTCCGTCCAATTAAAATCCCCTTCTGCGAATCTTTTTCAACATAAATAGTGATTTCAATATGGATAAGAGCCTTTATCTCATCCTCTCGAAATTTTTCAATCTGTACTGAAACCACGTAAGGAATCTCGTCGTGTGTCTTTTCGATCACCTTTTCGCGGACGATTTCGGATGCCAGAAAGCGCACCGGCTGATCGGTTACCTGATCTTCTGGAAAATAAGGCATTCCCTCCGGGAGATAAGAAAGCGTAAGATCAATCAGCTTGTCCATATTCTCCCCTGTTTTTGCGCAGATCGGTATCATTTCGGAAAAGTCGTCCTTTTCATCTCTTAAACCATCTAGTAGGGGGATTAACTTGCTCTTTCCGACAAGATCAATTTTATTGACAACCAATATTCTCGGTGTCTTGATATTTCTTAGAATATCAAACAGGAGCTGATCTTCTGATGTTCGTTGCGGTTCAATCAAAAGGAGTATCAGATCAACCTCGCGAACGGCGCTGCGCGCGGTCTGTACCATACGCTGATTCAAGCGCAACTTCTCCCGTTCTGCCGGATGATGAATGCCGGGGGTATCAAAAAAGATGATCTGGCCGGTCGGAAGATGCTTTACGCCCAGAATCTTGTTGCGCGTCGTCTGCGGTTTATCGGATACAATTGATATCTTTTGACCCAGAACCTGATTTAAGAATGTCGACTTCCCCACATTGGGCCGACCCACGATAGCAACAAATCCAGATACATAAGGAGTCATTGCAGGGGCTCGCGTCACCCCCTCAACGCTCGCATCCGCTCGCTGGTTGAAATCAGCCATAGGAGCTCGTGTCATTTTCCCACCGGCCCAACGAGGACGGTTTCTTCGCCGGGGGCCGGTCCCCCCTCATAAAATTCGTAGACGATCTCCCCCCTTTTAACAAGCCCCAAACGCTCCCGCGCAATCGACTCAACGTAGAAAGGATCTGTTCTGAACCCCTCAATCTCACGGAGAATCTGTTGATTTGAAACGACCAGCAGATCAATCTCTTGCTGTGATTGCTCCAAGGCTTTTTTCATTTTTAAGAAATGAAAAAAACCCATTTCCCCAAAGAAAAATGAGAACACAAGCGAGCAGATGGCAAATAACATTCCAGTCAAGATAAGCTGGTGTTTTTTCTTCTGACGATGCGCAAGCGATTTAAAGCTTTTATTTTGGAGAGGCATATAGGTGAATCCCCGGAAAGAGGGCCGCAGTGCCTAGTTCCTCTTCTATTCTTAAAAGCTGGTTGTACTTTGCCACGCGATCGGTTCTGGATAAAGAGCCTGTCTTTATCTGTCCCGATGAGACCCCAACCGCAAGATCGGCAAGCGTTACATCTTCGGTTTCCCCAGACCGATGGGAAACAATCGTTTTAAAATTCGCGGCCATGGCGCGATCGATCGTCCTGCGCGTCTCGGTCAACGTGCCGATCTGGTTGAGTTTTATCAAGATGGCATTGCCAAGACCCTCCGCAATCCCTTGCTTAAGACAGGTCTCATTGGTCACAAAAAGGTCGTCTCCTACGAGTTGAATCTTATCCCCTAATTTTTTTGTCATCTCTTTCCATCCCGCGAAGTCGTTTTCAGAAAGGCCATCATCTATCGAGACAATAGGGAAGGCATCAATAAGGCGCGTATAATAATCGATCATTTCATCAGACGACCATATCTTTTTTTCAGCGCGAAGATTGTATTTTCCTGCTTCGCAAAACGAGGAGGCCGCAACATCTATTGCGAGGAGAACCTCTTTCCTTGGGGCATAGCCCGCAGCCACAACGGCATTGAGAAGCAGTTCCAATGCCTCTTCATGCGATCGCACTGCTGGCGCGAACCCGCCTTCATCTCCGACGGCCGTTGTGTATCCTGACTTCTTTAAAACCTTTTTTAATGTATGAAAAATCTCCGTTCCCATTCGAAGCGATTCGGAAAAGGAAGCCGCTCCAGCGGGGATAATCATCAATTCCTGAAAATCAAGACCGTTATCGGCGTGCATCCCGCCATTGATAATATTCATCATTGGCACCGGAAGTTCGCAGGCGGATGGTCCGCCGATGTAACGATAGAGTGGGAGGTGGGCATCCGATGCGGCGGCCTTTGCGTTTGCGAGAGAGACACCCAAAATAGCATTCGCGCCGAGAACCCTTTTATTGGGGGTTCCATCTAACGCGATCAAGGTTTGATCCAACGTGGTCTGATCTGAAGCCTGAAGGCCGATGATCGCAGGCCGAATCTTTTCGGTCACATTTTTAACAACCGATAAAACGCCCTTTCCGTGATACCGCTTGGGGTCGTTATCCCGAAGCTCTATCGCCTCTCTTTCTCCAGTAGAAGCGCCAGAAGGAACAGATGCCCGCCCAAATGCCCCGGAGGAAAGGCGCACCTCCACTTCAATAGTCGGATTCCCACGGGAATCTAAAATCTCCCTCGCATGAAGATTGGCAATCACACTCATCTTTTATTTTTTCCTCTTAAACTGAAGGAGACAGACTATAACAAGCCTCAACCACTGTCAATCCTTCCCGTTAAATAGCCCACAAATTGGACCTCTAATATCAGCCATGCCGATGAAATGACCATTAAAAGAGCCAGTTCAACAGAGGGGGGAAGCGTTGTCTCTAACATCATTCTGAAAATATAGAGAAGCCCTAAAAAATAGGTTACAGCCATCGTAAACCCGGGCCAGATAAAAAATCGAGCCAGCAACTTTGGTGAGGAAGCACAGGTCGCTCGCGCATACGCGATGGTTGTCATGACTCCTACCACAATGCCAGCCAGTAAGATTTGATGAATGGGATTCTCAAGAGTGGGGCCTAAAAAAAAGCCTACCCCACAACTAACAGATATAAAAAGCAGGATACAAGCGAGCGGGGCTGATTTTAAATAGGGGAGGATTGATGCGCCGTCTGGAAAGATATGAATTCTTTGGTCCGGGGAACGCGCGCGATAATAGCCAATTTCAAACCCGTCTCTTGCAACAGCCGCTGCAACAAAACTGATCATTGCCGCGCGCACAGTAGCATATCCAAAAACAAACTCTACAAGGCCGAGCATCATAAAATAGAGGAAAAACGGATAGATGAAACCGATTTTAATGGCCAGCCAGAGAAGCTCCACGCGCCGTTCCCGAAAGAGCGTCAAGAATGGTGAACCAAACCCCTTTGCGTAGGCATAAAATACCACGGGGATGCAGGTGAGCGCGTATAAAAGACCGATAATCAAAAGGGCAATCGCCCTTGTCTCAAAAGCAATAAAATAGGCAATGGCGAGAAAAGGAGGGTAGGTGTAAAAACCCGATAGGAGTATCACCCGCATTTTCCGCTTGCGGGCCTCTTTGTCCCGATTGAATGCCGCCGCATAAAGTAGGCGTAGTTTTAGTCGGTGTAGCATGGTTTTACTACCCCGTCAGGCCTCGCCCGCCACCCCTTCTTTGAAGGGGAATTTCCCTATATAGCCATTACAATAAATTCCCCTCTTTAAGAGGGGTGCCCGAAGGGCGGGGTGTTTGTTATCTATTGGAATAAGACTTTTAACTCATTCACTGTTCTGGCAAAAAAATCCGGCTTGCCCTCTTGCAGCTCTTTCTCATCTCCAAAGCCATAGCTCACGGCGCAAACCTTGATCCCCGCCGCGCGCGCCGCATGAATGTCGTTCATCATATCTCCAATCAGGACCGTCTCGTTTGCAGGCACATTTAATTGCGCGATTGTTTTTAAGATCATCTCAGGGTGCGGCTTTAAATTCACACCTTCCTGTGCCCCCAAGACCAGTGCAAACGTATTTTCCGGACAAAGCCTCTCAATAATTTTTTGGGTAAATTTAATTCGCTTATTTGTAACCACCGCTTTTCTTTTATGTTGATATTGAAAAAGCAATTCCCGCATCCCCGGATAAAGACAGGTTTCATCTACAAGATGGGCCAGATAATGCCCCTCAAATATCTTCAGGGCTTGATTCAACAATGTAGGGTCTGTGCTCTTTGTTGCATCTGTAATCAGCCGATAAACGCCGTTCCCGACATAGCCGTAGATGGTTGCATTGGGAAGTTCTGGAAGATTAAGATCACGAAAGGTGCGGTTCACCGCATTCGCTATATCTTTTCGGGAATCAATGAGTGTCCCGTCTAAATCAAATATATACAGTGAAAACATTTCAGCTCATCCCCACCCCAGTCCCTTTAGGGACATGTCCCGTGTGGCACATGTTTTTTTGCCGCCTGACCCTCCCCCTGAAGGAGAGGGAACATTAAGAATTATTATGATTGTGCAATCTGACGAATCATATCACGTGTCGCGTGATTTTTAGGATCCCCGACAATTTTTACAGCGCCGCCATAAGCCCTCACAATTGCCCCCTCTGGAACAGATGCCTCTGTGTAATCAGTTCCTTTCGCGTGAACCGACGGCTTCAATGTTCGTAATACTTTCGAAACATTTAATTCATTAAAGATGACAACGTAGTCCACACAGGCCAAAGAACCGATTAACAACGCCCTTTCCTTTTCGTTGAATATCGGACGGCCCCGGCCTTTTAATTTGCGAACAGAGTGATCGCTATTGATTGCAACCACCAAAATATCTCCCAATGCCCGCGCGGCCTGAAGATAACGCACATGCCCGACATGCAGCAGATCAAAACAGCCGTTGGCCATGACGACATTTTTTCCTGCAAGCAAGGGGAACAGTTCTTCGACGGTTTTGAGCTTCATGATTTTAACTCGTCCATGCTTCAAGATATTTGGGCCATCAGACGCGGGAGTCAATACTGACATCGGGGGAAACCTAAAACAGTTTTTGGATCATCCATCCGGCCATAAAGATGGCCATGCCGGCGCTCGTGAAAGAGAACAGAAGATTCATGCTGCCGTTCTGCAGGACAGAGACAATCCAAGCATGAAGCACAAGGATCAGGCCTGTCGCCTGAACCGTTTTGCCAATATAGTAGGGCGCCTTTCCCATCTCTTTTTATTTCAAGACCGTCGGCTTGGCCACTTCACTGTTGCACAAGTTATTTATGAACAACTCCTAACTTCCCCCTCCAACTTCCGTGCGGCACATTTCGCACAGAATGAGAAACCCGTCACCGGTCTCCACAGCGTGGACAGGCGTATCATCCGCGCCGCAATGATCGCAGGAATGAGCGGATTTGAAAGGCTCAGTTACTATGTTTTTTTGCGGTTCATAAGACATGGCATCCTCCTACAATCATCTGGAAAATTTCATCCCACGCTCATGGTAGCATGGCGCCGCAAATGAAGCAAGATCAATGCACCCAAATTCCGCCATTCGATTTTGGATTTTTATTGTATTGCACTGGCAATTGCTTGTGTCAGTTGGTCGCGTCGACACAAACTGCCACAAACATAAACAGACTCGTTGGCCTCTGTATGAACAAACCCAACCACTATACATTCAGCACACACATTGAGAGAGACACGGGCGTATGGGGCCACCCGCCCCTTTCGGCTGGATTTCTGATGAGGCAATGCGGTGTCTTGACAAGCAGGCGTCGTTTATACCATGATGGCGGCTGTTGCGTGTAAGATGAATGAGGAGTTGCAGTGAAAACGGTTTCATTCAAAGAATCCGAAATTAAAAAAGAGTGGTTTCTTGTAGATGCCAAAGGATTGGTCTTGGGGCGAATGGCTGCAAAGATCGCGGCCATTCTTCGGGGCAAGCATAAACCCACCTTTACAACAAACCAGGACTTGGGGGATCATGTTGTGGTGATCAATGCCGCACATGTCGTCTTGACCGCCGGGAAGTTGGAAAAAAAGATATACTATCATCATTCAGGCTATATTGGGGGCTTAAAGGCTATTCCTGCGAAGAAACTACAGAAAGAGAAGCCGGAGCGGATGGTTACGGATGCCATTACCGGCATGCTTCCAAAGACCAAGTTGGGTAATGCAATGGCTAAAAAACTTCGTGTCTGTGCGGGGCAGACGCACCCTTATCAAGCGCAAAATCCGAAACCTATAGAAAATCTAATGGAATACGCATGATTGAAAAAAAGGTAGAAGCAACTCGTTATTGTGCAACTTGAAGGCGAAAGCGTGCAGTTGCCCGTGTGATCTTAACTGCTGGCCCGGGCGCTATTGTGGTGAATGGATTGCCGTCGGATCAATATTTCACGCGTCCCGCATGGCGTTCTGCTGTTGCGCTGCCCTTTGAGATCAGCGAAACCGTTGGGCAGTATGATGTGGATGTGAACGTTTACGGTGGAGGACTTTCCGGTCAGGCTGGAGCCGCGCGTCATGGGATTTCAAGGGCGCTTCTTGCGATCTCGCCTGATTTAAGATTGAATCTGAAAAAAGAGGGGCTTCTCACCCGTGATTCGCGTGAGAAAGAAAGAAAGAAATATGGCCAGAAGGGGGCTCGTAAGCGGTTCCAATGGACCAAGCGGTAATGTAGGGGCGGGGTGACCCCGCCCTTACGAGTAAAAAAGGGGGGAGGCCGCTTTGTTTGGCCTTCCCCCTTTTTTTAGGGATTTTATAAGGGTCGGGGTTTGATTTATCAAACCCTCACGAATGATATGTTAAAAGTGGCCATTGCAGGCGCAACCGGGTACACCGGAGCTGAGTTGATGCGGCTTTTAGCACAACACCCAAATGTAGAAATAGTCTGTGTGACGTCAGAGCAATCATCCGGAGTGCTCCTTGCAACACGTCTTCCATTTTTGAAGGGGTTTTCTGATCTGACCCTTGAGAAATTCGACGCTGACCGAGTGGCTGAAGGCGCTGATTTCATTTTTTCGGCGTTGTCGCACACCAAAGCAATGAAACCGGTTTCGCATTTGATTAACGCCGGCAAGAAGGTGGTTGATCTTTCTGCAGACTATCGATTGCAATCTGTACAGGCTTATGAAAAATGGTATTCGGCGCCGCATCAGGAGAAGGCATTGCTTAAAAAAGCAGTATATGGGCTTCCTGAGATATACCGGAAAAAAATTGCGAAGGCTTCCTTAATTGCCAATCCTGGGTGTTATCCCACTGGGGCGCTTCTCCCGCTTTATCCGTTTTTAAAATCGGGAGAGGTTGATACTACACGCGAGATTATTATCGATGCCAAGTCGGGAGTCTCCGGCGCGGGACGAGCGCCAACAGATGCAACCCACTTTCCTGAGGTGAATGAAGGGTTGGTTCCGTATGATGTGGGTACGCACCGACACATTCCTGAAATAGAGCAGGAGATAGCCGTCTTTGAAGCAAAAATAATCTTCACCCCTTATCTCTTACCGATCAATCGCGGCATATTAACGACGATCTATCTTCCCCTGAAGCGAAAGATGACGCAGGATCAGTTGGAGGAGGTTCTGTATGAATACAGCAGTGAATTTTTTATCCGCTTGATGGATCATCCTCCTAATGTAAGGGATGTGCGAGGGTCAAATTTTTGCGACATAGCGGTATTTGCCACCTCGGGAGGGCGAACCGCTATTGTAATCTCCGCGATTGATAATCTCGTAAAAGGGGCTGCCGGACAAGCGATTCACAATATGAATATTATGATGGGATGGGATGAGCATACGGGGTTGACCGCACCTCCAATCTTCCCTTGATAAATTAGGGTCACCGTGGAATCGAGTTGGTAAATTGAGAGGGGGTTT
>JACPZM010000130.1 GCA_016195485.1 Candidatus Troglogloeales bacterium | reverse complement strand
TGATCGCTACCGCTATCTTCCCAAATTTCCTTCAATCGCTGGCAGCCAAATTCAAAATGCTGACGGAATGCCTGTCTGTAGCCGGTTTCGTCGAGTGTTTTTCCGGCGCGATGATTCAGTGTAGCGGATACCACGTCACGCAGTTCATCACCGATAACGGTTCCGTCATCTAAATCTTTACCTTGCGAGTCGGCAGGCCTAAATCCCGATGAAACGCCTTCACCCAGAGCAAGGAACAACGCCGTGCGCCCCTATGGCAGGTGTCGCGGGGGTGGTGACAGTTGGGTTAGGCATGCGGTTAGCAAGAGAATCGCAACGCCTAAAACGGCCTCCGTTTTAATAAGGCGGAAGAATAGATTCGAAAGATCAAATGGCGTGTTAGACACGCGGGCATATTTGAGTATTGTATCTATCAGACGATTTGCCTTTTTCCTTTTGCAGTGTTCCTGAAACTTTGGCAGGACTATATATTTGTTTGTAAATCCCAATAAAAGCATTGGCAGTAGAAATCCCCATTTTAAGAGCAAGACCTTTCCATAAGCGGTGTGAAGGAGAAGTCCCGGAGAATTGATCTGAAAAAAACTGTTGCCTATCCCTGTGACAATCAATATCCCAACCGATGTTGTGGCTATTGTAGAGAACCGAGCAATCGCGTCTGTTAGAAAGAGCGTCTTGTCGCCTTCGGATGCAAGCTGTTTTGGCAGATTAAAGATTAGGAAGAAAAGGCCGCCAATCCAAGCTGAGATTGCAATCAGATGCAGTGTGTCGATGAGGACGTGCATTGTAAAGGTTCCTTG
Organism: Candidatus Troglogloeales bacterium; assembly: GCA_016195485.1. Classification (GTDB taxonomy): domain Bacteria; phylum Nitrospirota; class Nitrospiria; order SBBL01; family SBBA01; genus JACPZM01. The sequence continues at coordinate 2,490 of JACPZM010000130.1, read as the reverse complement.
GCCTCCCGCATGCCCCAGAAGGGAGGTTGTCAGACAAAGAGCCGCAAGGAGCATTCCGTCTATCCATTTCTTGACAGCACTCTCTTTTTGAGTCATCAATATAAATCCCAGTAAAACGACTAAAGAAAAGCGCAGCGCCAAGACCGGCCCAAAATAGGTTCGGGTGATCACCGAGGGAATCACCAAATGCAATGCAAAAAAAGGACGGCCACTCATCATCATCGCTCGAACAATAAGCTCTGCGAGCGTGGTCATCCCTAATATCAGGATTGATAACCGAATGGGCAACGTGCCTTGCGAGGGGTACAATTGCTTCGGAGAGGACGGGGAGGGCATAAAAAGGTTGCATATAAATATCCCTACCAGAGGGGTCAGCGCCAGGAGGTCAAGCCATTTTATTAGAATATGAATGAGTGAGTGAGTCATTCCCATCGTAAACTCTCCTAGGGTTTTTCGATTCTAAACTTAAAATCGCCTTCTGTTTTATGCCCATCTCTTGAGACAACAACCCATCGTACAGTGTAAAGCCCAGGAGAAAGCCGCGGAAGATTCACGGAAAGCAGCGTAGGATCAGCCTCATTGACCTGCCCGTCTTTTTTATCGATGCGGGTCTGATTTTGATCGAACACTTCAATGGAGGAAAACAAAGATTCCAGATAGCTATCAAACCATATTTTAACAATTTTTGGACTTTCGCGAAGCGTGGAACCCACTGTAGGTTCGGAATGATCGGGAAAAGCATGCGCCCATGTTTTAACAGGGGCGCATGCGATGAGCAAGATAATTCCAGTCACAATTCTAAATTTCATCGTTGTGACAGGCCTATTATATCATCTAAGAAAAGATGAATCAGTCCGGTTACGCCGACATCCTCTCCGGATTTATTGTGGACTGGAATGTTCGCTTCGATCCCCAGTTCGACATATTTTCCAGCCCAGATGATTCCCGGATGTAAAAACCCTGCGCCCTTATCGGCATGATGCCCGCCGTAAGTGAACTCAATGATGGGAAACATTGTACTGAACGGACGGGGTATTCCCACATCTTTTACAAACGACTGAAGGTACGGAATACTGTACTCTATCACCAAGCCGTATTCTGGCGTACTGTCAGACTCTTCCGCATGATGATCGCTCTTTCCGATCGGTACCGACAGACCGACACGACCAGTGAACGCCAATGGCCTCAAGTAGGAAAGATGATCAGGTAAATCACCTAACCCCTTTCCAAACAAAAATGCAGGAACGATACGCGACAGCTCCTCGGCCACACTGGAAGATCCGACTCCACCCGGTTCATAACTCATTGCGGTTGAGGCAATAAATTCACGTTCCGGACTGCGTATTAGGGCATACGTTAGCCCGATTTCTGGATTAGAGAACCCCTTTTCCCTATTTCCTTGGTTTGGATTGACGGAAAGATATTCGCCCTCAATCGAAAGGGCGATGTTGGGGGTGAGTAATTTTTGTAGCCCAAACCCCAACGAGAGTTCTTTTTCGTCATGACCTTTGGTGTATGACGGCGCAACAAGGGTCATCTCGTCGGCTGGTAAAGGATCGTCCACGACAAGAGACGCCGGAAAAAATCGTTTTCCCACTACGCCATGCGCCCAAAGAGGCACGGTGTATAACATCATGACCATAAAATAAATAAAAAAATTAAATAAGCGCATTCAATGCTCCTTAATGTATTGATAAAAGGATTTCTCCCTTTGGTCGAAATGACCGTAAGGGTGTCATTTCGAGGAATGTAAATGACGAGAAATCTTATTCTATGTTGTGAGAGAAACGAAACGGGGAGGCCCCCGAAGCGGGGGCAATGGTAATGGTGCGGCATCTGACACTCGCTCTGCAAACAGATGGAGCGTTACGTATGAAAGGTGAAATGCTTTAGGCGTTTCTTGCGCAGGAGTAGAAACAAAAGTGGAAGCGGTACAAATTAGATTGCAGGTCGGCGTTGAATGTTGCTTGGCGTGATTTGGCGCGTGATGGTGCTCACGGGAATGCCGACTTGCCTGAATGGGAAATAACCCCACTAGAACAAAATGAGCGACCGCAAGAAGGGATGCGATAATTGGGGCAACCTTATTTCGGCGGATTTTTAAATACATAATCGGTATCATCCGAGTAGTTCGAGTACGTCTATCATCTGCTCTCCACAAGTATCCATGGGGATATCACAGGGAGCGGACAGAAGTCAAAATGGCCGATTCAAACTTTTTTATCGGCTAAACGTTTCCTAATGCCGGACCTGATCCGGAATCCATCCATCCCCTTTGCTGTCTGAGAGAGTTCTGGATTCCGGCTTTCGCCGGAATGACAGACCCTTTTTTATATCGGATGTTCCCCCTCATGGGCGAGGGGCTTTATTGTATAACGTGTTGATTTTTTTATATTTTTCGTCTTGTTTGAAGTTTTTTCTTAGTGGTTACTAATGACACCTCTGTTAAGAAGAGCTTTCGGAAGCCGAACGCCGGCGGCGGTCAGCAGT
>JACPZM010000129.1 GCA_016195485.1 Candidatus Troglogloeales bacterium | reverse complement strand
CATTGACCCCACCGCTAAAAAGGTGTCCCGTTGTGATCAGGACATCTCCGTCTGTAATGAGGTGATAACGTTTGCAGACAGCGCTCATTCTCGGGATATTCACGGGGTGCCGTTTACCCCGGATTTTGTAATTATTCAGGTAGACAATACGCTTCGTTCATACAATGTTAGTAGCAACACCCTGTCTGATCCGTTGTATACCTTCACAAGTTCTGACCCGTCTCCGTTTGTTGCAGACGTGGAGGACGGGACCAATCACTATTTTTCAGACGGAGCGAGTCTTCTGAAAGTGCCGCGTAATGGCACCAGCACTGCCACCCTTCTCATTCAAGACCCGGCCCCTATCACTGGGGTTTTTATAACAACCGGTAGGGTGGTTTACACAGCAGGGGAATTCTCGACCTCGACCACGTTCACTATTAAATCAATTTCCACGGGGGGAGGATCGGCCACAACCCTTGTGGAATCCACAGAAGATTTCCTCGACGTCGTGGACGGAACCCAGGGGGATTTTGTCTATTATAATCGGTTTCCTCTACTTGGAGGTCCTCCTGTGGCAGGCGCCATCAAAGGTGATGGCAGTCCATTGTCAGAGATACCCAATGCGTTCTGGAGTGGTTTGAGCGTAAGGACGTCTCTTGCATTCACGGGTGGGTTCGTTGACCGGATGGTTTTGATTGTCGGTTGTGATCAAAACTTTGTCTGTTCAACTGTAAAAACCGTTCTTGCCGACACCAATTCCGATGAAGTATTTCTGGGCAAACTCCCATCCGACATCGGTTTTGCCTCTTTCTTTGGCATTGGCGATGATATACTGGGGCAAGGTGAAATATTTGCTACAGGCTCTGGCGATATCCTGTATGGACGGGCCAGTGTGCCTGACTCCCTTATCAGGGTAACCGATACGGCGGATCGGGATGAAGAAGTCATCTCCGTGGGTGACAGTGATTAAAACGGCCGCCCTGTGTGGTCATAGCATTATACTGTTATATCAGATTGTTCTAGAAAAATAAGTCAAACCGATGACTTGCCCTGCCCTTTGACTTGGCCATGAGTGCCATCCGGAAGTACTTGTATTGCCCGGCTGGGAACTGCCCAAAGAGATAGCGGCATAATCTGAAATAAACCCTAATTCCGCGATTGCGGAATCAGGGATAAATTCTTTGCAATATCGAATCCGACTTATGTAATATTCGTGTTGGTTCCTCCTTTTTCTGTTGTTTAAAACTATCCGTCAATATTCTGAGTGGACTGCTACCAAACCGATTAGCAAATCCTGCATGAAAGAAATAAAGCGTCTCATTGCAATGAGATATTTTTGCTGGTGGTTTGCCTGGGGGATCTTTTCGGCCATTATGGTGTTCATCGTTTTAAAGGGCGGCAACATGAAATTTCAGCATCAGCTTGCCATTATTCTTTGGAGTGGAGTCGTTGCCGGGTTCACTGGGCTTTTCTGTTATTTAAGGAAAAGCCGCCCTTAAAAGGAATAAGATCGATTTTTGTTGCGTCTTGTCTTATTTAATGGTAGCATCTCGCGAGTTATGGCAGATTGTATCGTGTCCCTCGGTTGGGGGGGGTGTTTTTACATTAAAACTTAAACATAAATCAGGAGGACAAAGTGGCGGAAATTTTAGTCGTAGCATCAAAAGTAAAGCATTATATCCGAGAGAAATCGGAATTGAGCGCCTCGGGGGAGTTCCTCGAAGCCTTGAGTCGCCGTATTGAGAGCTTGTGCCTGGAAGCGGCAGCGCGAGTGCGGGCAGATAAAAGGAAAACCATTAAGGCAAGAGACCTGATTTAGGAGGAAAAAAATGGCGCTTCTTCAGAGAACACCTGTGGTCTTGTTTCTTTTTGCGTTGGGAGGGGCTCTCTTTGGAGGTCTTGTGGGGGAAGCGCTTCTCTTCTTCTCCCCGACCTCTCTAATCAAAAATACTTTTTTAAAGAGTTATCAAATCGGAATTCTCCCCCCAGCCACATTAGACCTTGTACTCATTACCTTCACGATCGGATTTACGGTTCGGGTCAACCTCCTTATTTTGCTGGGCATCCTCTTGGGCGTATATACTTACAAGCAACTGTAGCCATTTCTGGACAGCTTATTTTGACGCGACTCCTGATGTGGATGAGCTGTACTCATTGAAAACTGTTCTGCTGAGACCGTCCCAGAAATACTTTCTCAAAGAGAGGGAACGCATCGTCCCTTCGCGTAATCGAATCTGGCCTTCTTCCGTTTCTACATGGCGGGCAATCAGCTGATTAAAGACCTTCGCGTGTTCGACATCTTCTTCGATATGGCAAGTAAAGTATTCCATTTGTCCTTCTGTTAAAGAGGTGTTTTTCTTGAGACCCCTCACGATGTAAGTAAACATTGTTGGAATGGAGAATTCGTGGCCAGGCCCAACCGCTCCAAGGGAGGCTAAAAAATCCGAACCACGCGTTAACTGCATATGTTCCTCGATAAATTGCGCCGTCTCAGGAAGAAGCGGAACCTGTCCCCAATCTTCGTCTTTCAGGCCGATTGCCCTTAAAAAATTTCGATAAAGAGCCGGATGAGATCGAAAAATAGTGTATTGCCCGAATTCATCGTCAAACACCCTTCGGAAGAGATCTGCTGCATCCTTATCCGGAATCTTGGGCAATAGATTCGTCATATAATTTAAGAATACCTTGACCAGTTGGTAGTGCTGCAGTCCGAAGGTCTGAATTTGAATCGGGGTTAAACTATCTTCCGCAAAGCGAAGCAGAAAAGGATGCCGCACCGCTTTATGGCGAAGTGTCTCTTGTTCCAGAGATAAAATAAATTCTTGAGGGGCCATCGACGATCAATAACCGATTCCAATAAATTTAGACTTGGTTTCTTCCATGAGGGCATCGGTTATTTCGGTCATCCCTTTTTCTTTGGCGATCCGTTCAATCTCTTTTCGGGCCATCGGACGAATAAAGGACGGGATATTATCAAGCCTTAATTCCGCCTCTTTAGACCAGACAATATCCCCCATATCATTCTTTGACGCATCCATGACTTCAAGCGAGATCGTCTTGATCCCATTTTTTCGCGCGTAGTTCT
>JACPZM010000016.1 GCA_016195485.1 Candidatus Troglogloeales bacterium | reverse complement strand
TCAAAATGTTTCAGAATGTGAAGAAGGATTGCGTGCCTATTTTAATCGGTACAACAATATCAGAGAACATCAATCCCTGGATTATAACTATCCAGCAGACGGTAGGCAGTGGTTCATCCTGAATATATTTTGGAGATATTCAGTTAAAGAAAGCAGCATAATGAAAGGAAGAATCCACTTATCAAATACAAAAAAACTGTTTGACAAACCCGACCACTTTAGTTTCTTGTTTTACCCCATGAAACAAAAAGTATCCTAGCAGAACACCATAGTGAGTTATTTGACGGAGCGTTTCGGTATAATAACTGGCGCTTCGGCAGTATGAGACATTGAGAAGAAGATGCGAGAGGAACATGGAAATTAATTGTTCGCGATAAGGCACCGGAAAATATAGGGGTATGGGATTCTTAGAAGATAAAGATTTATGGACATACACCACCCGAACGACAACATCGCTGGAACATCTCTCCCAGATTAAAACAGCCATTTTTCTTTTTGCGCTGATTGTCTTTCATCTCATCGAATATCTATTCCCATTTTATCTTGGCAGACGCAAGCTCTCTCATGATATGAGAAACCTCGGACTGGGAGTGCTGAATGCCATTGTTTTGGCCCCGGTCTTCTCAAAGGCAACGCTATTGGTAAGTCAAGCCGCTTATGCCCGAAAATACGGTTTGTTCAACAGAATTGAGCTTCCCCCCTTCGTAGAAATTCTGGTCGTATTCCTGCTTTTTGACCTGTGGATGTATGCGTGGCACCGCATGAATCATAAAATCCCGTTCCTCTGGCGGTTCCACCTTGTCCACCACGCAGACCCAGAAGTCGATGCGTCGAGCGCCCTCCGTTTTCACACCGGAGAGATATTCCTGTCCGGAATGGCTCGCCTGATCATCGTCTTATTGCTCGGACTGGCAGTGGAGCAGATTATCTTGTATGAAACAATGCTGTTGCCAATTATTCTTTTTCACCACAGCAATATCAACCTCATGAAAAAGGCAGACCAATTGATTCGAATCCTATTTGTGACCCCTCGTCTCCATTGGGTTCATCACTCGAAGATCAGGGATGAAATGGATACAAACTACGGCAGTATCTTCTCGTTTTGGGATCGGATCTTCAGAACGATTCGATTCAAACAAAACATGAAGGAGATAGGACAAGGGGTCGACGGGATTCAAGAAAAGGAATCAAACAGTTTTTTCAAAATGCTCCGGCTTCCTTTTTCTAATGGGTACGACCCCTGTGAGAGATGACGTTGATTTATTGGGGATGAATAAGATATGTTTCGGGAATGGGCGGACCTCTTTTTATGGCAGTGGCGTTTTCGGCGATTGGTCTTTGGATCGTTCTCCTTATTTTGCCCGGCCTTCGCAGACCTCCTCCGGGGTTCGAGCCGCGCGTTTGTCCGCAATGTTCCCAATCCAATGAGACGGAGGCTGTGGTTTGCGAAAAATGCGGCGCTGCTTTGTGAGGGGATTTACCACCCCCTACCCCTCCTAACATAGGAGGGGAGATTTGGAACTCATGATGGAATTTGATTTCGGAAAGACGGCTGCGATTGTCATTACGGGAAACGAAATCCTTTCGGGAAAAGTGCCCGAACAAAACGCCCAATATCTCGCGCGGGAGCTTCGTGCGCTTGGCGTGAATTTAGAACGGGTCACAATTATTCCAGATCAGACAAAACCGATTGCCGAGGAGATCGCCTTCTGTAAAGATCGATTCGACTTCATTTTTACCAGCGGCGGGATTGGGCCTACACACGATGATGTCACTGTGGCAGGGGTTGCCCTGGGACTTAGCAGAAAACTGATAGAGAATCCCGCACTTTCTAAAATGTTAAGAGATAGCTATCCTGATCGGGTCAACCCGGCCTTAATGAAAATGGCTTATGTGCCCGAAGGCACCGAATTTATTTTTGGCGCTGGTTTAAAGTCGCCGGTGCTTTTAATTGAGAATATTTACATCTTCCCCGGTGTTCCTGAATTTTTGGTTAAAAAATTTTCGGCCATTAAAGAACGATTTCAAGAAGCCCCCTTTTATCTGAAGAAGATTTTTCTCCGTCAGGATGAGGAAAAGATCGCAGAGCCACTGAATAAGACGTTAGAACAGTTTCCCAGACTGCTTTTGGGCTCATACCCCATTTTGCATCAAAAAGAGTACAAGGTGGTAGTGACAATCGAATCAAAAGAGATAGGTTTATTGGAACAGGCCACAAAAACACTGCTGTCTTTTTTGCTTGAGGAATCAGTCTATAAGGTGGAGTAAAAAATGGGTTCTAATAAAAACGAGACGATTCTGCTGGAGTTTTCCATGTCTCCCCTGACGAAAGGGGAGAGCGTCGGAAAGTATGTAGCGAGATCGCTTGAGATTATTGAAAAAAGCGGGCTTCCTTATCGTCTTAATCCGATGGGAACCGTTATCGAAGCCCCTTGGGACGATGCGCTTTCTGTCGTGAAATCATGTCTTATTAAGATGGCTAAAAATTGCAATCGGGTTTCTGCCATTGTCAAGATTGATTACCGAAAGGGGCATAAAGGGCGTTTGATAAGCAAGGTTGCAAGCGTTGAAAAACATCTTGGGAGAAGACTGAAAACGTCATAAACCCTTAACGCTTCCTCCCTCGTTCTGATCGATGGCTCTTCGCAATGCTGTCAGGAGCATCAGCTTTTCTGGGCTGTGTTTGTCCAGATCGGGGGCGTGGGATTGCTCCTCAATGGCGGGCTCCTTCCAGAACACTCATTGTCCCATCCATCACCTTCTCTGCCACCACTAATCTCTTTTCGTCTTTCATCGTCGGTAATATCATCCTTTCCCTCCTGTTCTTCTTAAACCACACAGGAGTCATATCACTGACATTTTGTTTTAGTTGTTACACCGACATTTTGTTTATGCCATCACATCACGCTTCTTCGTCCTCGCTGACTTTATCTAAAACCGCGATATAAGGGAGATTTCTGTATCTGTTCTTGTAGTCGAGTCCATACCCGACAACAAATTTGTCTTGAACTGTAAAGCCAATATAATCGATATCAATGTTGGCCTTGCGACGATGCGGCTTATCAAGAAGGGTGCAAATTCGAAGCGATTTGGGATGACGTGCCATCAATTCCTTTTTCAAAAAGGCGAAGGTTTCCCCTGAATCAACAATATCTTCCACAATGAGAACATCTTGCCCAGCAATATTTTGGGCCAAGTCCGCAAAAATTCTTCCACCTGTAACAACCAGAAAGTCAACTCTTATCGGAAGTGCAACGGCGCGCGAAAGATCGGCAAGAAAAGCGTACGCCCCCTTCAAAACGCCGACCATTAGAAGGTCTTTGTCATGGTAGTCTACTGAAATTTTACGGCCAATCTCTCGGACACGATTCTTGATTGCTTCTTGTGTAAATACCAGTTTTCCAAAAACACGATCGTCCATTTTTATATTGCCAGCTTTCTACCACCCCCAGCCCCTCCTTAGAAAAGGAGGGGAGTCGTCTGTATTGATAAAATCCGTTTTGTTTTTTCCGTCACCTTAAAACGCTCGTCCTGTCGCAAGCCTATTACCCAGATAATTCCAGCAGGGCAAACCAGAAGCGCAATCTGATCTCGCTTTTCTTTTGGAACCTTCACATCCACAAAAAAATCCTGCAACTTTTTATGCCGTCCCTTCATTCCCAAAGGACAAAAACGATCCCCGAGCCGAAACCCCCTTATCGTAAGGGGATGCGAGATTGTATCAAAGTCAAAAAGAATTGAGCAAGGAGGCGGTGAATACGGAGGTGTGTGAACCGACAGAACAAGTCGCAGGTTCCATTGGGGAAGATCAATTTCCGACGGTTCTTTTGGAATTCCCAATTCTGAAACGGATGTTCTTTTTATTTTTGGGATCGCCGCCGTAAGAATCAGTCTTGTTCCTATTTTCGTCGCTGTAATCCCATTTGGAAAACAAAGTCGTTTTTTTGTCAGGATCGCCTCAATATGCTCAAATCCGATGCCGCGACAACTGCCGCGCAATTGGGTTATACCCCATCGCAAAAGACGACGCTTTAGCGCTAAGTGAAGTGACGAAAACAAAGAGAGATCAAAAGAAACCGAACTGTTGTCTGATACAAGATCGAGCTTTGGAAGAAGTTGTGCCAGTTGCGTCTCAATAAAATCATTTTCATCCTCTAGTAGTATTGTCTCTCGAAGAATTGCCTCTCGAATGCGGGGATTATATTCTGCAAGCAAAGGAATAAGTTCGTGACGGACTCGGTTTCTCAAATAGCGCATGTCTTGATTAGAGGGGTCCTCCACAAACGCAATTTGGGAATCCTTTAATTCCGCAATAATCTGGTTTCTCGTGATCGACAGCATCGGACGAATAATGACATGCTCTTTGTCGTCACGGCTCTGCGCGCCCTGCACCATGCCGCGAAGACCTGTTGGGCCTGCACCTCTTAATCTGCTGATTAGGATTGTCTCTACCTGATCGTCTGCGGTATGGCCCAATGCGATATAATCCGCCCTTTGCACAGTCGCCACTTCATGTAAAAATCCGTATCGGACAAATCGCGCCCCTTCTTGTTTGGATAAACGCATTTTTCTGCACGTTTCTAAAACATTCCGTTTTGCGACCGTGCAGGGAACGCTTAACGATTGGCAGAGCTTTTCGACAAAGAGGGCTTCCTGATCCGATTCTTCTCGAAAACCATGATTTAAGTGGGCAACATGTAGGCAAGAGAAAAAGCCTGCTTTTAAAAAGAGATGTAGAAGACAGATCGAGTCGGCTCCACCCGAAACAGCCACGACGACTTTATCTGCAGAATGGATGGAGAGTTTGCTCAATGATTCTGAAAAGGTTTTAAGGAGGGGAGTTTCCTTATGCCTGTGTCGGGCATCGTTTTGCCTCATTCCATTTTCCTAAAGTGGTCGGGTTTGTCAAACAGTTTTTTTGGTTTTGATAAGTGGATTCTTCTTTTCATTTATGCTGCTTCCTTTAAATTGTCCAATGCATGTCCTTTCCCTCCTGTTCTTCTTAAACCACACAAGAGTTATATCACTGACATTTTGTTTATGCTATCACAAAGGTCTGAAGATTAGTTGACTCTTCATCGAAAATTATGTTAGATAGGTGCGTCATAACAATCAATATTGTGAAAGGAAAATAAATTGCCAAATATGGAATCAAAGCAGCTTTATGAAATTATTTTTGTGATCAAATCTACCATCACCGACGATGAAGTTCTCAAAACGGTTGATAAAGTCCGGGCAACGGTCGAGCGGGAAAATGGAGAGATCATCCTTGTTGAAAATATGGGCAGAAAAAAACTAGCCTACGAGGTAAAAAAGGAAAAGAAGGGCGTCTATATCCTGATCCATTTCAAAGGAAAAGGAAACGTGGTTTTTGATGTTGAGAGAACTTGTCGGCTGGAAGAATCTATTATTAAGTTCATCACCGTTAAGATAAATCCTGCAGATCTCCATGCCACGCCTCCCAGATTAGAAAATGCTGTGCCGTTCATCAAAGAAATGAAACCCAGTTCATAAAGGAGTGTGGAATGTCCAGCTTTAATAAAGTGATTTTAATGGGGAATTTAACGAGGGATCCGGAGATTCGCTACACGCCAAGCGGAGCCGCTGTAGCCAAATTTGGTCTGGCGGTCAACCGTCGCTACAAGCAAGGAGAGGAGACTAAAGAGGAGGTCTGCTTTGTAGATATTACAGTCTTTGGAAAACAGGCTGAAAATGTTGGGAAGTACCTCTCCAAGGGACAAGGTGCAGTCGTGGATGGCCGTCTTCAACAGCGTCGATGGGAGACGGAGGATGGACAAAAGCGGAGTCAGCACGAGGTGGTGGCGCAATCGGTTCAATTTCTTCCAAAGCGCCCTTCTGGGACTGCGGAGGGAGGAGCGTCCCCTGCGGGTGGAGGCGAAAGGTCTGAACCCGCCCCAGAAGAATTTGGCGAAGAAATGCCATTTTAGCAGAGGTGCGAGGAGCGGGCCCGCTCGTCCGAGCACGGGGCGTTAGGCATTTGAAGCGAAGGGATGGGGCGCCGCCTACCAAAAGCGAGCAAGGCCCCTACATACATATAGTTAAGAAGGGGTTTTTTTAATATGAAACCGTATCTACAGGAACAAAAAAAGAGAGTCTGTTTATTTTGCGTAGAGAAAAGAGGACCTGTTGACTACAAAGAGGTTCCTATTTTAAAGACCTTTTTGTCAGATCGAGGAAAGATTACGCCGAGGCGGATTTCCGGAAACTGTGCGTTACATCAAAGGCAGGTAACCCACGCCATCAAACGATCTCGCAATATCGCGCTGATGTCGTTCGCAGAAGAAAGATAACCCCCTAAAACCTCTCCCAACCTCCCCTTTAGAGAAAGGGGAGAGGGAGTTCGGAGGGATATGGAAACTCCAACCCAAGAGAAGCAACATCTGAATCGCAGGGCTCTTCCTCGAAAGCCGGTGATGGTTTTAGAAGTGAAGGGGAAGCAATTTGATAAGATTTTTCTCGCTTACGCCGAAGAGATCGGTTTAGGCGGCCTGCGCCTCTCTTCTTCCCACCCTTTGAAAGTGGGGGAACAGTTTCCCGTTGAGTTTATCCTGCCCGACCAGATTTCAAAGGTAAATTGCATCTGTGAAGTTGTCTGGAGGTACAATTCTGGGTCTCATTCCGAAGGGGTTGGGGTTCGATTTTTAGACCTCTCCCAACAGCTTAAAAAGGTCATCGGTTCTTGGATAGATGAAGACGAAAAGAAAAAAGTGCATTCTTAAAACAGAAAGGGGGGGCGACTGGTTTCGACGGGGATAAGAAGGCAAAAGACGCATGCCGAGGTCCATTGGGCTCGTTAAACAAATGGAAAAAACATAGTTGCTAACGAAGAGTTAGCCCTCGCTGCCTAACGGCAGCGACGTCGACCATTCTACGCCTACGGGGATGGAAGATGTCAGATAGTGGGCTCGCCTGGCCTTCACGCTTTTGGGGGGATTAGGTTAAATGAGGAAGCTGGCTTTTGGTTAAACCTGTCTTTGGGTGTAATCGAAGGTAAGATTTAAAACAAAGACTTTGCATGGAGTGGCTTTTGTTGGATTATTTTCGGACGCGGGTTCAATTCCCGCCGCCTCCACCATTTCAGATTTGCCGAAGAAGTTGCCTCGGGGCTTCGCCCCTCGGCATTGGTTTCCACCAAGAAATTCCAGGAGGTTTTGAATTCCGCCACATAAAGTTGTCGGGTTTGTCAAACAGTTTTTTTGGTTTTGATAAGTGGATTCTCTCCCTTTCATTATGCTGCTTCCTTTAGCAAAATATCTCCAAAATATATTCAGGATAAACCACTGCCTACCGTCTGCTGGATAATTATAATCCAGAGATTGGTGTATAATGGTTGAGAATGGCTGGCTTTAACATTAGGGTATAGATTATAATGCCGGTGTGTCACAGATAGATCGCATCAAGGAACCAATTGGCTGGCTTAAAGTGGTCTTTGGTGGTCTTATCGCCATTGACGTTTCGCTAGTTGCTTGGTTGGCGCAAAACTTTCGCACCGCAGATTTTTCCTTGATAGTGCTATCTGTCATCGCGGTTGCAGGAACAACCATTGCGATCATCGGCGTAAATCACTCGGCGTTTCGCCGTATGGCAAAATTGGAGAAGCCCTAATGGTGTGGGCTGTCGTTATAGCGGTGTTCATCTTTATTGGCGGCATGCTTGTTGTTGCCTACGAAGCGGCCACTGCTGGTATAAAATAGTTGCCGAACAATGCGCTCAAGCTGACCCGCAATAGCGGCGCATTTTTATGCGGTGTCGGTGCGCGGGCAGCTTAGCTTGATGCGTTGGGCGCGCATATAGGTTGTTGATAGGATTCATGAGTGCTAAAGCTAATAATTTCCGAGTTGCGCGACCTTATTCGCTCACTGAATTATGTGGTCTCTATTCATGCTGCCGAGGAGTTAGACGATGACAACCTCACGATCCTTGATCTCGAAAACATCATCTTCACGGGCACAATCATCAAGCGCCAGCGCGACCGACAAACCAACGAGATCAAGTGTGTCATCCACGGTTTTACACTCAATGACCTCGAAGCGGAAATCGTTGTCAAAATTGGTGCCTCCGGAAAGCTTGTCGTCATTACCATATATCTTGTCTAGCGAGCATTGCGTCTCATGCGGGAAAGCCGGGGTTCAGCTTCGCGAGGTTACCCGTAGTTTTGGTCATGGTCCTAAACTTCTTGTGATAGAAGGCATTCCAATATGGTCATGTTCCCGTTGCGGTGAGTCGTATTTGACGGCTCAAACCATGCACGAGATTGAGCGGATTAAGACACTACGTAAATCTGTAGCAGTCGCCCGTTATGTGCCGATTGCTGTTTTTACGGGTAATGTGCCCAACAATGCGTATATGGACTCCCCCTGAATAGCAAGGGGTTTTTGTCTTTTTTTATCTTTTTTCTATAAAGCTTTTTTTTCTTTCCTTTCTCTAAAACATTGACTGCGAAAAATCGATTTTAAGGCCCTTCTTTTCATGGCCCTATGGAAGGACACCAGCCATTCTCTCTTTTTCTCCATCCCTTTTTTGCAATCATGATCTTTCAGTCATGAAACAAAAGGTTGACTGCACACGTATATACGGCCTGTTGG
>JACPZM010000133.1 GCA_016195485.1 Candidatus Troglogloeales bacterium | reverse complement strand
GTGATGGATTCGCGCTCATGGCAAGGCGCAAGCCACAGCAAAGGCTTCCTGCATTTGCAAGGATTGCAACGCAGCCATGGGCACGAATACGCGCTTTCATGTTTCGATATTTCCGTGTCACAGCACTAGATTGCTGATGAGGCAATGCGCTGTATTGACTTTATTTTAGCTGTTCGTTAGGATGACCGCAGGAGGATGAAATTTTATGGAAAGTTATATCCCGATAGCGGTTTTTTTTGTGATTGCACTTGGGTTTGGTGTGGTTACGATCCTGATAGGTTATTTGGTGCGACCCCGATCTCCTTACGGGGAAAAACTCTCTCCTTATGAAAGCGGCGTGGATCCGATTGGCGATCCGCATCCAAGATTCCCCTTGAGGTACTACTTAATTGCGATGCTTTTTGTTATCTTTGATATCGAGGTTGTGTTTCTTTATCCATGGGCGGTTAGCTTTCTAACATTAGGACCTTCCGCCTTGATTTCAATGATTGTGTTTATGGCTGTCTTGCTGGTAGGCTACTTTTATGCTTGGAAGAAGGGGGCATTGGAATGGGACTGATTGATCATTCGTTTGAAACCAATATCGTGACCACATCGCTTGATACAGTGGTCAATTGGGCGCGGAAATCGGCGCTCTGGCCGATGACTTTTGGATTGGCCTGTTGCGCGATTGAGATGATTGCGACGGTTTCCGCTAGGTATGATCTGGATCGCTTTGGCGCCGGCGTCTTTCGGGCCTCCCCACGACAAGCGGACCTGATGATTGTGGCCGGCACCGTTTGCCGTAAGATGGCCCCGGTGATTCGTAAAATTTATGATCAGATGCCGGAGCCGCGTTATGTTATCTCAATGGGGTCGTGCGCAACTTCTGGAAATATTTATAATAGTTATAGCGTCGTTCAAGGCGTCGATCGTTTTGTTCCAGTCGATATCTATATCCCCGGTTGTCCCCCTCGCCCAGAAGCCCTGCTGGCCGGAATCTTACGCCTTCAGGAAAAGATCATGAAAGAAAAAGTCTTCGCGAAGTAGTAATGCAAAAAAGCGTCGTTGAAAAAATTGTGGCTGACTGGAACACTGTCGTCTTAAAAGAGGCGTTTGAGGAGGTTTCCTTTTCCGTGCCGCGCGAGATTATCATCGCGTTTTTAAAATATCTTCATGAGGACATAGCGCTTGATTTTGATCATATTACGGATCTGACTGCCGTTGATTTTCCCAATGAAGAAGCCCGATTTGAGGTGGTCTATCAACTCTATTCCATTGAGAAAAATCATCGAATTCGCGTGAAGGTCCGTGTTCCTGAAGACGACTGCACCATCGATTCAGCAACCGGCATCTGGAAGGGGGCCAATTTTCTGGAACGGGAGGTTTATGACATGTATGGCGTTGTCTTTAATCATCATCCCGATTTAAGACGTATCTTGATGACAGAAGATTATAATGAGGGGTATCCACTCAGAAAAGACTTTCCCGTGGAAGGGAGAGGATGGCGCGATTCGTTTGAATTCCTTTCGGAACAAAAACAGGGGAATTGAGAGTGGGCGAGCCTGTAATAGACCATTATGCGGACGATGTAGAGGTTACCCCGGAAAAGTCGCCTCGGCGCGTGGAGGATATGCTTTTGAATATGGGGCCGCAACATCCGGCGACGCATGGCGTTCTGCGGATTGTTTTGGATCTGGAAGGGGAGATCATTGTAAAGGCAACCCCCCATCTTGGGTATCTGCATCGCGGGGTCGAAAAGTTGGCTGAAGACGCCACCTATACGCAGATCATTCCACTCACCGATCGATTAGACTACATCTGCGCGATGACCAATAACTACGCGTTTGTCCGCGCCGTTGAAAAGCTCTTGCAGATCACCATCCCACAACGCGCCGAGTATATTCGCACGATTGTCTCTGAGATGCAGCGATTGTCCGGCCATCTCTTCTGGTTGGGAACACAGGCGTTGGATATCGGCGCGATGACCGTCTTTTTTTATACCTTTCGAGAACGTGAAGTTTTACTTGATCTTTTTGAACTGCTCTGCGGCGCGCGATTGACCGTCAGTTATTTCCGTGTAGGGGGTGTTGATCGTGACATGACCGATGAAGTCATTGACAGGCTTTACAAATTCTTAGAAACATTTCCGGAGAAGATTGATGAATACAACACCCTGTTGGAGACCAACCGAATCTGGGTGGCGCGGACAAAAGGGGTTGCTTTTATCTCCGGCAAAGACGCGATCAACTTTGGGCTGACAGGGCCGGTTCTGCGTGCCTCTGGCGTCCATTATGATGTACGCAAGGCGCAGCCGTATGGGGTTTACGACAAAGTAGAATGGGAGGTTCCGTTGGGTAAGAACGGGGATACCTACGATCGTTATTGGATTCGGATTGAAGAGATGCGCCAAAGCGCAAAAATTATCAAGCAATGCCTGGATCAGATTCCAAAAGGGGCTATTGCCGCCGATCTTCCGATGATCACTTATCCGCCGCGCGAGAGGGTGATGACCGATATGGAAAGCCTCATTCATCACTTTATGATTGCGACCCGAGGATTTGAGGTGCCGGAGGGGGAGGTCTATTCTTCCATTGAAGCCCCAAAAGGGGAGCTTGGTTTTTATATCGTAAGTCAGGGCGGGAACAAGCCGCATCGGTGCCGCATTCGGCCGCCGTCATTTATAAACATGGGTGCGTTTGACCATATGGCGCGAGGTTATATGATTGCCGATATTGTTACGATCTTCGGGACATACGATATTGTGATGGGGGAGTGTGACCGATAGCTTATCCCTTCCCCTTCAAGGGGAGGGCCAGGGTGGGGATGGTATGAAACTTAGAGTCTTATCCAATCAGGCAAAAGAGGCCATCTGCGCGGAGTTTCCGAAATATCCAACCAAGCGATCTGTGCTCCTGCCTGCGCTTTGGATCGCACAGGATGAATGCGGATACTTATCCGAGCCTGCTATGATGGATATTGCCGACCTGCTCGACCTCACGCCGGTTCAGGTGTATGATGTCGCGACGTTTTATTATATGTACCATTTAAAGCCAGTAGGAAAGTTTCATATTCAGGTTTGTAAGACACTCTCCTGCGGATTGGTCGGGGCGAACGCCCTGATTGCCTATATTCAGAAACGTTTGGAGATTCGTGTGGGGGAAACGACGCAGGATGGCCTTTTTTCATTAAAACTTGTGGAGTGTCTCGCCGCGTGCGGAAGTGGTCCGATGATGCAAATCAATGAAGATTATTACGAGCATCTTACGAATCAGAAGGTTGATCAGATACTAGATGATTTAAAAAGGCTGGGGAGGTCGAATTTGGCCACTTCAAGATTTAGACTGCCGATGGCGATTTAACCCAAAATCCGCGATTGATTTTGGGGGAAATTGCAATTTCAGATTCCGCCATCGCGGAATCTGAGTCTGATCCGAGAGTTATATTACCCAAGGCTACGGCCAAGTCACCACCAATGCAAATTGAAATTGGAAAACAAAAATTTGGGAAGGAGCGCTTTTTTATTATCGCAGGGCCTTGCGTTATCGAAAGTGAAACGCTGGTTTTGCAAACGGCCGATGCGATTTCTAAAATCGTATCAAAGCACCCATTCTCCTTTATTTTTAAATCCTCTTACGATAAGGCAAACAGAACCGCTATCGATTCTTATCGCGGCATGGGAATCGATGCCGGCCTTCGGATTTTAGAGAAGGTTAAAAAGGAATGTGGCATTCCCGTTGTTTCTGATGTTCACTTACCTACTGAAGTCCCTGCGGCTGCAGAGGTTTTAGATCTCCTGCAGATTCCCGCATTTTTGTGTCGTCAAACCGACCTGCTTGTGGCGGCAGGGGAGAGCGGCGTGGCTGTAAATGTTAAAAAAGGGCAGTTTCTTGCCCCTTGGGATATGGCCCAAGTCGTTAAAAAACTCGAATCGACCGGGAATAAAAAGATTTTCTTAACGGAGCGGGGAACCTCATTTGGGTATAATAATTTAGTCAGCGATATGCGCTCTCTGGTCATTATGCGAAAGTGGGGCTATCCTATTGTCTTTGACGGCACCCATTCTGTTCAACTTCCCGGAGGCGGGCAGGGCGGTCATGTCTCTTCTGGGCAACGCGAATTTGTCGCTCCGTTATCGCGCGCGGCTGTTGCAGCGGGATGTGACGGCCTTTTCTTAGAGGTCCATCCTGATCCGGATCATGCCCCGTCTGATGGACCCAATATGATCGACTTCAAAGGGCTGGATCAATTACTAAACGAAGTGCAATCCATTTTGGAAGCTATTGAGAAAACCCCCGCTAACTCCTCCTTTTCAGGGGGAAGAATGGCTCCCACATGATTTTAGAAGAAGGGTTGCGCGTTTTAAAAATAGAAGCGGAAGCGATTTTACAACTTGTGAAATCGTTGGACCAGAGGTTTGTCGACGCGGTTTTACTTTGTGATGCCTGTCGTGGCCGCGTAGTCGTCATTGGGATGGGAAAGTCTGGGATTATCGGGAAGAAAATCGCCGCCACACTGGCTTCTACGGGAACACCCGCCTTCTTTCTCCATCCGGCAGAGGCGCTTCATGGCGATCTGGGCATGGTTTTAAAAGACGATATTGTCCTAATTCTTTCTTACAGCGGCGAGACGGGAGAGGTATTGAATTTAATTCCATCCCTCAAGCGGCAGCATTTAAAGATTATCGCTATCACAGGGGATGTCAAGTCAACATTAGCAAAGGCAAGCGACATCGTTTTGGATGTCTCAGTTTCGGAAGAGGCCTGTCCCCTTGGTCTTGCCCCTACGGCCAGCACTACCGCTTCTTTGGCAATTGGAGATGCGTTAGCCATTGCCCTTTTATCAAAGCGGGGTTTTAAAAAAGAAGATTTTGCCTTTTTTCATCCGGGAGGGGCATTGGGAAGGAATCTTCTGCTCAAGGTGGAAGAGGTCATGCACAAGGGGAATACCGTTCCGAAAGTCTTTGAAGAGACCCCCATGCGTGAGGTGATCTTAGAGATGACTTCTAAAAAATTGGGCATGACAACTGTTCTTTCCAGCGATGCAAAGCTCGCAGGCATTATAACGGACGGTGACCTGAGACGTCTCATTTTGCCTTCTCAGGATAACGAAAGACCGGATATCTTTTCACTGCCGGCAAAAGAGGTGATGAGTGGCAAGCCCAAAACAATTCGGAGGGAGGCGTTGGTCGCAGAAGCCATAAACCTCATGGAGTCTTCTTCCATTACTACTTTAATTATAACCACTCCTCTCGATTTTGTTGAAGGAGTGGTTCATCTCCATGACATACTCAAAACAAAAATAATCTGATGAGTGCGAACTTATACCACCCCCAGCCCCTCCTTACAAAGGAGGGGAGTCTTCTCGAAAAGATTAAGAAGATTAAGTATCTATTGCTGGATGTGGATGGGGTTTTAACGAACGGCGCCATTTTTATAAATGAGAATGGGGAAGAAAGTCTGGGATTTTCGATTTACGATGGAATGGGGATCGCTCTTTTTAAAAAGGCAGGGTTTGATGTCGGTTTTGTGTCAGGGCGGAAATCCATGGCAATTGCAAAAAGGGCCTCCGCGTTAGGCGTTTCCGACTGTTATCTCGGCGCCTCCGATAAGGGTGCGATCTACAATGAAATTCTGATCAAGCATGGACTCAAAGAGTGCGAGGTAGCGTTCGTGGGAGATGATCTGATTGATCTGCCGGTTTTGCGGCGCGTTGGTCTTTCTGTTGCTGTGCCCAATGCCGTTGATGCCGTTTTAAAGGAAGTGGACTGGGTCACGGCGCGAAAGGGCGGGGAGGGGGCAATACGAGAGTTAATCGACGCCATTTTATCGGCATCAGAAAAGAGTCCCGCGATATGACCTTTCGAAAACGGTTTTCTCATCTGGCGTTTGCCCTGCTTATAAAATCGATTGCTTCTGTCGCAGGCTTGCTTCCATGGCGGCTGGCCGTTTTATTAGGTGGGCGATTGGGTCTGATCCTTTACCATATTTTGAGGCGATATAGAGTAACCTCTTTTGACAATTTTAAAATTGCCTTTGGTTCTGAAAAGGATTCTGTCGAGTCGGCAAAAATCATTAAAAAAAGTTTTGTTAATTTAGGAAAGTCTTTGATTGAAGTTTTAAAACTTCCCGCTCTAAAACCACACGCACTGGATCGATTAGTTTCATGGGAAGGAGAGGAATATTTAAAGAAGGGCAACGTGCCCTGCGAGGGATACGATCCCTGCGAGGGATACGACTCCTGCGGCACGGACGGGAAGGGGATTATACTCATTACGGCCCATATCGGCAACTGGGAGTTAATGGGGGCGGCGCTTGCGCATCGCGGATACCCGATTCATGCCATTGCGGCCCCCTTGTATAATCCTCGTATTGATAAATTGATTATTCATCTGCGCTCTCTGTTTGGCGTAAAAACCATTAGCCGCGGAACCCCTTCCTCGTCCCGAAAAATTATGGAGGTATTGAAGAAGAAAGAGATACTCGCGTTGCTGATTGATCAAGACACAAGGGTTGATGGTGTTTTTGTTCCTTTTTTCAATAAAAAGGCCTATACGCCGGCGGGCGCGGCGCAACTGGCTTTGCGATCGAATGCCGTTACGGTCATGGCTTTTATCACCCGCCTGCCTAATAACCATCATCGGATTACAATCGAAAAACCGCTTACGCTTTTTCGGACAGGAGATAAGAAAAACGATATTGGGAACAATACGGCCATCTTTACATCTCATATTGAGCGAAAAATTCGCGAGGTTCCGGATCAATGGGTTTGGATGCATCAACGCTGGAAAACGGAGGAACAAACACACCCTTGATTCCCTCTTTTTAGAGGGGGAAATAAAATATGAATCTCCCTAATTTTTTAACCTTACTTCGAATTGGGGTTGTCCCTTTTTTCGTTGTTTTTTTTTACATTCCTTTTTTTCGCACCTGGCAGGGCTCGATTCTCTTATCGCTCCTCTTTTTAGCCGCCTCCTTAACCGATCTGTTAGACGGCTATCTTGCGCGTCGGCGGTCTCAAGTAACGAAGTTTGGAAAATTTTTGGATCCGGTTGCCGATAAAATTCTCGTCATTTCGGCGCTTATTCTTCTCGTTTCAGAGGGCAGTGTGCCGGCATGGATTGCGGTTATTATTATCAGCCGTGAGTTTATAGTGACGGGGCTGCGCATGAGTGCGTCTCTGGAAGGTGTTGTGATTGCTGCGGAATCTTTGGGGAAATATAAGATGTTTTTTCAGAGTGCGGCCATGGTCTTTCTTTTGTTAGTGGTTGATCCGAAACTTTATTTTTATAAGATTGGACTTTTCCTCCTGCTTCTTTCGGTCATGTTTTCTCTTTTTTCCGCGTGCCAGTATTTTGTTAAGTTTGGCGAGAAATTTTATCTGCTTAAAGCAAAATGACTGGTACGACGTCGCGTTTAATTATTCTAACGATTGTAGCTTACGCTATTGGGTCTATTCCCTTTGGTGTATGGATATCCAGAGCCATGTCTGGCATTGATCCTCGGCAGGCTGGCAGCAGGAATATGGGTGCGACCAACGTCTTGCGTGTGGTGGGAAAAGGCCCGGCAATGCTCACGTTAGCGGGAGATATTTTAAAGGGGATTTTCCCTGTTTGGTTGGCACAACTTTTTAGGATGGAACAACAAAGTATCTTTTTGGTTGGGTTTTCTGCTATATTGGGGCATCTTTTTCCAGTTTTTATAATGTTCAAGGGGGGGAAGGGTGTTGCCGTGAGTTTTGGCGTTTTTTTAGGGGTCGCCCCAAAGATCGCGTTTATTTCGTTTATAATATGGCTTTGCGGGGTTACGATGGGGAGATATTCCTCTATTGGCGCCTTGGCTGCTTTTGGCGCGTTGCCTTTTTTAGCCCTTTTGTTTAAACCTACACCTGCGTTTGTTTTATTTTCGTTGATGGTGTCGGTTTTAGTCTATTTTCGCCATAAAGAAAATATATTTCGACTCGTACGGGGAGAAGAGAAACCTTCTTGAAAAAAATAGCCGTTATTTTACTCTTAGCCCTTTCTCTTTTTGGCTCTTTTTTCGCCGAAGCGAAGGCGCCATTGCCCTGTGAGAAGGGCAGGGTCTGCGAGGCGTGCGACGCCTGCGGGGCGATTCCGTTGCGTGTTGCCGTCAGAGAGGCGCTGTTGCACGATACGCTTTCCCAATTAAAGACAGAGAGGAAGATCGAGCAATCCGATTTAGTGGTGAGTACCTTGTTGCTTTTCGCGGAGGATGCTTTAAGGAAGGGGGATGAGCGATCTGCAATGGACGCCGCAGAGAAAGCGATTTCCTTTTCTTCCGAATCGCCTTTGCCGCATTTCTTCCTGTCTCATCTTTACCGGCTCAATAGCAAAGAGTCGATTTTACAAGCGTTGGGCGAGTATGCCACAGGGATACGGCTTTCTATCAATAACTTCTGGCTCTTCACTTCCTTCCTCGGGATGATCGGACTTGTCCTGTTTATTACATTTCACCTTTGTTTATTTACGTTCCTTCTGTACTGTTTTACGCATTATATGCCGCTGTGGATCCATTACGTTCAGGAGCGGCTCCCTGT
>JACPZM010000127.1 GCA_016195485.1 Candidatus Troglogloeales bacterium | reverse complement strand
TACCCTTTTTGTTTGTCCGCCCTGATCTGACCCACCTCTGGCGGCAGACAGACACCGCCGCTGTGGCCCGCAATTTCATTGAGGAGGATAGCAACTTGTTTTTGCCGCGTGTGGACATCCGTGGCAACTTAACTGGAATCACCGGCATGGAGTTTCCTTTTTATAACTACATCGTTTCTCTGCTGTACCGGATTTTCGGAATCTGGGATCCTCTCGGAAAATGGTTGAGTCTTGCGTGTTCAACGATCGCATTAACCGTCTTCTATAGACTGGCCCTCCAGTTGTGGCCAGTTATGGCCAGTTATGCGACTCTAACCTTGCTCAGCTCATATCTATTTTTTCAGCTTGGCTCCATGGTAATGCCTGATATGATGGCTATGGCATTCCATATATTCAGCGTTTATTTTTTTGTACGCTTCCTTGATTCAGACAAGCCCTCCTTGTTGGCTGGATCCTCCGTAAGCTTCATGTTAGCCACGCTGTTACGACCCTATCATGGTGCAGCAGGAATTTTCATGATGCTTCATCTAATCCATCGGCAGGGCATAAAGGTTCTATTGAACCTGAAATGGTACGCATTTGGCTTTATTTCATCCCTTCCTATGATTGGTTGGTATTTTTTCTATAGTCCTAAATTATCAGACAGTTATGGACTAACAAGTTATTTTTTTATGGGCAAGCCACTGCGACAGATATGGCTGGAGATTCTCGCAGATAAAATCAACCCGATGCAATGGGTTTATGAACTGTTTCAGTCTTACCTAAACTGGGCTTACCTGCTTATTCTGTTAGTGTTCCTATATGTGAAATTTCAAAAGAAAAAATCTTGGACGCTGGATTTAGCATTCCTATGGCATCTGTTCCCCCTACTGGGGACCGTGCTACTCGTTATTATCCTGCTTGTGCTCACCGTAGGAAATCATTTCTTCGTTCATGCCTATTACATGCTACCCATCATTCCGTATTTATCAGTCTTGTTTGGCCTTGGGATGCACACCATCCAGACCTATTTTACCCGATGGAGTCTGTACGCTCACCGTCTACTCATCGTTGTTCCTATCATAGTGCTGCTGTCTCAGTATTCTCACTCATATATAAAAACGTGGAAAGGTAATCCGATCCATCATTTGGAAACATTTGTGGACATGCATGTCCCAAAAGACGCCTTGATTATTACCGATGGCGGCAATCCGATTACCATGTACTTTGCGCACCGCAAAGGCTGGACGCTTGGCAATCAAGCCTTGCTCGCTTTGGGAAACGTAGACCAACTCAAATCAGAAGGAGCCAGCTACGTCGTGCTGGGGCAATTAGATCTTTCTACGCAGGAGGCCATGAGGAGGGTCTATTCGGATTACCCGATTCTGACTGATCCAACAAGTCGATTTATGATCATTCCTTTAAATGTTTCTGGTGAAAGAACCCATTGATTATTAGCCTGGTGATCCCAACATATAACGAACGGGATAATATTATCGCTCTGATTGAATCCGTCCATAAAGTGCTTGATGCAGCCACACTTGCACATGAAATCATCATCGTAGACGACAATAGTCCAGATGGGACATGGCAAATTGCAGAACAAGCGGCGGTACTTGATCCTCGCATCAAAGTCGTGAGACGCGGCGGAAGACTGGGCCTTGCAACCGCTGCAGTAGAGGGTTGGAAAATTGCGCAAGGCGAATTTCTAGCCATCATGGATGGAGATTTTCAACATCCTCCAGGGACATTGTTGAGTCTTTTTAACGCCCTCCAATCATGCGAGGCAGATGTTGCCATTGCCAGTCGTCACATTGATGGGGGTGGCATCTGCGGGTGGAGTCTTCATCGCTATGTTGTATCATGGGCCGGGACACTTTTGGCTGCATGGTTTCTTCCTGGAATATTGGCACGCGTTCGTGATCCCCTGTCAGGGTATTTCATGTTTCGACGGTCTGCGGCTCCTCCGCTGCAAGATATTGCTCCCAGAGGCTATAAAATCTTACTGGAACTATTATCCAAAGGGCGTTTCCGGCTTATCCAAGAAGTGCCGTTTACTTTTATGAATCGCACACAGGGCAGGAGCAAGTTTGGACTATACCAGTCATATGAATTCTTGCTCCACCTTTTGATATTGGCATGGCAGGAAGGATCATTTGTGCATTTCATCAAATACTGCACTACGGGTGCAATCGGTGTGGCAGTTAATGTGAGTGCTTTCAACGGGTTTATCCATTTCGGGCAATTTCCGTTGGTGCTGGCTGGTGCGCTTTCTGTGCAGGTTGCGATCCTCTCCAATTTTATACTGAATGAATTTTGGACATTTTCACAGTACACTCGTTTGGAACCCTCTTTGCGGCATCTGCTAAAGCGTTGCGTATCATTCAATATAATCTGCCTTGGTGGTGCTGTTATGAACGTAGGTATATTATGGGGCACAGTGAACCTTTTGGGAATTCACCCTGCAATAGGTATCTTTATAGCAGTAGGATTAAGCACTCTATGGAATTTTGGTATCAGTGCAAATATCACTTGGATACCCCACCAGCAGAATACCAGATGAAACCAGTGCACTTTTAATTCTTAGATGACATTGAGGAAGTCTGTACTTGACACTCGAAACGTAGCAGGTTACAGTATTGCCTTGTGATAGGAACATTTAAACACAAGGGTCTCAAGCAGCTTTTTGAATCCAGTCACGCTGCGGCTGTTAACCCGCAACATATTACGCGCCTCCAGAGAATCCTCGCGCTTCTTGAGACGTCAGGGACCATTGAAGATATGGATTTGCCGGGCCTCCATCTGCATGCACTTCAAGGTGAGAGAAAGGGAACATGGTCGGTGAATGTTAGCGGGAATTGGCGCGTTACATTTAGGCTTGACAACGGAGCGGTTGTTGACGTTCATTACGAAGATTATCATTAACTAAGGAGTATTCCATGCGGATGCATCATCCACCCCATCCGGGTGAAATTATACGAGAGTTTTGCGTTGAGGCACTCCATCTGACCACAACTGATGCGGCGGAGGCTCTGGGCGTGACCCGAAAGACCTTATCGGAGCTATTGAATGGCAGATCAGGCGTGAGTCCTGCGATGGCATTAAGACTATCAAGGGTGTTTGGCCGTACACCAGAGGGATGGCTTCGGCTCCAGCAACAATATGATTTATGGAACATAGAGCAATCAGTTGATATGAGTAGACTCAGAAGAATAAAAGCCGCATGAGTTGGCCTTGGAGCAAGGCCATGGACACTTTTCCGAGATAAATGAGTAATGAAATACATCAATCAATATGGAGTGATTTTATTTTCCTGTCTTACCCTGATTAGCTGTGCTGGAATGAAAGAGGCGCATCTGGGGAATCAGCTTGCGGAGGAGAAGAATTGGGAAGGGGCTGTTCTCGCCTATCAGGCCGCCTTAAAAAAAGACCCGATGGACAAGGGGCTTCGGCAAAAGTTAGATCAGGCGAAAAGCCATGTTGCTGAATCTCACTTTCTCAAAGGCAAGGATTATCTCGCGGCAAACCAAACACCGCTTGCATTAGAGGAATTTCGGCAGGCGTTGGTTATGAATCCGACTCAACAAGAATATCAATCGGCCCTCAACGAGGCGCTCAAAATACGAGAAGCCGGAGACCATTACAATGTCGGCATGAAACTGATGCGCGCTTCCAAATTTCAAGAAGCAAGGGAGGAGTTGGAAAAGGCCATAGCCCTCATCCCTTCCTATACTCCGCCCCAAAAAGCCCTCTCTGAACTTTCCGAAAGAGAGGCGACTGCCGCTAATGCGCAGGATGAGCCTGCCCTGAAGTCAGCCGAACCGATTACTTTACGGTTTCAGAATGCCCGCCTCAATGAGGTGTTTGAGTTCCTTTCCAAAGCCTCCGGTATTACTTTTCTACTGGATCAAGACTTAAGGCCGGAGACGATCACGGTGAGCATCTCCTTGAAGCAAGTCCCCTTGCAGGAAGCATTGAATCTGATCCTCACAACCCATAACCTTTTTATGAAGAGCATCAGCAAAGACGCAATTCTCATCATTCCCAAAACCCCTCAAAAAATAAGCCAATATGAAGACCTCCTAATTAGAACATTCTATATCGCAAACGCCAAGGCCAAGGATATCGTGAACCTTCTGAGGACGATGCTGGACACGCAACGGTTTTATGTCAACGAGGAGTTGAATGCCATTGTCATGCAAGATACCCCCGAGAAGATTAAATTAGCCGAGAAGCTCATCGAGGCACACGATCGAAAACAGGCCGAGGTTCTTTTTGATGTGGAGGTTTTAGAGGTGGATCGGGACAAGAGCCTTAAATTGGGCTGGAACTTAAACCCCAGCCAAGTCGTTGCTGGCATCGCAGGGGCAGGCGCCATCAGCCTTGAAAAGCTAAAAAAATTAAGCGATGCGGCGTATATTTTCACACTTCCCAGTGTCATCGTTGATTTTTTAAAAACAGAATCGGATGCGCAGACATTAGCCAATCCGCGTATCCGGGTACTGGATAACAAATCCGCAAAGGTGAACATTGGTGATCGCGTCCCCGTTTTGCTGAGTAGCTCAACCTTTGCCGCAGGATCTGCCACGAGTGCCGCCGGCACGACCGTTACCACGAACGTCGAGTTTAAAGATACGGGCGTGAAATTGGAGGTGAAACCAGATATCCAACTCAATAACGATGTTACTTTGGAAATGAAATTAGAGGTAACATCATTGGGACAACTTGTTGATCTGGGAAACAATCAGAAACAGTTTAAGTTTGGGAACCGAAGCGTCGAAACCGTTCTGAATATGCGGGATGGCGAAACCGTTATTATCGGGGGGCTTATTAGCGATGAAGAAAGAAAG
>JACPZM010000137.1 GCA_016195485.1 Candidatus Troglogloeales bacterium | reverse complement strand
CCAGGGAGGTTTACGTGGAAAAAGTGGGATGGGAAGGAGTCTTTATCGCTCCACGTTGATTCACAAAAAAGAAATAAAAAAAGAGTCAGAAAAACAAGTGATAAAAACTAAAAAAACTGTTTGACAATGGGGTCCACTTTAATAAGCCAAGACGGCGAGCAGGTCATCACGCTCAAGATCCTCATAATCGGAAAGGATCTCTTCCATGGTCATCCCAGAACTCATCAGTTCGAGCATCGTTTCAACAGGATAACGTAAGCCACGGACAACTGGTTTTCCGTGGCAAATCTGTGGATCAATTACAATTCGGTCAAGCAGATTGGTCATAATCTATACCCTCCTTTCATAATACCTTACTCATTACTCGTTCTTCGCTTCTCCTTCCATCACATCCTCAATTCTTAGGAAGAGGAAGGAGGGGTCATTTGTTGCTTGTTTTCCCCGACGCAATCAACTCAATCTTCTTGGTGGCCTCCACAGCCACAGTCGCAACCGCCGCATCTTCATCCTTCAGCATGGCCGTAAGCTTCTCCAGCGCTTGCTGATCCCCAATCTCTCCCAACGCCAACACCACAGCCACGCGGACATCAGGATTCTTATCCTTCAGGGTTTCAATCAACGGCGTTACGCTCTTTTTGTCCTTGATCTTCCCCAATGCCGTCGCCGTATCCCTTCGCACCTTCCAGTGACTATCCTGCAAAGATAAAATCAGCGACTCGACAACCTGCGAGGCGAGCGTCGCCTGCGGGGGCAGCGTACCCTGCGGGGGCAGGGGCGGTTCGTCTTCAGGAGTCATGTCAGAGAGAAGAAAATCGGGGATCGTTCCCTGTAGCATCTCCCCATGGCTGGGGGATATTTGTACGATGAATGGAATAAGGGCAAGGACAAACAGCAAGATGATTGGCACCTTTAGATGTTTGATACCCATTGTGAAATCATCCTCCACAATCTGGCGAGCAGGGTATCAAAGCGGAGAGAGGAAGTCAATAGGTCGATTTTTTGTTCTTTCCAAAAACGGCTTATTCTCCCACCTCTTTTAATATCTCCATCTCTTTGCGCAATATTACCGGTCATTGAATAGTCAATAAACATCTGATAGAGTAATCTCACGATAGTCAGATGCGGCAGAATCCTCCCTATAAAATAATCCCTTTTTTAGTCCTGTTCTTGTTTTTTTTAGTTTTGTGCCAGTCTTCCCCTGCTTTTTCTGCTGATCTCTATCAAAAAATAGAAGAGATTGGAACCTCGCCCGCACCCACAATGACCTATCCTGAAAGTTATGGTTCTGGAAAATCGCTGGATCATCGCTTTATCCTCTGGATATTGATTCAACAACATTTTTATCTGGGGAGTTTTATCTTAGGGACGCCGATGATTGCCTGGCTCATAGAGCTTTTTGCGACGCTTCGTAAAAAGGGGAATAAAGAAAAGAGTGAGACACTGGATCGCATAGCCTATCATATCATGCAAATCGGGCTTCCCTTTTATCCATTCACCATTATCTTCGGGTTAATTCTTCTTTCTGGATTCATGATTCTATACCCCGTATTCTTCCAATATATGGCACAACTCTTTAGACCGGTTTTCTTTCTGTATGCCCTTGCGTTTTTCCTCGAAAGCCTGCTCTTCTACGGTTACGCCTACCGATGGCAACATGCGTTGGGAAACAGAGCAAAGGTCGGGCCGCCAACTGCGGTAAGCAAAGAAAAGATGATCCACTTGGGAATCGGTTTTCTGCTCTGTCTCAATGGTGTTCTGATTATCTGTCTGGCAAACGCCCTCATGTCGTTTATGATGTCTCCCCAAGGGGTGGATGCGGAAGGACGTTATCTGGGAAATCTCTGGGCGATTATTCATACCCCATTCTGGAATCCGCTCAATGTCCATAGGGTATTGGCCAGTATCATGTTTAGCGGTGCGGTGATTGCCGCTTATGCCGCCTTTCGAATGTTGACCAGATCGGACATGGCCGTTTCTGCCCACTACGATCAGATGGGGCATATCGCTATTACCCTTGCTGTGACCAATCTCTCCCTTCTTCCTTTCGCCGGGTATTGGTTTGCCAAAGAGATTTTTATCTTTCGGCAGCGGATGGGGATGACACTGATGGGAGGATCGTTAAGCTGGCTCTTTGTTGTTCAAGCAATGTTGGTCGGATTTATTTTTATGGCAGTTGTCTTTTATCTCTCTGTGGGAATGGCCCGAATGGAAGGATCGGAACGATACCGTCCCTTCATGAAGTATCTCATGTTGCTTCTTTTGATCTCTTTTCTGATCTGGACCACGCCGCACACCCTGCCTGCCCGCGACGAGGAGTTTCGAGTGATGGGCGGAACCCAACACCCCATTGTGGGCTATTATGGCACGATGAGCGCAAAGAATACGGCGATTAATACAATGATTTTAATTCTGGGCATCTGCTTTATTATTTTCAAGCGATGTAATAAGACCATGACTATTGCGTGGAGACGATGGGGAAATGTGGCGCTGATGCTGATGTTCTCATTGGCAGAGACAATCATTCTTTTTTTAGGCGTGTATGGGTATCTCATTCCGGCGAATCTCCGTGTCGCGCTGGCCTTTCCGCAATTTCTTGCCGCCATTTCTACACTGATTCTGGGTCTTCTCTTAAATCTGCTGATGTTAAGGGGGGCGAAAACAACCGGGCCAATACAATGGGGAAAACTCCCTGCGTCCGGCGCCATTGCCCTCTTTGCGCTGGCCTTTCTGATCTGTACGACGATGGCGCTGATGGGATATATCCGCTCTTCTGTGCGATTAAACTGGCATATCACCGAAATCATGGAAGACGCCACCCCGTGGGCGCAAACCCCGTCTATACTCTATGGTTTGGGCATGGTTTTATTGAATGTGATTCTCTTTTTGTTTATCAGCGTTCTGATTTTCCGTTTTGCCGCAAGAGAAGTTGAAGTCGTTCTCACGCCTGCGCCATCGAATGAAATACTTACTTCGTAACGATAAATCGCTATTGATCCTATACTTGTTTTTTCCTCTCCTTGTTTGCCTCCCCTCTTTGAGTGATGCGGAACAGCCTCAATATGATATTACTGCCATCTATAACGAAAAAAAACATACGATTGAAGGAACCGAGCGGATCACATTTACGAATTCCGAAGAGACGGAGCTTTCAGAAATCTATCTATTCCTCTATCCGAATCTCTATCTGGAAAAAAATCCAAGTCAAAATCGATATCTACGGGCCTATCCCGTTGCATTTAATCCCGGATCAATCGAGATATTATCGATTCGGGATATAGACGGAAATAAGCTGGCAATCACAGATTTTTTTGGTGCAAAGACCCTGACGGAAATTCGGTTAACTGTTCCGATTCCGCCAAAGGCGACTTATAGTTTGTTGATCCAATTTGTAACGCGGATTCCAGAACGATATGGTGTTTTTGGATATTTTCGAGACTGGGTCACGTTGCAGGGGGGGTGGCATCCCTATCTTCCTCCTCTGGTTCATGGTCGGTGGGACATTCATGGTCTGCCGCCTCCCAGCCAATTTTATGTCGATCTTGCCGTCCCAAAAGATATGGACGTAATAGCATCCGCGGATGTTATTCTATCTACAGACGTTGTGACGCCCCCTGCAGAGTCGAAGAGTCATCAAAAGCGGTTTTTGGGAGAAGCGCAATCCACCCCGTATTTCTCCCTTTCCATTGGGCGAGACCTGATTCGAAAAGAAAAGGGCGTGAATGGCATTGATCTCGTTTATACCTATTCAAAGAGAAATAAACGATATGGGGAACAGGTCTTTAAGACGGCGGAGTCGGCTCTTTCATTTTTCTTATCCACTGAAGGGCCGCTTCCTCCGACGAGAATACAACTGACGCATGCGTCTCTTTACAAAGACATCGTTACAGCAGGCGAAAGATTGCTTTACGTTGATTCAAGACTTTTTAAAGTCTTTCCCTTACTCAAGGAGTTTCACGAAATCCGTGTGGCTAAAGGGGTTTTTCAACTACTTTGGCAGGAGAGACTCCCTTGGGAAGATCCATGGGTTATAGAAATGATGGCAGAAATCACCGCAGACCAATATACCAAACAACAGTATCCAAAAGAGATCAGGTTGAAGTCATGGTTACAACCGATTTCTTTCCTTCCATTGATTGATCAAATACTTTATGCGGATGATCCGCTCCTGCGCCAAATCTACTTCAAAAAATTGGCGCCTGAAAGCGAAACGATTTTTTCATTTCATCGACCCATGTTGCCGCTTTATCCAAGATTAAAAAAATTGATTCCCCCTGAACGATTGGAATCGGTTATCACAGATTACAAACGACGGCTTCAACGAGGAGACAAACCGGCATTCAAAACGCTCTTACTGGACCAGGACGAGAAAAGCGGAACGCTGTCTTCGGACAATAACCCCCTTGATCCCCCTTTCTCAAGGGGGAACCCGACACCTTCGGTCCAACGATTTTTTGAGAAAGAGTTTCTCTCAACAGGTTCAGTCGATTTTGGAATTGATAAGGTTGTGCGAAAGAAGGTAGGGAAGGAGTATCAGACGACAATCGATATCAAAAAGGAGGGCTTGGGCATAGAGCCGCTTGAAATTCTCCTCTACGAGAAAGATGGGACAAAATTGCCTTTGCTATGGAATGGAGAGGAAAATCGCTACAAGACAATCGTCACAACCCTTTCTCCCATTAACGTTGTAGAGCTTGATCCAGAGGAGGTAACCAGCGATACATACCGCGGAAATAACCGTGATCCTGTGAAGTGGAAAGTCCTATTAAAACAGTTTCACCTCGACTACAACTTGACGACCCAGTTTCTTGATTACGATATTGATTTACAATTCCAACCGGTTTACAGCACACAAAACAGAATCAATCTCGGCTTTGCTCATTCCGAGCCGAAGGATATCGGGTCGCTCCAATACAGCCGAGTCCTCTCGAACAAACACGTCGTTACCACAGGCCTTTCTTATCAATCGCCCCACGCTATTCCCGGCCTTCTTCCGGAAGAAGATGTCAAGACAGTCAATTTATCCTATTCTTTGCGCTATCCAAATATCCCATTTGCGCGGGAATATATGGAATGGCTGACAGGCCAATATCCGCAATGGGATATTACATTTGAGATAAATCAAAACCTGATGGGAAACAATAACGACTATATGATCAATGGGGTGTTTGATCTACATCGGGCGTTTGTCTTTTCAAACTATCACCAGTTTCAGACCCGACTCTTAACAGGTGTCTCTACGGGCGCGCTTTTAAAAAACAATCGATTTTTTCTAGGCGGCGAAAATGGTTTACGCGGATACACCCCGCTTCAATTTGAAGGGGAAAATATTAACTTGTTTTCTCTGGAATATCTGTTTCCTCTCGCGTATGAAACCGATATAAACCTGTCTGGTTTTGCGCTGACGCATACACTACAAGGGGTGCTATTTTCCGATTGGGGCACGGTGGGAAGCGGTTCCGAACTCTTGAACCTTCCAGAATACAAATCAGATGCAGGCGCGGGGATCCGTTGGTTCGTGGACTTCCTGGGGGTCATGCCGATGACATTCGATCTGAATGTTGCATGGCCCATTAACTCCCTCGTACCGGAAGAAGCCAAACCGCATTTCTATATCAGCGGAGGAAGGTTATTGTTTTAGGACGAACCCTTCTCGCTCCGAGGTCTTGACCTGGGTCATCTCAAAAATCTATTCTGATCGCATGGAGTGATCGGCATCAATGCGACATGAATTAGAGATTGTGTATGGGCTTCATCCCGTTTTGGAAATGTTGAGGTCGGGCCGTCATATCGGTAGACTTTATCTGGCCTTGCACAAATTCAATCATCAAGAGGACGATGAAATTCGTTTTTTGGCGCGTCAACAAAGGGTTTCCGTTGTTGCTGTGCGTAAGGACGAACTCTCTCGCATTGCCGGAACAACAAAACATCAAGGGGTGGCGGCCATGGTTTTTCCT
>JACPZM010000126.1 GCA_016195485.1 Candidatus Troglogloeales bacterium | reverse complement strand
GCTGACCCCCGCTGTCGGTAAACTTGCCAACACCACCACTACAGGTCCACCTCCACCTTAATAACCTGAGCAGTTACAAAATTGGTACAAATAGGACATTTTAAAATTGGCTTGACAAGGCTTGCCCCTCATGCTTGTTTGCGCGATGTTGGTGTGGTACCATGACCTCCGCTCACTCAATCAAGGAGAGATGTCCGAGCGGCTGAAGGAGCACGACTGGAAATCGTGTAGGCGGCCAAAACTGCCTCGGGGGTTCAAATCCCCCTCTCTCCGCCATTAGATTATGTAGGGGCCTGTTCGCTCTGCTCGCAATGCCCCCGCGGTCGGGGCGACGTGCCCTGCGAGCGTTCCGACCCGCGCTCGGACGGGCAAAGCCCGCTCCTCACGCCTGACCTTATCATCCCGTCTTCCCGTCCACCAATGGTTTCTCTATTTTTTTGTGGGCGAGGCGATAGAGGATCGCAGATGGTTTCTCGATGATTCCGGAAAGGACATAGAGCAAAGTGATTGTGAAAAACATTATCTGTGGCTCAACAAATAAAACGAGCATGACTAAAACCGTTCCGACTAGAACACTAAACGGTTTCTGATCTCTTAAGTGAAGGTTTTTGAAACTGCGATAAGGGAGGGTACTGACCATCAGGAAGGCCAGCGTGTATGTCATGCTTAAGATAACAATCGGCCGCACCTCTTTTCCGAAGTGTAACATGTAGTCGTCAAGAATAACCAGCGTAGCCATTAGCGCCGCCGCGGCAGGGATAGGAAGGCCGACAAATCGATCCGATTCCGATACCGCATTATAGGCGTTAAAGCGTGCGAGGCGCATTGCGCCGCACGCGATATAGAGGAAGAGGGCAATCCAGCCGAGTCGCCCAAATCCTGTCAAACCCAACGAGTAAAAAAGAAACCCTGGGGCTACTCCAAACGAGACGACATCCGATAAAGAATCATATTCCATACCAAAGTGGCTGGTCGTTTTTGTTATGCGGGCTAGCTTTCCATCCAGGGAGTCAAAGACCGATGCAACCAAAATGGCTATTGCCGCGCCGACATATTGTTTAGTAAAAACAGCGCGGATAGCAAAAACACCGCAAAAAAGGTTGCCAGTGGTGAACAAATTCGGCAGCAAATAGACCCCTCTTTTGCCCAATTCGATCATCCGACGCCTCTTCCGTGGGTTCATCGAAATTTTCCTAAGATGGTTTCGCCTCCTACAACCTTATCCCCTACTGAAACCCGAATGCCTGTTCCTGCTGGAACAACGAGATCAACGCGAGACCCAAAACGAATCAGCCCGAAACGTTCTCCAGTTTTCATCTTGGCGCCTGTTTTTGTCCAGCAGACGATCCGCCTTGCAATAAGGCCGGCAATTTGAATGACGATCACTTTGTTACCCCATGGGGTCTTGAGAAAGATTTTATTTTGTTCGTTTTCTAACGATGCCTTCGGCACATTTGCCGCGAAAAAACGCCCCGCGTTGTAGAGAACACTCACAACCTCTCCCTCAACAGGGATACGAGTGATATGCACATCAAAGATATTCAAGAAAATACTGACCTTGAGTGCAGGCCCCTCAATAAACTGTTCTTCATAAAATTTTGCAATATCAACAATGGTGCCATCGGCAGGAGAAACGATAAGCCGATCTCCCTTCGGAACGCTTCTGCGGGGATCTCTAAAAAACCAGACGCAAAAAAGTGTTAGCAGGCCAAAAAATATCGCTGCCTCAACTCCAAAAGATGCCTTTGCGATCCATGTTAAAACAATACCAATCGCAATAAAACGAAAGCCGTCGTTCGCGATTGGAAACTGTGTTTCACTCCCCATTAAAAAAAATCATTCCTTCCTCAACAAACCACCCCCTGCCCCCTCCTTAACCAAGGAGGGGAGAAAACAATGCTGCCTTCTAAACTCCCCTCCTATTTTAGGAGGGGTAGGGGTGGTAAAACAGCCCTAATTTTTTGTCTGATCGACCAGTTTGTCTTTTCCCAGCCACGGCATCATCGCGCGTAGTCGTTTTCCGACTTCTTCAACTGGATGCGACTCGCCCTTCCTGGCTAACGCGTTAAAGACCGGCCGCTTGGCTTTATTCTCGAGTATCCACTCTTTGGCAAATTGGCCAGATTGAATCTCATTTAATATTTTTTTCATCTCTTTCCGCGTTTCGTCAGTAACAATTCTAGGACCTCGTGTTAAATCGCCGTATTCCGCCGTGTTGGAGATGGAATAGCGCATATTAGAGATCCCCCCCTCGTAGATCAAATCGACGATCAGCTTGACCTCGTGCAGGCACTCAAAATAGGCCATCTCAGGGGCATAGCCCGCCTCCACTAATGTTTCGTAACCGGCCTGAATCAGCGAAGTAAGGCCTCCGCACAATACCACCTGTTCGCCAAAAAGGTCTGTCTCCGTCTCTTCCCTGAAATTTGTCTCAATGACACCTGCATGTGTTCCCCCAATCGCTTTGGCATACGCCAGCGCTACCGACTTGGTTTGACCTGACGGGTCTTGATGAATGGCAATCAACATCGGAACCCCTGTTCCCTTTGTAAACTCCGACCGAACTAAATGCCCCGGCCCTTTTGGGGCAACCATGAAAACATTTGTGTCGGGGCTTGGCGTGACCTGGCCAAAGTGGATATTAAACCCGTGCGCAAAAGCAAGGTAGGCCCCTTTTTTTAAGGAAGGGCCAATTTCTGACTGATAAAGATCGCACGTAATTTCGTCCGGGGTAAC
The DNA here is from genome assembly GCA_016195485.1 of Candidatus Troglogloeales bacterium. GTDB lineage: Bacteria > Nitrospirota > Nitrospiria > SBBL01 > SBBA01 > JACPZM01. Next base: position 3,093 of record JACPZM010000126.1, on the reverse strand, counting down.
GACCATAACGACATCCGAGCATGCAGAGGCATCTGAAACCGGCATCACCTTCAGCCCCGCCTTGATGGCCTTCTCCCACGACCGGCCTTCTCGCAACCCGATAACAACCTTCACCCCGCTATCAATCAGATTTAGGGCATGGGCATGGCCTTGGCTTCCATACCCGATGATTGCGACCTGTTTATTATTTAAAATTGCAATCTCTGCATCTTGATCATAATAGACTTTCATGGCTTCTCCTTTTATATGGTCGGGCAGATGCTAATGTGCCCCTACGCTAAACTGCTTCTTCGGTCCTTGACGGACGCTGGCGCGCCCTCTTCTCTCACGGCTGCAACGCGCGCTTCCTCTCGCGCGATGGCAATTCGTCCCGTGCAGATAAACTCTTTAATCCCAAGCGGTTTCAAGAGGTTCAGAATCGCCCCAATTTTCTTCGAATCACCGGTAATCTCAATGGTGTATGTGTTGGGAGTAGAGTCAACGATTCTGGCTCGGAAAATATCGGCAATTCGGAGGGCCTCCCCCCGATCTTCGTCCTGCGCGTGAATTTTAATCAGCGCGGTCTCCCGCTCCACATACTCTTTATCGGTGAGATCGACGACCCGAATGACATCAACCAGTTTGTTGAGTTGTTTTGTAATCTGCTCAATAATTCGGTCATCCCCCGCCGTAACGATAGTCATCATCGAAGTTGTGGGATCTAACGTGGGGCCGACGGATAAAGAATCGATGTTGAACCCCCTTCCAGAAAAAAGACCTGAAACGCGGGCTAATACACCGAATTTATTTTCTACAAGAACGGAAATAATATGTTGCATAAAAAAATGATGCGGGGAACCCCGCCCCTACGCAGTCAGCACCCCTTCCGCAGCCTCCTCTTTGACTGGGCTTTTTTTCCCAATATTCTCTGGGTCTTCAAAAACCATTTCGTTGTGGCCTGCGCCGGCTGGAATCATTGGATAACAGTTCTCATAAGGATCAACCTGAAAATCGATCACAACAGGCGTTGTCACGCGGAACGCCTCTTCCAATACCCCTTCCACTTCCCCTACTTTGGTCGCACGAAGGCCCACCGCGCCAAACGCCTCGGAAAGTTTCACAAAGTCAGGGGAGTCCCCCATGAAACTTGAAGAATAGCGTCCGTTATAAAAAAGCTGTTGCCATTGGCGAACCATTCCAAGATATTTATTATTGATAATAGCCACTTTAACCTGCAGATTATAGGCGACAGCGGTGGCCAACTCTTGTATATTCATGACCACGCTTCCATCCCCCGCGATACAAACCACGAGGGAGTCTCTATTGGCCATCTGCGCTCCGATAGCGGCTGGAAGCCCGTATCCCATCGTTCCTAACCCTCCCGAATTAATAAAGGTTCGAGGGCGATTAAACATATAATACTGCGCCGCCCACATCTGGTGCTGGCCGACATCGGTCGTGACGATGGCGTTTCCATGTGTCATCTCATAAATCTTCTCAATCACATATTGGGGTTTTAAAAGAGAATCCCCCTGATTGTAAGAAAGGGGATGTTCCCTTTTCCATCCTGCAATCTGATCGATCCATTCCCGGAAGGGGGTCATGGATCCGACACCGCTCGTTCGTAGTATCGTATTTAACTCTCTTAAGACAATTTTAACATCTCCCACGATGGGAACATGCACCTTTATATTTTTATGAATAGAGGTCGGATCAATATCAATATGAACAATTCGGGCATTCGGGGCAAAAAGAGAGGTCTTTCCAGTGACCCGGTCATCAAACCTAGACCCAACCGCTATAATCAGATCGGCATCGTGCATTGCCATGTTGGCGCAATAGGTGCCGTGCATTCCCAACATTCCCAGAAAGAGGGGGTGTTGCCCTGGGAATGCGCCGAGACCCATTACGGTGAGCGTAACTGGGATATGAGTCATTTCGGCAAGGTCTAAAAGCTCCTGCCATGCCCCGGAATGCAAAACCCCTCCCCCCGCGTAAATCACAGGCTTTCTTGCCTTTGATATCTCCTCTGCAGCCTGCTTAATTTGCCAGCGATTTCCTTTTAGAATCGGGGAGTAACTTCGAACCGAAACCGTTTCCGGATATTTAAATTCCGTTTTGGCAAGCAGGACATCTTTTGGGAGATCAACCAAAACCGGCCCAGGACGTCCCGAAGCGGCAATGTAAAACGCCTCTTTAAGGGCTTGGGCCAGATCATTCACATCCTTTACAAGCATATTATATTTTGTGCAAGGGCGCGTAATGCCGACAACGTCGGCCTCTTGAAAGGCGTCATTTCCAATAAGATGGGTTGGAACCTGTCCGGTGATAATGACCATCGGCGTGGAGTCCATATAGGCATCTACAATGGCGGTTACTGTGTTGGTGGCGCCGGGTCCGGAGGTGACTAAAAGGACGCCCGGTTTTCCAGTAGCTCGCGCGTATCCCTCGGCCATATGGCCTCCCCCTTGCTCGTGTCGGCAAAGGATAAACTCAATCTCTTTCTCGTCGTATAGGACATCGAAGATCGGAAGGTTTACCCCGCCGGGATACCCAAAAACAACCTTCACCCCTTCGCGCCTTAAACACTCAATTAATATCTGTGCGCCCGAGAGCTTCATGGCATTTTCTTAAACATTCAGCCTCATTGTTACCACAAGCGCCTCGATTGAGTCAACTTTCTGATGATGGTTTTGCACGGTAAATTTGTTCTCATGGGATTTTGGGAGTCCGAACCAGTGCTTTATTTTGGTTACGTCTTCATTTTGGGATTTTGGAATGGATTCATGGCCTCTCCGCAGCAGAGAATCCCCTTCTGCCACAATTCCTTGCGTTTCATGTCCTGAAAAACGTCTCTTAAAACAGATTCAGAACAGACCCCTCCCTTTTCCACTGATAGCGGGGATTAAGAGGCATGAAGAATTTGTTTTTCCGGCTCTTCAGAAGATCAGGCCGATGCAAAGACGCACGTATTCTGAGTCATTTTGAGGTAGTCGAAGACCCGTCGTGTATTCATGGTTAGTTCCAGCATTTTCTGAGCAACACTGCGCACCCCCTTGCTTTTAATAATACTGATCGCGAATCGCCTCAGCCGTGTTATGTTTTCAGGACCAT
>JACPZM010000125.1 GCA_016195485.1 Candidatus Troglogloeales bacterium | reverse complement strand
ACCTCTTCAAATTTTTTGGTCATTTCGCGGCAAAGTGCCATCTGTCTCGCAGGGGACGTTCCCCTTTTTCCAAAAACCGCTTCGATATCTTGCAATAGCCCAAGCACACGATAGGGAGACTCATAAAAGATCAGCGTCCGAGGATCAGACGCCAATGCCAATAGCTTTTTGGCGCGCGCCCCTTTCTTTCGCGGCATAAACCCTTCGAAGGCAAAACGATCTGTGGGAAGACCTGAAATCGATAATGCGGCAATCGCTGCAGAGGGGCCGGGAATTGGACGCACCGGAATTTCGGCAAGGATCGCTTGATTGATTAGAAAATAGCCCGGATCAGAAATTGTCGGGGTTCCGGCATCAGAAACCAACGCAATGGAGTCTCCCTCCTTCAGCCGGGAAATCAGCGCTGCTGCCTTTTCCTCTTTGTTAAAATCGTGATAGCTTGTGAGCGGCGTTTGGATTTGATAATGGGCAAGAAGGGTTCGGGTGTGGCGGGTATCTTCTGCGGCAATCACAGAAACCTCCGTCAAGACGCGAACCGCACGGTAAGTCATATCTTCTAAGTTCCCAATCGGCGTGCTGACAATATAAAGCGTTCCTGTAGTAATATTAACTCCAACATCCATGGTCGGCCATTGTATACAGAATGATGGACGCATCTCAACAGTTGACCTGAGGCGAACATCAGGCATAGGCTTAAACATGGATAAAACGATGTTGCCTATTTTTATGGATAATCATTCTACAACACCGGTCGATCCGAGGGTATTGCAGGAGATGCTTCCTTATTTTACGGAACGGTTTGGAAACGCGGCCAGTAAGAACCACTCTTTTGGCCGGGAGGCGGAAAAGGCTGTGAATCACGCAAGAGGTCAGGTTGCTCATCTGATAAACTGCGACCCGAGCGAGATTATCTTTACCAGCGGGGGAACTGAGTCGGATAATATCGCCTTGAAGGGAATCGCCGGCAAACCGGGCCATATTATTACAGCCATGACTGAACATAAGGCCGTTTTAGACACGGCCAAGCGATTGGAGAAAACCGGATCAGAAGTGACTTATCTGCCCGTCGATTCTGATGGATTGGTAAATCCTGCGGACGTGTTGGCCGCAATCACCTCTAAAACCATTTTGATTTCGATCATGATGGCCAATAATGAGATCGGGACGCTGCAACCGATTTCTGAAATTGGAAAGATCGCGAAAGAGAAGGGAGTTTTCTTTCACACAGATGCCGCGCAAGCAGTGGGGAAGATTCCAGTAGATGTGCAAGCAATGGGAATGGATCTACTCGCATTGTCGGCGCATAAGATATATGGGCCAAAAGGGGTTGGCGCCCTTTATGTCAGGAGGAAAAACCCGAAAGTGACGCTTACCCCTTTGTTTGACGGTGGCGGCCATGAACGCGGATGCCGGTCGGGCACGCTGAATGTTCCGGGGATTGTTGGATTTGGAAAGGCTTGTGAAATTTGTGAACGGGAGATTCCCTACGAATCGGCCCGATTAGAAACGATGCGGGAGAGGTTAAAGGCGATGCTCTTTCAGGGGCTTTCAGCGATTATCTTAAACGGACATCCTACAAAACGGCTTCCTAATAATCTGAACATCAGTTTTGCACATGTTGAAGGAGAGTCTCTGATGATGGATATTCCGGAGATTGCCCTTTCGTCTGGATCGGCGTGCACCGCGGGGAGTCTGGAACCCTCTTATGTATTGCGGGCATTGGGGATTTCAAATGAGATGGCCTACGGCGCGATCCGAATTGGGCTGGGACGATTTAACACGGATCAAGAGGTGGAATACGCGGGCGAGCGAATCATCAAGTCTGTAAACAAGCTTCGTGCGCTTTCGCCTTTGAATGAGACAACAGCTTCCCTGTATCCCTCCCCTTCAAGGGGAGGTCAGGTGGGGATGGGCTTAACATACAATATGTAATATGGAGAGAGCGATGGAAAAGACAGCAAATATTATCACCCTAACGGCCGGTGCAGTCGTCGAAGTCAAGGCGATTATGCAAGGCAAACAGTTAGACAACGCCTTGCTGCGGGTGGGGGTGCAGTCTGGAGGGTGCACTGGAATGACGTATCAACTCAAATTTGAGACAGAGGTAAACCCAGATGACCTCTCTTTTGAGGTGGAAGGGGTGCGCGTGACTGTCGATGAAAAAAGCGCGCCGTATCTCACGGGAATGACGCTGGATTTTAGTCGTGATTTAGTGGGAGGCGGATTTAAATTCATCAACCCCAATGCAAAACAAAGTTGCGGCTGTGGCGAATCGTTTTCCGCCTAAAAAATAAGGGACACCTATTTTGACGCGACTCCTAAAATGTGTGCCATTCGCTCCATATTTTTTTTAAACAGCGCGGGTTGCGAGACAAAACTCAATACCAGATATCCTGAGGGAAGATCGTAAAAAAAGCCCGGATGCACCAGGATTTTTTCTTTGCGTAGAAGTTCCAGCGCAATCTTTTCTTCATTGCTTTTTTGATCCTTCATTTTTATCGCCAGATAAAAACCTCCTTCAGGGGGAATAAACGAGCACTCCGGCATTGTCATTAAGGCCAAAACTGCCATCTGAAAACGATGTCTGATCTGCGCTTGATAGCTTTTCATAAAAGGTTTCCCGTCGTGAAGCAGGGCGGGAAGCGCGAACTGGGCATCTTCGTTTACAGGCAAGAAGGTATCTGAAATCCCTTTGAGGAGGTGAACTGATTTTTCAACGCGAGATTGCCCTCCGGTTACGGCAATCCAGCCGATCTTAACGCCGGGAAGGGCCAGCATTTTGGAAATCCCATTGAGTGTAAAAACCAATGGCGCATCCGTCTCTACAGGCCGAAAAAGATGCTCGGCTTTAAAGAGGAAGGGGCTAAACACCTCATCGGAAATAATCGGCAAGTCATGCTTCCTGGCAATCGCGCAGAATCGCTTTATTTCCGTCTCGTTCGCTACATGTCCTGTAGGGTTATGGGGCGAAATCAGGATAAGGGTACGTGTTTTCTCAGATATTTTTGATTGAAGATGATCAAAATCGATTTCCCATCGTTTACAGGGGCTCGCACTCTTTGCAGGGCTAGCATCGTCCCTTCCAAGGGCTCCGCCAATGGAGCCTTTTCGCGACGGCGCTAAACGGTACGAGACGATTTTAACGTCACAGAGCGCGGCAATGGAATCAAAAAGGGGATAGGTTGGCGTGGGGCAAAGAATCTCATCTCTGGAATTAGCCAATAGCTTGAACAGATACAAATAAGAGAGACTGGTACCGGGAGTCAATACAATTTGATCGTCTGGGATTGACACTCCTTCTTCTGCGTAATATTTTTGTATAGCGCCTCGGGCAATCTGTTGTCCTTGTGGATCAGGACAATAATTTTTTGCTTGAGAGGCCGCAAACGAGAATGCCCTCTTTAATATCGATCGCGGGTAATGAATGCCGTGCGCGTGCAGATTGGCGGAAACCAGATCGATCAGAAGAGATCCTGTCCGAGTGATCGCTTCTTTTTCGCGATAAAGGGCGTTTGGGATTCCTTGAAAAAATGAGGCGCGTTCTGCAAACATGGGTTGATCTTATCATGTCTTGTAGGGGTGACGCCCTTACTTTGACATATTTTCCCATCTTTATTAGAATGGCCCGTATGAAAGTCGCAGTTGCGTGTGACCATGCGGGATTTGTCTATAAGACCAAAGTTATTGATGCTGTTTGTGGGGCAGGCCATGTCGTGGTTGATCTGGGAACGGATTCTGCCACGGTATCGGTTGATTATCCCGATTACGCCGAGGCTGTGGGTCGGGCGATACAAAGCGGTCAAGCCGATAGAGGGATTCTCTTGTGTGGAAGCGGTGTGGGGGCTTCTATGACCGCAAATAAAATGAGAGGGATTCGCGCGGGGCTTTGTCACGATACCTATTCAGCCCATCAGGGTGTTGAACACGATGACATGAACGTATTGACGTTGGGCGCCCGCATTATTGGAATTGAAATGGTTCCAGAGTTGGTCAATGCCTTCCTTGGGTCAAAGTATAGCGGCGATCCTCGACACGCAAATCGTCTTGCAAAGGTAGCGAAGCTGGAAGAAAAAGAATCTGCAAAAAATAATTGAAATTAGCTTGACAGTGGCGGCGCACTTTCCCTATTGGTCAGGTGTAAACGACCATCTTGGATCCGTTGAAGATTCTGATTTTAAGGACGGAATAACGTCATCAAATTTTCGAATCGGCAGAAGCAACGGCTTATCGGTCTCTTCTTTGTACCAGAAGATAAAAGATGTGGAAGGGAATCGTTACTCTGTGAATACCTCTACGGGTGAAATCTCCACGACCAAAGAAAATGGGGCTGGGACAAGGTTTGACGCCTATACCGTTATGTTATCTTGGATAGTCTTGATGTAATTTGTATTGACATTATAACGCTATAACGCTACGATGATCCATAACACATTTAAAGGAGGGGTTTATGAGTGCGTTGTCTAAAAGGTCTACGGTTTATTTTCATCCATCCATCCATCAGGCGTTGAGATTAAAGTCTGCATCAACGCACAGCTCGTTTTCAGCATTGGTTGATGAGGCCGTCCGTTTGCTAATGCGGGAAGATCAACAAGATATTGCGGCCTTCAAGGAAAGAGCGCACGAGCCAGACATCAGTTACGAAGCCTTATTAAACGACTTGAAGAAGCATGGCAAAATATAAAATCACCTTCAAGAAATCGGTTGCAAAGGATTTCCGTGTGATACCCAATCGAGACGTAAAGCGGATTTTATCTCGCATTGATACCTTGGCCGACAATCCGAGAGGCGAAGGGTGCATACAACTTTCAGGTCAAGAGCAGTATAGGGTGAGGCAGGGGCTATATCGCATCATTTACGAAATTCAAGATGATCGGCTTATTGTACAGGTTGTGAAGATCGGGCATCGTTCAAGCGTTTATGAAAACTAATCAGCAGTGAGCCATGAGGGCAACGCATGTGCTGTTCCTACGGTCTCTTCCCCCCAAGATGGCATTGGAGCGGCTGACAAAATTCGCTTGACATCTGTCTGTCAACTCGTTTAGGGTTGCAGTGTTTTCAAACGAAAGCGTAGAGGGGGTCTTCCATGACGGATAAGAACTTGCACTCACTCACTCACTCACTCACTCACTCACTAAACACTACCCTAACAGCAAAACCAATTCATTTTATAGAACGGGTTTCTGGATTTTTCTCCGGAGCCCGTTTTTTGTTGTCCAAAACAATAACATTAGGAGAAGAATATGAAAACGATCAATTTTAGTAAAATGGTCTACGTGGTATTGACGAGTGTTGCCTTGCTCGGCGTGAGTGCTTGTAATACGAGATTCGATGAGCCTGTAACAAAGAAAGATGCGCCTGTCACAAAGGACTATGACTATCTCTTTAAAGTGATTGTTCCCGAAGAGGTGATGCGGTCAATGACCGATGATCAACATGAGCAGATGGTTGCCAAGATTGAGAAGATGGGCGCCATTCTGGATCAGTCGGTTGATAAAACGAAGCGGAATGTGGAAGAAGATGTGACAATGACCCCTGCTTTCGTGAATGCAGCTGTTTTTGTGAGTGAAGAGCTACGGAACACGGCCTATGAATTGACTACTGACGGCGCAACAATTTCGTTTTCTTATGAAGAGCTTCTAACGGATAATTCTTCTCCAGAAGAAATTAAAGATGGCACCCAAGACGGTGAGAGATCAGTCGGCACCCCAGGAAGGGTATTTGTTTTTGATGGTCAAAGTAATCCAAGGGATAATGCCGCGTGGAAAATCGAGGAAGCTATATCAGTTCCGTCACGTGGTGTAGGGGATGAAAGTTCAAATACAGATGTGAATGCCGTAGCCACTACTAATGTTAGGGCAGCAAAAAACCCTGAAGTCATGGAGAGCTTTTTCGAGAATCTTGTGGATCAGGTCGCCTCTAACCCTGCTGTGAGCATGGAAGTCAAAGATTCATCACAGCCTGACGGCGCAAGTAGGGGTGTGGAAGAACAAGAGAGGGCAACCGTTTCCTTGAAGACTGGCGGTTCCGAAATGAGCGTTGAATTGGAGGGTGTTACAGCAACAGACCTGATGACAGTGCAACGATCCATGCAGAACGGCAATGAAAGAAGCTGGTTTTCAAAGGCAACAGGCATCACTAATGCGAGTGTAAAAAGTGTTGCGGTTGCAATAGCTGCACCCGTTGTCGAGGTAGCCAGAATTGCCGTAGCAACTGTAGACACAGTCGTCACAGTGGTAAAAGACGTAAACAACGCCTACAACAGGTACGTTCCGCGATGGGCTAGGCGGATTTATTGGGCATATAGTTGCGTAGGGAACGTAAGCGCTGGTACTGTTTTTGGTGCTCATGTAGGCGCTACAGCAGCTACAGTCTATTGTGGTGCGACTTTCCCACGTCGGTCGTTGATTGGATAGTTAGAGGTGTATGGTGTAACGGGGATGTCGGAGGTTGCTCTGGTATCTCCGTTGTCTCTAAGTATCATGTTACGACGTCGAAAAATCCATTAGCGAAAGGGAGTGGTGTACACAAAAAGCCTTGAAATCAAAATTCTTGTCTCTATTTTTTTCTTTTTTTTGTCAGGTTGTGCCTTCCCGACACCAAGGTCATGGCAATACAGTATTGATAGCTACCCCACGAATAGACAGCCTCTCTTATCCAAGCGAGTGGCCGTTCCCCCGTTTCGCGATTCAAGACCTGATAAAAATGAGAATGCTACTTCACTGGAAGGGCTTGTACTTGTACCGTTTGGTTGGGTTGATTTTTCAACCCCTGAGGCACTCACTGATAAACCGTTCAGAATCTTTCCCCTTTGGCAATTTAGACCCACAGAATATTTTGCAAAGGCCGCCGCTGAGGAGCTAGATGCAAGCAACTTGTTTAAAGAGGCATTTTTTTCTTACCGTGCTTCAGAAGGGGATATTGTTTTGCGTGGTGATATCAAGTCAACCCGATACCGGGGAAAAATTATCACTTATGGTCTCTCTATGGGTGCGATTGTTCCGTGGATGTTAGGCCTTCCACAGGGAACGATCCATAATGAGCTTGAAGTTGAGTTTACGCTTGTGGACCAATTAACCGGTGCGTTGTTATGGAATAAGAGTTATACTCTGTCCTATCACAAGTCCCCATTTTGGATATACAATATTCCATCGGACTTTGACTATGACAACCTGTTTAAAGCGATAATGCGGGATGTTGTTAAAAGTCTGGAGTCCACATTGTCGGGCAGAAATGGAAAGTGACTGGTGTATACAAGAATCCTTAGAACAAACATTCTTGTTTCTATTCTTTTTCTTTTTTTATCAGGTTGCTCTTCCGAGAGGTCGTGGCGATATAGTGTTGATAGCTATCCTACGGATAGACATCCTCTCTTATCCAAGCGAGTGGCCGTTCCCCCGTTTCGTGATTTAAGACCTGATAAAAATGAGAATACTTTTCTACTGGCAATTTTGCCACTCGTACCGTTTGGTTGGGTTGATTATTCAACCCCTGAGCTTGAATATCAGAAACTGGCAACTTTGCCTGTTTGGCAATTTAAATTCGCGGAAGATTTTGCAAAGGCCGCCGCTGAGGAGCTAGATGCAAGCAACTTGTTCAAAGAGGCTTTTTTTACTTCCAGTGCTTCAGCAGGGGATCTTGTTTTGCGTGGTGATATCAAGTCAACCCGATACTGGGGAAAGGTTTTTTCTTATGGTTTCTCGATTAATGCGCCAGGCCTGTGGTTTCTGGGCCTCCCACAGGGAACCATCCATAATGAGCTTGAAGTTGAGTTTACGCTTGTAGATCAAGCAAACGGTGTGTTGTTATGGAATAAAAGTTATAAAATGGCCTATCATAAGTCTCCATTCTGGATATACAAGATTCCATCGGACTTTGACTACGACAATATGTTCAAAGCGATGATGCGGGATGTTGTTAAAAGTTTGGAGTCCACATTGTCGGACAGTGCGGTTCTGGATTCCCGATAAAGACATTCGGGAATGACAAAATTGGACTTTTGCAAGAGCCACTACATTTTCTCTTTTTTGGTATTTCTCGCATCGCTTATCTTCGCCCTCCCTTCTTATGGGGATGAAGTCTCTTTTCCCTCACCAACAGAAGCGTTTCCTCGATTTGATATTTCTCTTCAAGCCGGTATTATTCACGGCACAACGAAAGAACTGGTCTTTGATCAAGGGCAAAAAATAAGCGAGATTGCGTGGGAAATGAAGCCAATAATTTTTACTGGATATACCGTTGGAACTAATCTTAATAAACGGGTTGCGATGCACTTTTCTTATGGATCAGGCGTAAACGATCATCTTGGGTATGTTGAAGATTCTGATTTTCAAGACGGCATAAAGTCATCATTCTCAAAACATACGGCTACCCTTGAGCGGGCCTATCTTGCTGATTTGGATCTCGGCTATGACTTCTTAAAACGTGACCCTATTATCGTAACCGGTATTTTGGGGTACAGCTTACGAAAAATTAAAATGGGGGCGAAGGACGGCTTTGTGGAATCTCCCCCCGGGTCTACGCCGAAAGATGTCTTTGGAATGGGGATAGAATACGAACAGATTTATAAATTCCCATACATCGGCATTGCCCTTGATTATGCTCTGCAAGAAAAACTGACATTGAATCTCTCCACCTTGTATAGCAATCAAGTTGCAATCGACACATTAGACAATCACTTGAAGAGAGGGATTGATTTTTATGACACCATGCGGGGCGGGGTCTATTATGCCTTTGGCCCCTCTGTAAATTTTCGCATCGGCCAAAACAGCGTCTTATCGGTCTCTTCTTTGTACATGAAGATAAACGAGATTAAAGGGGATAGCTACTCTGTGAATACGACTACGGGTGAAAGGTCGTCTACGCGAGAAAATGGGGCTGGGACGAGCTTTAACGCCTATACCGTTATATTATCTTGGACGGTCTTGATGTAATTTGTATTGACATTATAACGCTATAACGCTACGATGATCCATAACACATTTGATGATTTTTACTTTCTTTGCGACTCTTTTGAAAACATGATTTGTGCTGTCATTGGGTGATACTTTTTGGGCACAAAACTCTCTCTGTTCTTGGACAAGAGGCTGTTCTTGACTATCTTACCCTTAATCTCTATGATGCTATTTATAGTTGCGAGGATTTATAGATATGAAATCAGAGTTTACAGCGATTATCGAAGGTGCACCTGAAGGCGGGTATTGGGCAATATGCCCCGAAATTCTGGGTGCCAATGGGCAAGGTGAGACCACAGAGGAAGCTAAGAATAATTTACGAGAAGCGATTGAATTAATCCTTGAAGACCGTAGGGCTGATATGTTGCGCGGATTGCCCAATGATGCCATACAAGAAAAAATTTTGGTTGGATGAAGCGGCGGGAGATAGAGCGTAGATTGCGAATTGCGGGTTGTTATTTAAAGCGGGAGGGAAGTTCTCATTCGCTTTGGATTAACCCGAGAAATGGTACAACAGAAGCGATTCCTCGGCATATCGAAATAAAAGAGCCGTTAGCAAAGAAGATTCTGAAGAACTTGAATGCAGAATGAATAACGGCACATGCGTAGAATATGGGTGGGCAAAGATGAGCGTTCCCGACCCCAAATACGATTGGTTTCGACAGGTTGCGTTACTGACCGGGATTCCGATGGTGCTGATGTTGGGGCCGGTTTGCGGCTACCTGATTGGCCATTACGCTGATATTTTTTTTAAGACCGATCCATGGCTGATGGTTTTTTTTTCGATCATGGGAGGGATTGCGGGGGTGCGAGAGATGATAAGACTCATAGGACGGGCTAACAAGAATGGATAGTTCCGCGTTTATTGCGCGATCGATTAAAACATCGCTCATTGCCTCTGCCGTTCTCTTTGTCTTCCTATTACAGTGGGTTTCTTTACAGGTGTTGTGGGGAGGGTCATTAGGAATTGCAATGAGTGTCCTAAACCTGTTTCTTCTTTCTCGTCTTTCGGAAACCTTATTAAACTCGTATCAAAAGAAGAAAATCATCTTTTATGCCGCGCTAAAATTACCCATCTTTTACGGTCTCTTAATTTTCCTTCCTTATCAGTTTCATTTTTCTGTCTACGGTTTTATGGCTGGATTTTCTGTTCCCATTTTTGTTATCATCCTGAAGACCGTAGGGGCGACGCATGCGCCGCCCTCGAATGGAGAGTTCATTGGCGAGCGAGCAAACATCATTAGAAGCGCCTAACATTATCACCTTGCTTCATCATTCCTTTCCTGAATCGCCTGCGGTCGATTTTCTGCATCACTTTGAGGTCCCGTTTTTTTCGGCCATTGTTATTTTAGGGCTTGCGGTGACGGCCCGAATGGCCAGTAAACATCCGACGATTGTCCCCGGAAAACTCCAAAACGCCGTTGAGTTTCTGGTTGACTCATTGGATCAGTTTGTCTGCGGCGTGATGGGGCCGATTGGTAGACAATTTACGCCATTTATTGGCACGCTTTTCCTATATATTCTGTCGATGAACTTAATTGGGCTTGTCCCCGGTATGCACTCTCCGACTTCCAACATCAACACCACGGTGGCGCTTGCGGTCACGGTTTTTTTCTACGTCCAATACACAGGTATTTGCAAGCTGGGGATTTCAGGCTACCTTGACCATCTGGCTGGCAGTCCAAGGCCCAAAGGAATGGGGGGATATCTCATCGCGGTATTTATTGCGGTTCCGTTTAATTTTGTGCTACATACCATTGGCGAAATCATCAAGCCGCTTTCGCTTTCTGTGCGATTGTTTGGTAATATTTTTGGGGAAGATGTGTTGATTGGCCAGATGATGCTGTTAGGGATTTTGGCGTTAAGCTTTATCCATAGCCCTGTGGGAATCCCGCTTCAGTTCCCCTTTTACCTTTTAGCAATTTTGACCAGCATTATTCAGGCGGTTGTTTTTTCTTTGCTTTCGGTGATTTACATTTTTCTGATGCTACCGCATGAGGCGGCAGGACATCACACATAACAAAAGGAGGATAACAATGAACACAGCAACAGCACTTTCGTTTGCACTACCTATTATGATGGCCATCGCCGCGTTTGGATCGGCGCTTGGTCTAGGGAAGACGGTTTCTGCCGCGATGGAGGCGATTGGAAGGCAGCCGGAGGCTGCCCCAAAAATTCAGATTGCCATGGTCATCGGCGCGGCCTTTATCGAGGCGCTCACCATTTATGCTTTGTTGACTGTATTTATCTTTCAGGGACGCGTTGCTTAAACACCCCGCCCTTCTGGCACCCCTCTTTAAGAGGGGAATTCAAAAGGGAAAAATATGGAAATACTCCTTCCGCAAGTCTTAACCCAAATTGTTGGGTTTTTATTGCTGTTGTGGCTTCTCCGACGTTATGCATGGGGCCCTCTCTTGCAGACGCTGGAAGATCGGCGTAGTCAAATTGCCAACGAGCAGTCCGAGATTGCCGCTTCAAAAGAGGGCGTCAGGCAATTACAGCAAGAATATGAGGCCAAGATGCACGAGATCAAGAAGGAAGCGCTTTTGAAGGTTCAAGAGGCGATCTTGGAAGGGCAGAAAGTAGCCCGCGAGATCACAACCTCGGCTCGAAAAGAGGCCGATGCGCTGTTGGAAAAAGGGAAAGAAAATATCAGCCGCGAGATGGGGTTGGCAAAGATACAGCTTCGCAACGAGGTTGCCGAACTGGTCATCGCAACTGCCGCGAAGGTTATTCGCAAGGAACTAGACGCGGAGCGAAACAAAGAACTTGTTCTGCAATATATGGACGAGCTAAATTGAAAAGCGAAATCATCGCCAGCCGATACGCGCAAGCCCTTCTCGCGTTTGCCAGCGGGTATCAGGCGCAAGAGCGTGTCTTAGAGCAGATCGAATGGTATGAAAAGGTCGCGGCTGTTTCTGTTGCACCGCTTTTGGCAAATCCAAAAATCCCTAAAGCGGTCAAAGAGGGATTGATCGCCCGTCTCTTTGCGGAGGATACCAATAAGATATTGTTCTATTTTATTCGATTGCTTCTTCGGAAGGGCCGTGTTGCCTATTTAAAAGAGATATTTTCCCTTTATCCAAAACAGTACGAATTGGAGAGGGGGGTTGTAAAGGGAACCCTTTTGCTTGCCTATCCGATTGCGAATCATTTGGTAGAACGATTACAATCCAAACTGGAATCTAAAATTCAACGGAGATTGTCGCTCAAAGTTGTGGAGAACACGCGCATCATTGGAGGCTTTATTTTTTCGACCGGAACAGAATTAATTGATGCCTCGCTGAAGCGGGTTCTGGCTGACTTGGGGAACCAATTGAAGGCCGTCCCCGTTCTCTAAATAAAAATTATTTTTCTTGGATTTTATTCTTGACATGTAAAACTCATCTCTGTAGAATGGTTTCCCCTCTTTGAATCGAAAGTGGGTAAGATCAATGTCGTCCCCTCCCTTAGGGAGGGGACGGGCTTTCGGTCTTTCAGGAAAGGGTAGTATAGAATGGACGAGATGAAAAAGGAACGATTAGGGAAGTTGATTTTTTGGACAACGCTTATTTTTTGCAGTTGGATTATCTGGTATGTGTATAGTCCGCCGCTCTCTGGACATTGAAGCGGCGTTTTGTCTATAATCAAAAACTCGGGGGGTGGATCATGACAGTGGAAGGAGTAGGTGAGATGCAGGAAGAAGGTACGACGACCGAAGCCGGTTTGGGTAAACGTATTGTGTTTTTTATTATTTTTCTCGCGCTTGCGTTGGGATACTACTTATCCATAGACTATATCTTAATGGTATTTGCTCAAAATCTACCATTCCCTTACAAATAA
The DNA here is from genome assembly GCA_016195485.1 of Candidatus Troglogloeales bacterium. Lineage (GTDB taxonomy): Bacteria > Nitrospirota > Nitrospiria > SBBL01 > SBBA01 > JACPZM01. The sequence continues at coordinate 11,486 of JACPZM010000125.1, read as the reverse complement.
TGACAGGGGTTTGATTCATCAAACCCGTACGTTAAGTGGTTTCAGTTTTAAGGAGGTAAGAAGATGCGTTCTTTGATGCGTTGGTTGCAAAGTCCAAAAAGAAAGAGGGTTGGTGCGTTTCTCGCCCTCAGTTTGTTCGCGGTTGCACTGTTGCTCCCGTTGGTGCCGGTCTTCGCCGTTGCAGAGGATACCCCTGCCGCTTCCTCCGATACCCCAAAGATAGAAAAGGCCAAAGATGTTTTTTATAAGACAGAAGGAATCGTCTATGGCCCGCCAGCCCCTAAACTGAAATACCCAGATAATTATGGAACATATGGGACGTTTCAGAGTCGGACAATCCTTTGGATGGCGAACCAACAGCATCTTTATTTTGGGTCGTTTGTGCTGGCCGTTCCAATGTTTGTAATGGTGGTTGAATTGGTCGGGATGCTTCAAAAAGACAAGCGGATGTCAAAGAAGTATGACGACCTGGCCCATGAGTTTATGAAGATCAGCTTAACGGCCTATTCGATTACGGCCATTCTGGGTGGGCTTTTAATCTTTACCTTCCTAGCACTTTATCCCGGATTCTTTATGTATCTGGCCAGTATCTTCAGGCCAGTCATGCATGTCTACGCCCTTATGTTTATTTTGGAAAGCGGTGTTCTCTACGTCTATTACTATGGCTGGGATAAGATGAACGATTCTCCGTTTTTAAAGTGGTGTCATCTTTCCCTGTCCGTGCTTTTGAACACGGTGGGATTGGTGCTGATGTTCTTTGCCAATACGTGGCTTGCGTTTATGCAGGCCCCGGCTGGGGTAGATGATCAAGGGCGGTTTTTAGGAAATATTTGGAACGCTATCCATACCCCATTGGTCATTCCCATTGTGGTGCATCGTATTTTGGGAAATGCCGCTTTTGGAGGGGGTGTCGTGGCCGCTTATGCGGCATATCGTTTCCTGGCGGCAAAGTCGCCTGAAGAGAAGGCGCATTACGATTGGATGAGTTATACCGCCATGTTCATGGGGGTATTAAACTTGATCCCCCTTCCGTTTGCCGGATACTGGCTGATGCGCGAGGTGTATGCCTATCGCCAGCAGATGGGGATTACGCTCATGGGGGGATTGTTGGCGTGGGTCTTTATTATGCAGGCGACGATGATTGCAACATTGTTTATCACTCTAAATTACTACCTCTGGACGGCAATGGGTCGAATGCCGGGTTCAGAACGATATACCCGGTTCTTTAAATATATGCTGTTGGTGCTCATTGTCGCTACGCTAACATGGTTAACGCCTCACACGCTGGTGATGACGCCTGCCGAGCTAAAGGCGATGGGCGGTGCACAGCATCCGGTCATAGGAAATTATGGTGTGATGTCGGCAAAGAATACAGCGATTAACATCATTATTACCACGACGGTCTTATGTTTCTGTATCTATCAGCGGGCCAATAAGGTCCCAACCGTGAAGTGGGCATGGTGGGGGAATCTTGCTTTGGGTGCAATTTTTGTCGGCGCGGCGACGAACGTCATCTTCTTAGGGATTTACGGCTACTTTATCCCTGCGAATGTTCGGATTGGGCTATCTGTTCCGCAGGTTTGCTCTACGCTAACGACATTGTTTATTGGCGTAACGCTAAACACCATGATATTAAAAAATGCCAGATCGCTGGGAGAGATTCGGTGGGGGCAAATGTCAACGCGAGGGGCGTATGCCCTTTTTCTTCTGGCGGTGGCCTTTACTTGGACAATGGCTGTGATGGGGTATATTCGGTCGTCCGTTCGTTTGCATTGGCATATTAACGAAATTATGCGTGATGCCTCTCCGTGGGCATTTACAAATCCAATTGGATACGCGGGAAATATCAACTCTCTGAACGTCCTTATCTTCTGGACGATGCTTCTGTTTGTCTTCTGGCTTGGAACCTTAACCGATAAGAAGGTTCATAGTACGGTAAAAGATACGGCAGGGGAAGGGATTGAGGGCGTATCCATACCGGTGGGGAGTCACTAAATCATAACAAGATTTTGCTAAAGAGGGGCATAACGTTGCAGAGCGACTGCCCCTCTATTTTTTTTGTCAAATTATGAGGAAATAGGAGAAGGTAAAGGGGTCATATAATGGAGAAAAAGAAAAAAGGAATTATTTCAAAGGTTGGAATGTGGTATCTCCTTATCCTTGCTATTTTTGCGGGATACACAAACTGGTTGCCGCAGATTCGAGGAGACGCTCCTGAAGCCGCTGTAGCGGTAGATGTAGGTACGGTCACTCCCGAACAGCTAAAGGAGATGGGTCAGAAAATCATATTTGGAACAGATGATCCTGAAGGGGCTTTGAGGAAAGGGGAGACTCCCATCGGAAAGGGGAGTTGTCCGCTTTGTCATCGGTTCTTCATGGATCAAAAGGCAGATCGATGCCCCAATTTAATTGCTTTGCCTGCCGAACAGGTCTCGTCGCCCGATCCAGAAAAGCTATTACAAATGACGGAGGAAGAGAGATCGTATAAACGGCCTCTTACGGAACGGTACCAAAGTTTTAAAGAGAAGCTTTCAGGCGGGGAGCCAAATTCTGGTATCAAGCCGCACGCAACTCCCGGAGGGCAATATCTGGTGGAGTCGGAATATTGTCCGAACTGCTTTGTGGTCGCTGGCTTTGCTATCAAGGGGACGAACGATATGGTGAGTCCGATGCCGATCATCAATAAGCCTCCCATTGAACTGACCGATACGGAGATTGTATCTGTTGTAACCTTCTTGCAAACCCGTTCTGGGGATATGTCGAAGGGGACAGCAAAAGAGTCTTGGGAGGCCTATTTCGGGAAGAAATTGGGTGAAGCCGCTCCTGGGGCGGTCGCGGCTGGAGGAGCGGCTCCCTCTGCCGATTCTAAGCTTGCATTAGATACGGATACCCCAGACCAGATTGTGGGAAAGATGGGCTGTTTTGCGTGTCATAAAATACCGGGCATTGCGGTTGCGAAGATTGGGATGGTTGGGCCCTTGCTGATTGAAGGCACCAATGCGCCAAACCGGATTAAGTCGCCAGAATATCGTAAGGCCTTCAAAGAAGGCAAGGTTCATGCGACGACTCCAAAAGAGTACGTGATGGAGTCCATTATGACCCCGTGGCTCTTTATCGTTCCGGGTTTTCAAGATGACATGCTAAAGGATTTCTCTAAGAAGTTTACCTTTGCCGCTTTGTCGAATATGGCTGACTATCTTTTACAGCAGACAGCCGATAAGGCAATTAAAGAGGGATTGGATCGCCTTCCGCAAGAAAAAGAGGGGCCTCTTAAGAAGACGGCAATGGGGAATTCTGATAAACAATTAGCAATGAACAATTGATAATTATACATTCTTAATAAGTAAGCGTTGTTGAAGATGTCATACCGGCGAAAGCCTGTATCCAGTAGAGTAAATGGATTCCGGCTTAAAAATTGCCGGAATGACGGGGCGTAGATTTGCGCAATTTATACACTATAATAAACGGAGGCGTGTCTGTATTATGATGAAACGGAAAACACTTTTAATGGCTATTTTCTCGGCCCTTTTGCTCTATCCCGTCATCTCATGGGCTGGAACAGAAAAATATATTAACGCCGGCATCTTTGCCTTAATCGTAGAGATTGGGATGGGTCTCTCCATCATCTTTCTGGCTTGGTTTGTAAAGAATAAGCTAAAGATTCATATCCCAAAGCTGATGCAAGCCCCTATCATCTGGGGTTTCGCATTCATCGTGTTTCGCGTTATCTTACAGCCCCCTATCCCTTTTACGCTTCTTGCGGTTTATATGGGGATTATCACGATTGCGATATTTCTTTATTCATCTATTGATGAGCCTTCATGGAAAGAATTTAGTACGCCCATTCGTATCATGCTTCAAGAAGATACAAAGAACGCAAAAACCTCCCGTTATATTGTTTTTGCCGCTTTGCCATTGCTTATTGGATATGGAACGTATGACAAGATGCTCCCAAAGTTTGAAGAGCCGGTGGAGTTAAGAACCGTTCATCCTGCCCCTCCCGCCAGTATCAATCTGCATGGAAAGATCATTAACTTGCAGACGGAGTACAATCCGTTTCGTGGGAAGGGCGCCGATGGAAAGGAAGAGGCGGGTGCCCAGTATATGGGCAAAAATCCGTTTGCGGCGGATGCCCCAAAATATCTTCAGAATGTAAGAGAGGGTGGGGAGATCTTCTTTGGGACAGCCGGTTGTGTGTTTTGTCATGGAGACAATCTTGATGGAAGAGGGATGTTTGCCTTTGCCTTTAATCCCATCCCTGCTAATTTCTCTGATCCTGGGACTATTGCACAGCTTCAGGAGACCTTTGTGCTGTGGCGTGTTTCTAAGGGAGGGCCTGGTGTCCCACGAGAGACATTCCCTTGGGCGTCTGCGATGCCTCCTTGGGAGAAGCATATAACGCAGGATGAGATGTGGAAGGTCATTATGTTTGAATATTGGCATACAGGATTTTATCCTAGGACATGGGATTAGGAGAAAAAGGGGAAATGAAGTTAAGATTATATTTTTTTATTGTTATAGCCCTTTTAATGGGGTTTGGATGGGTTGCATTTAAGGGCGAGGCACAGGCGCAGAATATCCCGCCGCCCGGGGTGTATAAGCCTTCGAAACCGTCCCCAGCGGACATTGAAGCGGGTAAGGCGATTTATTTTAGAAAATGTGTTTGGTGTCATGGCCCTGATGGGGCTGGGAACGGCGCTTCCGCAAGGCGTCTAGGGACCAAACCGCGTAACTTCAATCAGGGGACATTTAAAATTCGCCATACGGCGTCTGGTGAGCTTCCAACCGATGAAGACCTTTTCCTGACGGTTACCAACGGGCTTCCCGGTTCCGCTATGCCTCCATGGGGGGAGATTTTATCAGAGACGGAACGCAAGCAAGTCGTGTCTTTTGTGAAAACGAATTTAGTGAAAGATCGAAAGTTTGATGATAAAGATGAAGAGTTTCATGTCATTGATTATGGAAAACAGATTCCGACTTCCGAAGAATCGATTAAAAAAGGTCGTGAAGTTTTCATGACCAAGGCTAAATGTGTGGAATGCCATGGTGTAGAAGGGCGTGGCAATGGCAACCTGACACAGCGAGACGACTGGGGATTCCCGATCTTTCCGGCAAACTTGGCAAAGCCGTGGAATATTCGCGGCAATCGTCGCGACCCTTACAATCCTAAGAATATTTTTCGTGAGGTCTCTACTGGCTTAAATGGCACGCCGATGCCCTCTTTTATCGATACGCTGACGGTTGAGGATCGTTGGAATGTGGCCAATTTTGTGATGTCGTTATCTAATCATTACCCCATTGAAGAATCAACGAACAAACCAAAGATAGGTTTTATTATTAAGGGGAAGTTTCTAAAAGAGGGGAAGACCCCGAATGATGCAAACGATCCAAGATGGGAGAGCTTATCACCGCAATATGTTGGCATGGGGAGTCAGATTATTCAGCCTCCAAGGCATTTTCTTCGCACGGTGGATGATATTCGGGTACGAGCGCTGTTTGATGAGAAAGAAGTAGCCTTTCTCTTTGAGTGGGATGATCGAACAGAATCAAAAAAAGATGAAAACCGTCCTGCCATCTATGATGCCGCCGCAATTTCATCTGTCTCGTTTCCAGATGCCCGTTATACAACAACGAACTATACCCATGAGGATGATGATGCAGTCGGCCATCTGAAGGGGGTTCGGCCTCCCGAAGTGGGCACCTATAACGATGGGATTGCAATTCAATTTGCACAAGCATGGCAGAAACTTCCTTCGCCGGAAAAGCCATACTTTATTCATGGCGACACAAAAAGGGGGGTTGATATCTGGAAGTGGGAGTCAGATAGCACGACAAAAGAGATGGAAGGCCGTGGATTAGACGCGGTTTCTGTCAGAGAGTCTACTAACGTAAAGGTTACAAGTGCTAAGTGGACGAATGGACGCTGGCAAGTGGTTATGAAGCGGGCGTTAGTAACCGATGATAAAGAAAAAAGCGCCCAATTGGAAGTCGGGAAGAATATACCGATTGTCTTTTTCGCTTGGGATGGGGATGCAGGAGAACATGATGGAAAGATGGCGCTATCGACCTATTACTATCTGATGTTAGAGCCGCCTGTTCCGCAAAGGGTTTATATTGTTCCTCCGATTGTTGCGGGGGTCGTTGTTTTGCTGGAAGGGTGGGCGTTTTATGTCGCCAGAAGGAAGAAAAGAGAAGCAGGCAGTGCTTAATTTTAAGTGAGGGGTTTTTTGTTGAGGGGGGGTGAGCGCAAGAGAAATGAGTGTGCTCACCCTTTTCTTTTTGGTAATATATTGCATAAACGAAGGAGGGTTTTAAAATGAGTAGTGCGAGTTATCTTTTTACTTCCGAATCGGTAACAGAGGGGCATCCTGATAAGATATCCGATCAAATATCAGATGCCATTTTAGATTCAATTATCGCCCAGGACCCTACATGCCGAGTCGCGTGTGAAACGCTCGTCACCACGGGAATGGCCCTTGTTGCCGGAGAAATTACAACGAACTGTTATATAGAGATTCCTGATATTGTTCGCGAGACAATCAAATCGGTGGGATATACCCGCGCAAAATATGGATTTGATTATGAGACTTGTGCGGTGCTGACAGCGATACACAGTCAGTCTCCCGATATTGCGATGGGTGTCAATACAGGCGGCGCGGGGGATCAGGGGCTGATGTTTGGATATGCCACGAATGAAACGCCCGAATTGATGCCAACGCCCATTGCGCTAGCCCATAAAATTACAAGGCGATTGGCAGAAGTGCGCAAGACAGATATTCTTCCGTATCTAAGGCCGGATGGGAAATCGCAAGTGACCGTATTATACAAAGATGGCAAGCCGCATAAGGTGACTTGTGTTGTTGTCTCTACCCAGCATAGTGAAGATGTTACGTTAAGGGAGCTTCGCGAGGATATTATTCATGAAGTGATTTTGCCAACAATCCCACTGGAACTACTGGATGAAGAAACTGTTATTTACCATATCAATCCAACTGGGCGATTCGTTATCGGCGGGCCGCAAGGGGACACGGGGGTAACGGGCCGAAAGATTATTGTGGATACCTATGGTGGTGTCGGAAGGCATGGAGGCGGCGCTTTCTCTGGGAAAGATCCAAGTAAAGTGGATCGTTCAGCCTGTTACATGGCGCGTTATATTGCAAAAAATATCGTTAAGGCCGGGGTTTCAGACCGTTGCGAGGTACAGCTTTCTTATGCCATTGGGGTTGCCGATCCTGTGTCGATCTTAATCGATACAAAACAGGAGATAAAAGTTTCGCAAGATAAATTAGTCAAGGCCGTGCGAGATTTATTTCCAATGACGCCTGCTGGTATTATCGATCACTTACGGCTGCGAAGGCCAATATATAGAAAGACGGCCGCTTATGGTCATTTTGGCCGCAACGATCCAGATTTTACCTGGGAGGCAACCGACAAGGCAGAGGCGTTGAAGAAAGAGTTAGGAATATGATTGTAGGGGCGGGGTAACCCCGCCCCTACATAAAACAAAGGAGAAAAATGGATTACGATATCAAGGATATAAATTTACGCGAGAAGGGTAAGAATCGGATGGCATGGGCGGAGCAGGAAATGCCTGTTTTACGCGCCATTAAGAAACGCTTTAAAAAAGAAAAACCCCTTGCTGGTCTTCGGATTTCAGCTTGCCTTCATGTTACGTCTGAAACAGCAAATCTTATGGATACCCTCAAGGTTGGAGGAGCAGAGCTTGTTATTTGCGCGTCCAACCCGCTTTCAACACAAGATGATATTGCGGCAACCCTCGTAGCCGATTATCAGATTTCTACTTATGCAATCAAAGGGGAGGACAATAAACAGTATTACAAACATCTTGATGCGGCGCTTGCGCATAATCCGATCATTACAATGGATGATGGCGCGGACTTAGTCTCGATGATTCATTCGTCAAAAAAGAAATTTGCGGTGATTGGCGGTACTGAGGAGACCACCACCGGCGTGATTCGCCTAAGAAGCATGGCCGAAAAGGGCGTTTTAAAATTCCCCGTTATTTCGGTCAACGATGCCGATACGAAATATCTTTTTGATAATCGCTATGGGACAGGCCAGAGTACGATAGACGGCATTATGCGTGCGACCAATCGGTTGATAGCCGGTTCTGTTTTTGTTGTGGCCGGATACGGTTGGTGTGGACGTGGGGTGGCCCGGCGTTCGGCAGGGCTAGGCGCTTCTGTTGTTGTAACGGAGATCGATCCTGTCAAGGCAATTGAAGCCGTTATGGATGGGTTTAGGGTTCTACCGATGGAAGAAGCGGCCTCTTTTGGCGATTTCTTTGTCACCTTAACCGGGAACACAAAGGTTCTGCGTAAGGAACATTTCGATCAGATGAAAGACGGATCGATTGTATGCAATTCAGGTCATTTTAATGTCGAAATTGATATCCCTGCATTAGAGAAGATCTCAAAGCAGAAGCGGACAGTTAGGGAATTTGTCGACGAATATACCCTTTCTGATGGAAGAAGAATCAATCTTCTGGGCGAGGGAAGGCTTATCAATCTTGCCTCTGCTGAAGGGCATCCGGCGGCTGTAATGGATATGAGTTTTGCCAATCAGGCCCTCTCGGCTGAATATATTGCCAAGGAAGCGGCCAACTTGGAGAATAAGGTATATCCCGTTCCTAAAATCATTGACGCATCGATTGCACGTCTGAAACTTCAAGCTATTGGAATCGAGATTGATCAGTTGACCAATGAACAAGTGAAATATCTTGCCTCCTGGGACATGGGCACTTAACCACCCCTCCCTGCTTCCCCTTGAAGGGGAGGGATAATTGCGGTGGCAAGGTTTAAAAAAGAAAAGAATGCAGTATTCCATTCTGTACTCGAACTTTTTCCTCTCCTTCCAGGGGAGGTTAGGTGGGGATGGGCTTTAGTAATACCCCTATGGCTTGGTTTAAAAAAGAAAATCAACAGGAGTCAGGGGAAGAGGAACCTCTTAAGATTAGAAGCGCAGAAGGGCTTTGGGTCAAATGCAATAACTGCCGCGAGATTATCTATCGTAAAGAATTAGAGCGACGCGCGAAGGTCTGTCCAAAGTGCCAGTATCATTTCCCAATCTCTATAGAAGAGCGGATTGCGATGGTCGTGGATGAAGGAACCTTTCAGGAAATGGATCGTTACCTCTCTCCACAGGATCCACTCTCATTTAAAGACACGGCTCGATACAAAGACCGATTAAAAACCTATCAGGAGAAGACCGGGCAAAAGGATGCCATTGTCATGGGAGATGGGGAGATACTAAATCGGCCGGTGGTGTTGGTTTTGTTAAATTTTTCCTTCATGGGTGGCAGTATGGGATCGGTGGTCGGGGAGAAGCTCACTCGTGGTGTGGAACGCGCTACCGCGCATCGGATCCCGCTTGTTGTCTTCTCCGCTTCCGGAGGGGCAAGGATGCAGGAAGGGGCGCTCTCCTTAATGCAGATGGCAAAGAGCGCCGCAGCAATTGCCCGCCTTCAAACGACAGGGGTTCCTTACATTTCCGTCTTAACCGATCCGACCTTTGGCGGTGTGACAGCCAGCTTTGCGATGCTGGGAGATATTATTCTAGCGGAACCAAAATCGCTTATTGGCTTTGCCGGTCCCCGCGTGATTGAAAAGACGATTAAGCAACAACTTCCCGCGGGGTTTCAACGCGCCGAATTTTTATTAGAGCACGGAATGATTGATCGAATCGTCGAACGAAGCAATCTACGCGAAACGTTAGGGCGTATACTCTCTTTTTTTTAGTTTTTATTGTCGGAAATATGTTAAATTAGACTACCGTTGTGGGATAGATTATGAAAACAATAGATCTCGAAAGTGAAATTTCATCTTTTGATCTTACGGAGATCATTGAGGGAGAAGAAATTATGTCGCCTAGCCCTTTGACTATTCATCAAAAAATCGTCTTGCGTCTGCTTAGGAAAATTTCTGAACATACTGAAAGATTAAATCAAGGTGAGGCATTTGTTTCTCCGTTGGACGTTATTTTTGAAGAAGGGATCAATCGGCTTCAACCGGACATTATTTTTATCAAAAAAGACAATTTACACATTGTTCAAGATTGGATTCGAGGCGTTCCAGACGTTTTAATCGAAGTGGTTTCCGAAGGGTCCGTAACCATCGACACGGTGAAGAAAAAAGCAGTTTATGAACGTTACGGCGTTCCGGAATTTTGGATTGTCTATCCGTCTCTGAAAACGATTGAAATTTTTGTTCTCGAAAGTGGAAAATACCAGCTTCATTCTTTTGCGGAACTGCAAGGAAAAGTCACTTCCAAAATCATCGGAGATTTCGAACTTTACATTGATAAAATCTTCTCAGACTAGTGCTGTGTATAATGGTTGGGTAAATTCGTACAGAAAACTGTAAGAAGATAAGTGGACTCAATAGATCATAAACAGGGAAGGAGTCCACGATGAAAAAGAAGACAAGAAGGAATCACGACGCCAGTTTTAAAGCGCGCGTTGCACTGGAAGCCATTAAGGGGTTGAGTATAAATAACTTCTCCAGTGCGGCGACCAATCTATCCAGACTGGCGTCGTTGTTCGTCGCTTACATACCAAAGGGTATGCGCACTTCTCACACTTGGCCCGTCTGGCAGCTTGGCCACTTCACTTCTGTGGATTGGCCTGTAGGGCCGCATGAATGGCCGCGTTGTTGCTCTCCGTGCCGCAGGAAGTAAAAATGACCTCGCGCAATTGTGCCCCGATCAACGCCGCAACCTGTCCCCGCGCCTCCTCGATTGCGCCCTTCAACTTTGAGCCAAATTTGTAAGCGCTCGACGGATTACCCCATTCGGAAGTGAAGTAAGGTATCATCGCCTCCGACACTTCTGGCAACACCGACGTCGTTGCATTGTGGTCAAGATAGATCATACATGTCATACTCAATCTTAGCATCGTTAACCCTCTCGTTAAGATGCCACCCATCCCTGTTTCGGAACATAACGATAGAAGGTTTTATCCGTAGGGTCAAGGGCTATCAAATGCACCCACTCGTTGTCGTATAGATGCTGTAAGACGCGATGACGCGGAATGATCTCGCTGATCCGTTCCCTTGGGGCTTCAACCAGTGTGAGCAGGCGCATTGGCGTATGATAAGGCATCTCTCCGTTCATCACGGCCTGACGGGAAAGCCCAATACGCAAATCACTTTGAGCGCCGAACATGATTCCAAATCGTCCAACGACATTATGATAGATTTTACTCCCACTTCCATAGACCTCGTTATCCACCGTAGAAAAATAATGCTCCATATTAATCCATTGCGCCACCACTTGCGGGGCAGTCAGGATGATCTCTAAAAATTTTCGGCTCGTTAAAAATATCTGTGGGCGAGATCAGGGACGGGAAGCTGCCCAAGCTTATGATAGAGCGCTATTTCCAGCATTTTAGCCGTCTTAAATCCGTATGATTTTCTGATCACCACTTTTGCTTTATTGTTTTGACCCTCTACAGCCCCCAATGATATTTT
>JACPZM010000124.1 GCA_016195485.1 Candidatus Troglogloeales bacterium | reverse complement strand
TGCTCGACTCGGTGGAAGACCCGCGCAACCTGGGCGCCATATTAAGGACTGCCGAGGCGGCGGGCGTTCATGGCGTGATACTGCCCAAACGGAGGGCATCAGGACTTTCCCCTGTTGTGGGAAAGACATCTGCGGGTGCAACGGCCCATCTGCCGATTGCGCGCGTAACCAATCTTTCTCAAACCATTGATCAATTAAAAAGGGATGAGATTTTTATCGTGGGGATGGACGCAACGGCAAAATCCTCCTATCTTGAAAATGACTATCGAGGCCCTGTGGCCATTGTTGTCGGAGGGGAAGGAGGGGGCATACACCATAAAATTTTAGAAAGATGCGATCAGACTATTTCCCTGCCAATGCGTGGCGTGATAGAATCGCTCAATGTCTCGGTCGCAGTCGGAATCGTCGCTTATGAAGTTTTAAGACAACGCAATGTAGGAGGATTATGATGATGGTTGCACGCAGTACACATTTGAAAGTGGCATCGGGTATTTGGGGAATAGTTGGTTTTGGCCTGTTCACAGCGGGCCTTTTCTTTTCATTTGGGTCTGTGATTGGAATAGCCGAAGGCGTAAGCTTCGTTATTGCGCTGATCATTGGTTTCGTTAAAGGTAAATTCGTTTTGCCTAAAGTGGCCAGAAAAAATATCGCTCGCATAGAAGCCCTTCCTGAACAGAGTCCTGTTTATATGACGTATAGCGCGAAGAGTTGGATGCTGGTGCTGGGAATGATACTCATCGGGAGAACGATTCGATTTTTGGGCGCCCCCCATTTTGTGATCGGAGCAATTTATGTTGCCGTCGGCATCGCCTTACTTTTGGGAAGCCGCGTTTATCTTGAGAAAACTTAATATCTGTTGGGCCTGATCCAGCGCCTTTGCGGCGTCGGGATTGATGATCAACAGATGACCCATTTTCCTTCCAGTCTTAACGATTGGTTTTCGATAATGATAAAAGCGGACGTCTGTTCGGGATAAAATCGCATTGAATCTTTTCTCGTCTGCAGTCCATGTTTCGATTTCTGATCCGAGTATATTAACCAGTATCGCCGGGGAGCACAGGCTTGGCGGAATAAGCGGTAGGGAGCAGAGAACGCGCACCTGTTGCTCAAATTGAGACACGGAACAGACATCCATTGAATAATGCCCAGAGTTATGGGGTCGAGGCGCAATTTCATTTATGAGCAATTCCGCATTGATGGTAAGAAACATTTCTACACAAAACACCCCCGATGCTTTCAGCGTCCCCACTGCTTTTGCCGCAAGTGAGGTTGCCCGACGCGCTTCCTCTTCACTGATGTTTGCCGGAACACGGCTTATTCGAAGAATCCCCTGTTCATGAATATTTTCAGCGACAGGGTAGGTTAAAATCTCCCCGGAATCTCCGCGAACAACGATTACAGAAAGCTCCTTGTGAAAATCAATCGTCCTTTCTATGACCCATCCGGACAGGCAGGACTTATTGTGAATCTGCTCCGTCAGTCCCCGTAATTGATCGGCTTTAGTAAGATGCCACTGGCCTTGTCCATCGTATCCCGATGAGGCCATTTTTACGATACAAGGCAATCCAAGCGCCAAGGCGCACGAAGACAGCGCTTCTGGATCATCAAAGCAATAAAATGGAACAACCGGAAACCCATGATCCTGAAGAAAACCCTTTTGGGTGACCCGATTTTGAAGCAGTCGCAAGACAGAGCTTGAAGGAGTCGTTCTAACCTCCTTTTCAATTTTTGAAACCAAATCTGCTGGAACATTCTCCCATTCATAGGTGACGCCTTGCGTTTCAGTCATGAAAGATAAAAGGGCTTGAGAATCATTAAATCTGGCGTTGATAAAGGAATCTGACAGTAGCCGCGCGGGCGCCTCTGGATGTGGGTCCCAGACAACAACACGATATCCTATTTGCCTGGCGGCCGCGGTAAAAAACATCCCAAGCTGGCCTCCCCCTAAAACACCCAGTAGACTTCCCGGAAGGATCATAGGGTTTTGGCTAATACACGCCGGGTTTGTTGTGATCGAAATGCGCGGAGATTCTTTTGAATGTTCGGATATTTCAGGCCCAGAATGGCGGCAGCCAAGAGAGCCGCGTTCTCCGCGTTTCCAATAGCAACTGTCGCCACGGGAATTCCGCGGGGCATCTGGACAATAGACAGCAGGGAATCAATCCCATGCAGATGTTTCGTGGGGATTGGGACCCCGATAACAGGAATCTCTGTTATGGCTGCAATCATTCCCGGAAGATGTGCCGCTCCACCAGCCCCTGCGATAATGACTTCAATGCCGCGATTAGATGCCTCTTCAGCATATTTAAACATTTGATGGGGTGTTCTGTGCGCGGAAACAACTCGGAGTTCGGAGACAATATGGAGATTTGTCAGTTGTGATTCTGCCTTTTCCAGAATGGGTAAATCTGTCTTGCTTCCGCCGATAATCCCAACCAGAGGAAAAGAACCCTGCACGAATCTCCCCTCCCCTTCAGGGGACGGATAGCCCAATGTCAATCCCTCCCCTTCAAGGGGAGGGTTAGGGTGGGGATGGTTTTTAAATTTTTTTTTCATCTATTGATTTTCTCGCAAAAAGGCTGGAAACCTTTTGTCGTATTTTTTGTTGAACCAAACGGAGGAGTCGGGTCACGTTACGGGGAGAGTTAATCCTTTTGACCGTTTTCTTAAAGCGGGATAAAAGTCGTTTTGCCCAGATAAATTCAGTGGCTAACATAGCAAGCCCTAACGGAATAACCAAAATGGCAGGGCCCGGCAAGACAATCAAAAGAATGCCAATCAATAAAACAGTAAACCCGACGATGATAATAATCAACCGTTTCGCATGCTGATAAGATTGAATAATGAATTGAGGAAACATCTTATGCTTGTCATGGTATCACCCTGGATAGAGATATACAACACATTTTATCCCTTTACAGACCCTTAAATCGTGTGCTACCTTTCCGACCGCTTTGGTGATGGAGTAGCTTATGCTTTTAGAAACGATTAATCTGACCAAAACTTTTGGCGGACTCAAGGCGCTTGAAGAGGTTTCACTGTCTATCGAAAAGGTAAAAGTGACAAGCCTCATCGGCCCGAATGGCGCAGGGAAAACCACTTTCTTTAATTGCGTTACAGGCATGATTATACCTACGATGGGAACATCTTATTTTCAAGGCAATTTAATCTCAAATCTAAAGTCTTACATCATATCGAGACGCGGTATTGCTCGCACCTTTCAGCATAGTCGACTTTTTTCAGAAATGACTGTGTTAGACAATGTAATGATCGGAGGATATGTTCACAGCTTACCAACGAACAAAAGTTTTTTGAGAGCGATATGCAGGGGAAAGCCCTACCGTACACAAGAGAACGCTCTTCGTAAAAAGGCGCTAGAGTTATTAGATTTTGTGGGGATCTTCAGGCGTTTTGACTTTCCATCACGATCCCTCTCTTATGGAGATAAACGGCGATTAGAGATAGCGCGCGCGTTGGCTTCCTCCCCTACCCTTTTGCTTTTGGATGAACCAGCGGCCGGGATGAATTCAAAGGAGACTGAAGAGTTAATGGTCTTAATCGGACAAATCCGATCATTGGGGATAACGCCGTTTTTAATTGAACACAATATGAAGATGGTTATGGGGATTTCCGATCATGTAATTGTCTTAGATCACGGCGTTAAAATTGCCGAAGGAACACCGCAGGCGATCCAGGGAAACGCAAAAGTGATAGAGGCGTATTTAGGAAAAACAACCCCCTGAATCCTCCTTTAATAAAGGGGGATTGAGCAAAATGATTACTTTATCCGACATCGCAGTCAGCTACGGTTCTGTTTCCGTCTTGAAGGGAATTTCATTGGAAATAAAGGAGGGGGAGGTCGTTACGCTCATTGGTGCCAATGGCGCTGGCAAAACGACTATGTTAATGACCATTTCAGGAATTGTCCCATCTTTATCTGGTACAATGACGCTTTGCGGAGAGACGATATCAGGGTTACCCCCTCATGATATTGTGCAAAAAGGGATTTCTCAAGTTCCAGAAGGGCGGAGAATCTTTCCAGAATTGACTATTTTGGAGAATCTCGAAATGGGGGCTTTTTTAGAACGGAATATCAAACGAAAAAAAGGGGCGCTTGATGAGGTTTTCTCCTTCTTTCCGGTTTTGTTTGAACGGCGTTCGCAGCGCGGAGGGACATTAAGTGGAGGGGAACAACAGATGTTGGCAATAGGCCGCGCCCTCATGGCACGGCCCAAACTACTTCTACTGGATGAGCCTTCGCTCGGGCTATCCCCCGTGATGGTTGGAAAGATTTTTGAGATGATTAAAGGAATCAGTCGACAGGGCAAAACGATTTTTCTAGTGGAACAGAACGCCTACGCAGCGCTTGCGCTTGCTGACCGCGGATATGTCATGGAGACGGGGAAAATCGTTCTTTTTGATTCTGCCCCGAATCTGTTGAAAAACCCAATGGTCCAGTCCGCTTACCTGGGTGGAATGTCTATATGAATGAGATTGCGATAAAAAAAACAGCATTGTACGATCTTCACTTAAAACTGGGGGCTAAATTTGTTTCTTTTGCAGGATGGGAGATGCCAATTCATTATGCTGGTTCAGGCATCCTAAAAGAGCACCAGACGGTTCGCACTGATGTCGGGTTGTTTGATATCAGCCACATGGGCCGATTTGAGCTTTCAGGAAAGGGATGCGAAGCAATGTTGTCAAGGATCGTTCCCACACCGACGCAGAAAATGAAGCGGGGAGACGCGCAATATTCCATGCTTCTCAATGAAGAAGGTACCGTATTAGATGATATTTATATTTATAAGAAGGGAAAGGATAAATTCTTTCTGATTGTGAATGCGTCTAATAGAGAGAAGGACTTTTTGTGGTTACAGGGCCATTTGGAAAATCCTGCCATACTTCAAGATGTTACCCTTGAAACAGCCCTGCTTGCCCTGCAAGGGCCAAAATCGTGGAATCTCATGGAACGAGTCCTTCCGTTTGACAAAGAAGAGATCGCCCTTCGCACATTTGTTGAGACCGAGATTATTCCTGCCCGTGGTAACGGCGTTCTCGTTGCAAGAACCGGTTATACGGGCGAAAGAGGGTATGAAATCGTGGCGCCTTTGCCAAACGTTACGAAAGTCTGGAACGCATTGCTTGCCGCGGGAGGCGAGTTAAAAATTCTTCCCATTGGTCTAGGCGCGCGCGATACGCTTCGATTGGAAAAGGGTTATCCTTTGTACGGCCACGAGATCAACGAGAATACAACGCCGATTGAGGCTGGTTTAGATAAGTTTATCGATTTTACAAAGGAGTTTATTGGAAAAGCCCCGTTGATATTGCAGCAAGCAAAGGGAGTGACAAAGAAATTGATTTGTTTCCAATTGTTGGTTGGCGGCGTCCCACGGGAAGGATACAGTATCTATTCCGGAGAAAAAGAGGTTGGCAAGGTAACCTCTGGGAATTTTTCTCCGAGTCTGAAAAAAGGTATCGGTATGGGTTTTGTGGCTCCCCGCTACGCCGATATTGGGAGCGAAATTTTTGTCAGCATTCATGATAGAGGGGCTGCAGCAGTGATTGTGAAGCCTCCATTTTATAGAAAAGGAAAATAACTAAACTCCCCCCGCCCCTCTTTAAATAAAGAGAGGGCGTCTCCTCTCCTTATATTCAAAGGGGAGGCAGGGAGGGGTTGGAGGGGGGTTGTAAATGAGTATGGAATATATTCCGAAGACAGCACAGGAAGAGGCCTCCATGCTAGAGGAGATGGGTCGCTCTTCGTTTGATGCCCTTTTAGAAATTCCTCAAGAGTTCCGATTGCATCGTCCATTAAACCTTCCCGCGCCGCTTTCTCAAATGGAGTTAAGACAAGCGATGCAACAGATCGCACAAACCAATCAACAGTCCGTATCCTTTTTGGGCGCAGGCAGTTACAATCACTTTATCCCAACCACCGTGGATGCGGTTCTTTCTCGATCTGAATTTTATACTGCCTATACACCTTATCAAGCGGAAATGAGTCAGGGGCTTCTGCAAACGATCTACGAATATCAATCTCTTATATGCGATTTGACTGGGATGGAGGTGTCGAACGCATCGGTCTATGATGGCGCTTCTGCATCCGCCGAGGCCGTGCTGATGGCGCTCCGCATTACAAAACGATCGGGTGTACTGGTAGCGCGAACGGTTCATCCACATTATAGGGCAGTCGTCAATACCTATCTTTCTGGGAATGCTTCGGTGCAGATTGACGAAGTGGCGGCGGAGGCTGGGGGAACGTCACTCCACGCCTTATCCGAACAGATTAATGATAATACCGCGTGTGTTCTGATTCAACATCCTAATTTTTTGGGGCAATTGGAGGAAATGGAAGAGATCGTTGCGCTTGTGCATCGGCATGGCGCGCTATTGGTAATGATCGTTGATCCCATTTCGTTGGCCATCTTAAAAACGCCGGGGGAGTTTGGGGCCGATATCGCCGTGGGGGAGGGGCAGTCGATGGGCAATCCAATCAGTTTTGGCGGCCCTTATGTCGGTTTTTTTACCACGCGCCGCGACTATATCCGACAAATGCCGGGAAGAATCGTGGCACAGACAGTCGATTTGGAAGGGGCAACGTGCCCTGCGAGCCGACGAGCCTTTTGTTTGACTCTTCAGACGCGAGAACAGCATATCAAACGGGAGAGGGCAACATCGGGCATCTGCACCAATCAGGCTCTAAACGCCTTGGCCTCCGCCGTCTACCTGTCTACACTTGGCCCGACGGGTCTCAAAGAAGTAGCGATGCTCTGCTTGACGAAGGGACATCACTTAAAGGAAAAGATTGCGGCAATAGACGGGTACTCCTGTCCTTTTTCGGCTCCATTTTTTAAAGAGTTTGTGGTGAAGTCGCCCGTTTCTTCGGCCAGCTTATTAAAGCGATTATCCCATCGTGGCATTTTAGGAGGTATTGATCTTGGAAACTATTACCCGGAATTAAAAGATCATCTACTGATTTGTGTAACCGAAAAGAATACGGAGAAAGAATTAGAGTCGTTATTAAAGGAGCTTACCACCCCTAACCCCTCCTAAAATTAGGAGGGGAAAGTAGATAAGGAGTTTGCGAGTGTCTGAAAAGTTAATTTTTGAGAAATCGGTTGTTGGAAGAAGGGGCGTTACCTTTCCGAAGGTAGCGGAGGTAATCGACGCCTATATACCCAAAAAATATCAGCGTGAGATTCCGTTGCCATTGCCGGAGATCAGCGAAAATGATTTGATCCGCCATTACACGCGATTGTCATCGCAGACGTATGGCGTTGATACAGGGTTTTACCCTCTGGGGTCTTGTACGATGAAGTATAATCCCAAGATTCATGAAGAGGTGGCTCGTTATGCAGGATTTGCAAATATACATCCACTGCAACCTGTGCAAACAGTTCAAGGTTCGCTTCAACTTCTTTATGAATTGCAACAATACCTTTGTGAAATTTCTGGAATGGATCAGGTCTCGCTTACGCCTTCTGCGGGAGCGCAGGGGGAGCTTGCAGGGATGCTCATGGTTCGGGCTTATCACAAGGCGGCGGGCCGTTTGGGGCGTTGCAGAGTGAATGTTATTATTCCCGATTCGGCGCATGGAACCAACCCGGCGAGCGCGACGCTTGCTGGGTTTAATATTCAAACGGTCAAGACCAATGCGGAAGGGGGGATTGATATTGATGATCTGATGAAGGTCGTTGATGACAAGACGGCCGCAATGATGCTGACGAATCCGAACACCCTGGGGCTTTTCGAAAAAGAGATCGGAAAGATCGGCAAGATCATCCATGATGCCGGAGCGCTTTTGTATTTGGATGGCGCGAATCTAAATGCCTTGCTGGGATTGACGCGGCCCGGTGATCTCGGGTTTGATATCGTTCATTTTAATCTTCATAAAACATTTTCAACGCCGCATGGAGGGGGGGGGCCTGGGGCCGGGCCGGTGGGGGTAAAGAGCGCGCTTATTCCGTTTCTTCCTTATCCCCTTATCGAAAAGAATACTAAACGAAAAACCCTCTCTAACTCTCCCTTATCAGGGAGAGAACAAGTGTATCATTTTGAGAAAGGGCGGCGAAAATCAGTTGGCCGTGTGCATGGGTTTTACGGCAATTTTGGAATTTTGCTTCGTGCGTATACCTACATCCGCAGGCTCGGTGCGGAAGGGCTTTTGGCCATTAGCAGAAATACGATTATCAACGCGAATTATCTTAAAGGGCTACTTGAAAAATCTTTCCCTGTCCCCTACAGCAGGCCGTGTATGCACGAATTTGTCGTGACGGCCAAAAAGTTCATGCCGCAGGGCGTCCATGCGTGGGATATTGCGAAGCGTTTAATGGACTACGGTTTTTATCCCCCGACGGTCAATTTTCCATTGATTGTGGAGGAAGCCCTGATGATTGAAGTGCCTGAAAGCGAGTCGAAAGAAACGATAGAAAGCTTCGCAAACGCGATGCGAGCGATAGGCGACGAGATCGAGAAAGACCCTGAAAAGGTAACAGGCGCGCCGCATACAAGGCCGATCAGCCGGGTAGACGAGGTCTTTGCCGCCCGGAGGCTTAACGTACGGTTTCTAATGCCGTAATCGCGGCTCCTCAGGGTCAACGTCCTCTTATCCTCTTAAGCTCTGTCAAGAAACTACGTTTAACCCCGTCTCGCACGACGTGGCCAACTGACAGCCAATCTCGGTTGCCAGCAGTGGATCGAGGACGTCCATCGGAGGGAGAGACAAAAAGACATCTTCACCCATGACGGAAACCGGAAAGACCCGTATGGAATAGTCCTCGCCGCTTATACATGCCCTCCCCCGTACGGTGAGGCGCCAAATGTCGGAACGCCGACTGCGGGGCCGATAACGCAGTATTTCAGGATGAATTTGCAATTTTAGATTCCGCTATCGCGGAATCTGGGCAAGAAACAAATTGCTTTGCTGAGGCGTCATATTGCTTTGGGTTAAACCCATTTGCAAAATTTAACGGATGTTCCCCCTCTTTTTTAATGAAAATTAAATAAAGTCTTTTATTTTCAATATGTTTTGTGGTTTTATGCTAAAAGTGTAGCCACTACTATTTATATTTTTATGTTGACATTGCTT
>JACPZM010000131.1 GCA_016195485.1 Candidatus Troglogloeales bacterium | reverse complement strand
AGGGTCAAAGTCAAAACAACAATAGAAACAAAAATCATCCCGTTGCGGAGATATTGATTCTTTGCAGATGTTTCCAATCTTTACCCTACCTCCCCTAGGATGTACCACATGCATGGCAAAATAACCACGTTCATTTGGGAGATGGGCAGGGTTCATGGCAAAGTCATCTCTACATTGTCATTGCCTCGAAAGCGGGAATTCAGAAGATATTTATTTTTTGCACTGATGGATTCTCGATAAAACATTGTGGGCATGACATTAAATGCTTATAGAAAAAAGGAGATTTCAAATAATTCGATTACACTTCACCTGGGTCCTGCTCTTTAGACTTTGTACGCTTTTATCCCATCATAAAGTATTTCGGGATGAATTTGCAATTTCAGATTCCGCTATCGCGAAATCTGGGCTTTGCTAACGGAAGGCTAGGTGGGGTAGAGTGGCGGAATGCCACTTCTTTCGACAGAGGCTATTGTGCTTTCGTCGCTTCGCTTGGGCGAAGAGGACAAGCTGATTACATTTTTTTCATTAACACGCGGAAAAATTGTAGGCGTGGCCAAAGGGGCACGTCGGTTTAAAAATCGCTTCGGGGCATCGCTGGAACCGTTTACGCACTGCCATCTCGTTTTATTTGAAAAGCCAAATAACAAGCTGGCGCGCATCAGTCAAGCCGATATTCTTTACTCATTTCGTAAGCTGAGAGAGTCATGGGAACCCATAGAACGGGGCACAGAAATGGTTCGGCTTCTTTTGCGAATAACGCCTGAAGAGCAGCCGCATCCGGGCCTTTACTACCTTTTGAAAGAGGGATTGACATTTCTGGAAACAGGCGTCAATCGGTATCTTTCAGTTATTTTATTTACGGCCTATCTCATCGCGGAAAGCGGTTATCAACCCAGATGGGATCACTGTGTAGGCTGTAATAGATCTGTTACAGAGACTGCTGCCGCCCCCTCCCGTTTTTTTTCGTGCAAAGATGGCGGACTGATATGCCCTCGATGTACGACCTCGGAGGCTCAGTGTATTTCTATTTCTTTGGGTGCGTTAACCTTTCTTCAAACTCTATCTAAAATTGATTTCCGATCCGCCCACCAATACTCCCCGTCACTCCTGCTCTTAAGAGAGATCGAAACCCTTTTGAAAGATTATATGGCCTATATCATCGGATGCCATCACCTGCTCAACGCAAGCTCTTGAAGCCCTTTAATGCGATCTCGAATCGCGGCGGCATCTTCAAACGCCATTTTTTTGGCCGCGGCTTTCATCTGTTTTTCCGATTTTTGAATCAAACGTGCAAGGGCTTTATCGGATAGATTCTCTTCTTCGCGCGTTATAACAATTGGGGGCGCGGAATAATCTGTCTCCACCATCTGGCGGAGCGCCTCTGGGATTCCCTTTTTAATCGATTCAGGTGTAATCCCCTCCTTTTTGTTATACGCATCTTGAAGCGCCCTTCTTCGATTGGTCTCATCCATCATCAGTTGCATCGATCGCGTTATCGTTTCCGCATATAAGAAAACTTGGCCCGCAACATGTCTTGCCGCTCTTCCCGCCGTTTGAATCAGAGATCGGTGGGAGCGAAGGAAACCCTCCTTATCCGCGTCCAAAATAGCAACGAGCGAGACCTCTGGCAAATCCAGCCCTTCTCGAAGCAAGTTAATACCAATCAAAACATCAAACCTGCCTAATCGCAAATCGCGCAGTATTTCCGTCCGTTCTATCGTCTCAACATCCGAATGAAGATACCGTACATTCACGCCAGCATCATGATAGTAATCGGTTAAATCTTCGGCCATTCGTTTTGTTAAGGTGGTCACCAGCACCCGCTCCGAGCGAGAAACCCGCTGATGGATTTCATCCAGAAGATCATCCACCTGTCTCGAGGCTGCGCGAACAGAAACCTCCGGGTCCATCAGCCCTGTTGGGCGAATTACCTGTTCAATCACTGCGCCGACACTCTTTTCCATTTCATAAGCGGCAGGCGTAGCGGAGACGTAGATTGCCTGTGGAACAAATTTTTCAAACTCACTAAAGGAGAGCGGGCGGTTATCAAACGCGGAGGGAAGTCTAAACCCGTGTTCGATTAAATTTTCTTTCCGGGAACGATCCCCTTCTTGCATTGCGCCAATTTGCGGGATCGTTGCATGACACTCATCGATAATAAAAAGGGCATCTTTTGGGAAGAAGTCCAATAGGGTCGGCGGCGGTTGCCCCACGGCCCGGCCTGTGAAATGCCTTGAATAATTTTCAATCCCTTTGCAATAACCGATCTCTCGAATCATCTCCAGATCAAAATAGGTGCGCTGTTCAATCCGTTGCGCCTCTATCAACATATTGCGCGTTTTAAAATAGTGAATCCGTTCATGAAGCTCTGTCTCTATGTTGTTTAATGCATGCTCTATCCGCGCAGGCGGAATAACATGGTGGCTGCCGGGAAAGACGGCAACACGCGGGATTTTTTGCAGCGTCTCACCCGTGAGGGGATCAAATTCGTAGAGTGCGGCAATTGTATCCCCAAAAAATTCCACCCGAATGGCAATGGTGTCGGACGCGGCTGGATATATCTCCAAACGATCCCCGCGAACGCGGAATGTGCCGCGATGAAAATCAAACTCGTTTCGATCGTATCGAATCTCAACCAATTTTTTTAAGGCGGTTTCTTGATCCAATGCCATTGTTTCTTCAAGGAAAAGCATCATTCCGTGGTACGCCTCCGGCGAACCTAACCCATAGATGCAGGAAACTGACGCCACGATCACAACATCTTCGCGTGACAGCAGGGCGCTTGTGCTGGCGTGACGCATCCTATCAATGGCATCATTGATTTGCGCATCTTTTTCAATATAGGTGTCGGTGTGGGGAAGATAGGCCTCCGGTTGATAATAGTCATAATAGCTCACAAAATACTCCACACCATTTTGAGGGAAAAACCCTTTAAACTCATGATAAAGTTGTGCTGCTAACGTCTTATTGTGGGAAATGACCAAGGTCGGTTTTTGGATCTGCTCCACTACCTTTGCTAACGTGAAAGTCTTGCCGGAGCCAGTAACGCCCAAGAGTGTCTGATGCTTATTACCCTGCAACACCCCGTTAGAGAGCGCGGAGATTGCTTTTGGCTGATCGCCTTTTGGTTGAAATTCGGAATGCAATTTAAAACGGCTCATCATAAAATCGGTGTGTAGAGGAGAATATTCTGCCGAATGATACGATAAACGGTGTTAGGATTCAAGTTTGAGGGCAACCCATACCAAGGCCACGTCAAAGTCACACCCAATGGTGTCATTCCCGCGAAAGCGGGAATCCATAAGTAGTTGATTTTACGCATTCTGGATTCCCGATTAGACATTTCGGGAATGACAAATTAAATTTGGGTCTTCGCATAATCGTGTGGGTAACTTTTGTCATTCTGACCCCGAGCAGGCAATTTCTGTCATTCTGACCCCGAGCGGGCAACTTTTGTCATTCTGACCCTGAGCGGAGCGAAGGGGAAGAATCCATTGGGCTTAAATTCTTCCAAGAGGGATTCAACGATTCAATTAAAGCTATTTTTTTCTTTCTTAACCAGCCCTTGATCTGTTTCTCTCGTTCAATCGCCACTGTGACATCCTCCATCATTTCATAGTAAACGAGCTTGGTT
>JACPZM010000123.1 GCA_016195485.1 Candidatus Troglogloeales bacterium | reverse complement strand
CGCGCTGAACCATGCGTACCGCCGTGGCGCGCATGACCTCTAGCGTTTGGTGGCTAATTGTATATCCGTAGGCAACGGGCACAACTTGACAATAACATATCCGTTGACGAAAGTCTACTTAATAAGGTCAGATACTATATTTTTTTTTTTTTTTTATCGCTTCCTTCCCCAGTATCCATACAGTTTTTAGCACAAAACCCCCTCTCAATTTACCCACTCGCTTCCACGATGACCCTAATTTATAGGTAACCTTCAACAACCTCTCTTTCATCGTTTTGAAGGCATTCCTTCTCCCATTGATTGTTTCTTGCGAGCTGTCAGGGGAGGCAATGACCGCTTTGACCTCCTCTTCAGAAATCATTCGCCATTTCATTTGCCTTTTTGCATGTCTGCTGAAATAATAGATCACGCTTCACACATACCCCTCTTCGAGAGTCGGAAACTTTCCGGACTCCACATCCTCCCGGTAGCGGTTTATTGCATTTTGGGCGATAGACGCAATCTCTGCATAGCCCCGAACGAATTTGGGATGCGGTCCTGCACAAAGCCCTAGGAGATCATGTAAAACCAGTATTTGCCCATCGCAATAGGGCCCCGCGCCAATTCCAATCGTGGGGATTTGAACCGATTGCGTAATCTCTTTCGCCAAAGAGATTGGCACTCCTTCCAGAAGCAGTGAAAACGCCCCGGCAGATTCGACCGACTTGGCGTCGGCCAAAAGCTGATAGGCATCTCTTTCATTACGCCCCTGAACCTTATATCCTCCCATTCGATGAACCGACTGCGGCGTTAAGCCGATATGCGCCATAACGGGAATGTCATATTTGGTTAAAGCCGCAATCCGGCCGCAAACAGAAGACCCACCTTCCAGTTTTACCGCCGAGGCGCCCCCTTCCTTCAAGAAACGGCCCGCATTTGCAATCGTCTCTTTCCGACTTGTCTGGTAAGAAAGAAACGGCATATCCCCAATAATCAACGCCCTTTTGACTGCGCGAGAAACCATTTTTGTATGATAGATCATCTGATCCATTGTGACCGGCAAGGTATTTTCCTCCCCGGCCACAACCATCCCCACGCTATCTCCCACAAGCACAATGTCGATGCCAGATTCGTCAACCCATTTTGCAAACGGATAGTCATAGGCCGTCAGCGCGGAAATCTTCTCTCTCCCTTTTTTATCCCGCAAAATCGGAACCGTGATTTTATCCATTACTTAAAGCCCATTTGGCCGCCTGTAATGTATTTCCTAATAGCATCGCAATGGTCATCGGCCCTACCCCTCCCGGCACCGGCGTGATGGCAGATGCCTTTTTCGCAACTGATTCAAAATCGACATCCCCAACGAGTTTTCCATCTTCTGTTCGGTTGATTCCGACATCAATCACAACGGCCCCTTCTTTGACCATCTCCGCTGTAACAAACCTGGCCTTGCCAATTGCGGCAACCAGGATATCGGCCTGTTGACAGATTTGGGGAAGGTCTTGTGTCTTGGAGTGGCAGAGCGTGACCGTGACATTTTCATGCAGTAGCAAGAGCGCCGTCGGTTTCCCCACAATGTTGCTCCGACCCACAACTACCGCGTGTAAACCCGCAATCTTCACATCCGTGGCTTTTAAAAGCGCAATAACGCCAAGCGGCGTACAGGGATAAAAACCGCTTTCATTGGCAGTCAGTTTTCCGACGTTCATATAATGAAATCCGTCGATATCTTTTTGAGGCGCTACGGCATCTAAAATTTTGCGTTCATTGAGACTTTTTGGAAGAGGAAGCTGCACCAGAATACCGTGAATCGCAGGATTGTCATTTAATTTGCGAATGAGTGAAAGTAGATCGGCTTCGGACGTTTCTTCTGGCAAAGAATGTTCCATGGAATAGATGCCTGCCTCCTCGCAGGCCTTTCGCTTGTTACGAACATAAATTTTAGAGGCCGGATTCTCGCCCACTAAAATTGCTGCCAATCCGGGACGGATTTTCAATCGCGCTATCTCCTGTTGAATATCAGCCCGGATGCCTAGCGCAATGGTTTTTCCGTCAATCAGCTGCATTTTTTTCTCCGCGTAAATCCCCTCTATTAAGAGAGGCGCCCGAAGGGCGGGGTGTGTGAACTCCGAAATGAATTGTTCTATCTTCTGTAATAATCATATCAACATTTCGATCTGTTGCTTCAACGGGGAGCGACTCCACACATTGAAACTCAAACACAAGGCATAAGACTTTTCCGACACAATCTTCAAGTAGCCTGTCATAATACCCGCCGCCGCGACCCAGCCTGTGACCCATTGTATCACAGGCGACAGCGGGAATAATCCACAAGTCCACTGCTTCGGTCGGTGGCACGGCCACTGCGGATTGTTTTTCAGAGGGTACAGGGACAACGACCCTTTTTCCCAATCGGATGGCCTCTTCAATCAGCCGATCTGTTTTGACTTCGAACCCACTCGATAAATAAAAATGAACGACGTTTGCCAAAGTAAATTCGGAGGATGCCAAAACCCGTTTTTCAATCGCTTGACTTTTTATGATGCACGCGGCTTCCCCAAGCGCTTTTCTTTCTTTAATCAATAAAGATCGAATCGCTCTTTTTTGTTCGGCGATATTCAGCATATAAAAAGCATATAGAACCTCTTGATATAGAAGCAATCAGTCCTGTTGCCTCATCAGAAAATCCAGTGCTGTGACACGGACAATATCGAAACATGAAAGCGCGTATTCGTGCCCATGGCTGCGTTGCAATCCTTGCAAAGGCAGGAAGCCTTTGCTGTGGCTTGCGCCTTGCCATGAGCGCGAATTCATCACTTTCATTTTGTTCCGCTACTTCCATGTCACAGCACTAGCTGAAATTATTTTCATTTTTCTGCCCGCACACCATTCCTATCTTGCTTTAACCGCAAAAATTCTTTAATAACCACCCTGCATCGCTGTAGTACGGATAGCCGAATGGAACAATGCAAAACGTCATACGGCCGCTTTTCAATTTGATCAATCAGCGCGATATAAACGGCTCGCATTAAAGAAAGCGCCCGGCGGGCATCTTGATCTACCAGCGGAACAAGCTTGGCTGATTCATCAAAGAGGCCACGAATGCGATGGAGTTGAAACTGCATCAATTTCAAGAATGCCTCATTTTTGACTCGGGAGAGCAGTGCCGATTCGGAGTAGCCAGATGCCAAGATCTCATCCTGTGGGAGATAGATGCGGCCTCGGTCTAAATCCTCCCCAATATCACGAACGATATTGGTCAACTGTAAGGCGGTAGAAAGGGCCTTGCCATATTGCCACGCGGAAGGATCGCTGAACCCAAAGACCGGCAGAGAAAGATCTCGAATCGTGGTTGCGACCTTATCGCAATAAACCATTAACGCCGCAAGGTTTGGATAACGGATTTGGGACAAATCCATTCGGCAACCATCTATCAGGCCCAAAAAACCTCCAATAGGAATGGGATAACGCGAAATTGCATCGGACAACGCAATACCAATCGGATGTGTTGGAGTATGCCGATAACAACGATACAGCTCCGCTTCCCACTCTTGCAGAAGGTCTTCAAGCGGCGCTCTCTGATGTTCATCCACGATATCATCGGCAAACCGGCAGAAGGCATAGACCGCGTAGATCGCCTTTTGTTTTGGCGGCGGCAAGAATAAAAATCCAACTGAAAAATGAGGGCCGCACTGAAGCGTCACCCTCCGGCAATAACGATCAGCCTCCTCAAGCGAAGTCATGTGGGTCCTAGTTTCTGCGGAAGACGTTTTCCTTCTCGGCACCAGTGTCGTGGAAAGGGATGTTTACAGGGGGACGACGTTTTTTTTCTCTGCCAAACCCATTTTACAATCGGCAGCAGGCGCATCTTCCATAAGGCAGGCTTGTGCCATGAGGCGAGATACTCTTTAAAGTCTTTCCCATCTGTCTGTTGAACAAACATCGAAAGTCCCATATTTCCCCCAAACTCATACAGGGCCCGATTGACGAGACTCACCTCCTGTGAATCGCCAAGCTGTTCTCTCCAGATACGATCATAGTTTTTATTCTCAATCAAACTCATTGCCGAGCAATAGCCTGTTATCATGGCATAGCGCAGTCCCAACCCAAACAGATAATCTTGAAATCCCCCCGCTTCCCCAACATACAGTTTTTGATTGCTCATTGCTGACCCCTTCAGGCTGAAATCCATAAACGAATATCCTGTTTTTTGGTCCGCAATAGAAAAGGGATCTATTTCCTGAAGCCGTTTCATGGCCATGTCAAAATAACGGTTGATTTGAGGCAAGTCACGTGTAATTGCACACCCAAACGTTGCAACCCCATCCAAGACAAAGAGATAGGCGTATCCCCCGGGGGCAACTTTCATGTCAAACAAAACCCAAACCTTATCGAGACTGTTTGTCAGAAAGGTCATTTCTTTAGCCAGCGCATCTGCCGATGACGGCCCTGTCGCAACAATATCTACTTCAGCCAGATTGGCCGACAATTGATAATGAATCTTCACGCCGACAGATAACGCCTGCTCTCGCAAGCCGTGATCCAAGCTCATGACAGGGGACCGCGTCGCATTTTCTCCCACAGGCTCAACGAGGCCTCTATTACCGCTTACGGCCGGTGCCTCCCCCCGATGAATAAAGTAGCCAAAGGGGTCGTGGCTTCTGACTCGTTTAGCTTTAAGACGATAATCAAACAGGGTTGCTTCGCGAACGGGTCGCGTGAAGAAGTTTATAGAGATGCCAATTTTTTGAAGCCATTCCAGAAAATCCAGATGGCCGCTGCCATTTTCCAGCACCTGAAAATCGCCGATAAAACGGGCGCCAACATCTTCCCGCACCTCTGATATTTCCACCTCGTATCCCGCTTTGGCCAGACAGATCGCGGCAGTAAGTCCTGATGGCCCTGCCCCCGCAATCTTTACTTTTAACGGCGTGTTTCGTAACATGAGCGCTGATGAGTCGAAAGTCTATAGAAGATAAAAACGCCTGTCAATTAGGCTCCAGATTTTTGAACTGGGGGCATCGGGGCGCGTCGGGACATGCGCCGGAAAATACCCTTCTGGCCTTTCAAACCGCAATGGCGATGGGGGCAGACGGCATTGAATGCGATATTCGGGAAAGCCGCGATGGGAAATCAATTATTTTTCATGATGCAACGCTCAAGCGGATAGCGGGAAGATCGACGCCTATTCATCAACTTTCTCTTGCAGAGATTCGGAAGATTGACGCGGGAGATGGGGAACGGATTCCTACACTGACAGAGTTATTGATAAACACACCGCCGGATTTTCTTCTGAATCTGGAAATTAAGAAAGTCCGACCGGAGAAACTGTTAAATGCGATCTATCGCCACAATGCCCAATATCGCGTATTGATCTCTGCGTTTGATTCGGCAATGCTCATTAGAATCAGATCACTTGATTCCGTCATTTCATTAGGGTATCTTGTGGATCGCAAAGCGGAATGCAGTGTTTTCAAAAAAGCGAATGCGATGAAGGCGCAAGCATTGCATTTTTCAAGGAGCTTGATTACAGAAAATAAAATTGCGCGTGTCCATCGAGAGGGTTTCCTCGTTTATGCTTACACTGTAGACGCGCCAAATCAGATGTCTCATTTTATAACAATAGGGATGGATGGGCTTTTCACAAACTATCCAGACCGTTTATCCCGGGCACGAGAAAAAGGGAATAGGAAAGATATATGATAAAACTTCTTCGACAACGGGCTATAGAAAACCCCTGGTTCTTTCGCAGTCTCATGGGACTTTTGGCGGTCACATTTATGATCTCTCTGGGTTGGTGGGGGGACAAAACGTCCCACAGGGGGGACAACATTCTTGCGGAAATCGATCAGGATTCTATCTCGGTGGCAGAGTACAGACGGGTTTACAAAAATATGGCACGTTTTTATCGGGAGATATTGAAGGATCAGTTTGATGAAAAAAAAGTTCGCAGACAGGTGATCGATCACCTCGTGGAACAGAAATTGTGGCTCCGCGAGGCCTTTCGCATGGGCTTACAGGTCACCGACGCGGAGTTACGGGAGTCCATTCTAAAGATACCTGGCTTCCAGAAGGAGGGCCAATTCAGCTCCGATATCTACCACGGTCGTTTATTGGCGGAACAGCTTACTCCGGAGACATTCGAGGAGCAGCAACGTGAGGAACTGATCGTCAATAAGGCAAAAACCTTGATCCGTCAATCGGCCGCGCTGACCCCCGCTGAAGTCGGGGAGATAGAACGCTTAGGACCTCTGCATGGCGATCAGGAACGGGCAAAGCGCCTTGCTCAAAAAGAGGAGAAGGCCATCCACGCCTATACTGTGGCTTTAAAGCAAAAAGCCGCGATTTTCATAAAAGAAGAACTACTTTAGGACCTGTCGTGGAGCGTGGTCTAAAAGATGGTCCTGCAAAACGGATTGAGCATCTTGTCCTGCGTTTTCACCCGCGCGTGACCTCCCATCCGCAATCCAACAGCGCCTGTGTCCTGCGCCGCGCTGATATGGGCCGATATACGGAAATTTCTTCCGCAGATTGGGCCGTTCTTTCTCGATTAGATGGCGCTAAAACCGTTAGCGATCTGATTCGAGAGCGATTAGAACAAGGGGGAGGATTCGGATTATTAGCCCTTTTGAATCGTATTGCAGACTTACAGATAAAAGGATTTTTAATCCCGGAATCGGAACCGATTCGGCCTGACCGAAAATTCGGCGTCTGGTCTTTCGGTTTTCGGCTTCCTCTTCCTCAATCGGTGTCTGGAACAAAACAGGTTTGGCCATGGGTTGGTGTTCTTCTGCTCTCTGCTCTCCTGGCAGTTAGTCTGTTGATGACGGGAACCTTTAAAGAGACAGCGATGCGTGATCCTGCGCTGACGCTTTCAGCAATCTGGGGATCGGTTTGCATCGTTCTCTCCCTCCGTTCAATCCTGGCTTTGCTTGTCCTTGTTCAGGCCGGAACATGGCCATGGCGTGTCGGAGTGGCGTGGAACGGGGTAGCACCCTTCTTCTTCCTGGATCCACGCGATCTGCAGGTTGCAGGTAAAGCCGCCAAGATTGCGTTAGCGCTTTCAGAGCTCTCGGCCGCCCCCCTTGTTATCGCGGCTGTTTATGGGGCTAACCTGCGTGGGTTCATTCCAGTAGACGTCGCTCTGGGTGCGATCGCGGGAACCCTGATCACGTTCTGGTGTATGTTTCGGCCATTTGGCAGCGGCCCCCTGATGGGGTTGGCAGGGGCGTCAGCAGACAAACAATGGACATGGAAAGATGCGCGCGCTTATCTTACGCAACGTCTTTGGCGAAGGACATTTGAACGGGGAGGCCTGTTTCCTTCAGAGCGCCTCTTAATCTTGCTGGCCCTTGTCTATCCTTTATGGGGCTATGTCGGTTTTGTTCTTTTCGGCCAAGCCCTTCAAAATGGCTTCTTTCTGGCGCTCTACACGATACTTCGCCAATCAGGAGAGAGTCCGGTCGGGGCATGGATTTTATTCGGGGCGTTGCTGATCGGCATTGTGATTACGATTGGCGGGGCATGCCTGTGGATATTATGGTGGTTGATTCGGGTCGGAAGGGAAAGGCGTTCAGGGAAAACAAAATCACCGAACCTCAATGAAGTAGACACCCTTGTCGAGATACTGGCCGATGTCCCCTTCTTCGCGATCCTCCCGCAAGATACGTTGCGGTTGATCGCTTCGGATTCCCGTTTGATCGATTTACCCTCGCGTGCCTTTGGAGTGCGTCAAGACACGCCGGGAGATCAATTCTTTATTGTTCGCAAGGGGAAAATGGCCGTTTTCCGCAGATACGAAAGCGGTCGACAAGAACAGGTCGCAGAGTTATTGCCGGGAGACGCCTTTGGAGAGACGGCCCTCTTAATGGATATAGCTCGAACGGCATCAGTGCAGGCCTTGGAGCGTTCTCAAGTCATTTCGATCTCACGTCACGCGTTTGAACGGGCCATGGAGACTTCTTCCCTGAAGAAGGAGGAGGTGACGCTCTGGCTTCGTCTTTCCCAACAATTGCGGCACATTCCCTTGTTTTCGGAGATGCGCGCCAATGAAGTGGCCTATTTTCTGAAACGTTCCCAAAGGCGTCCTGTTCCTTCCGGGGAGGTTCTTATTCATGAAGGGGATGTGGGAAGTCATTTTTACGTTGTCCTGTCTGGGAAATTTGAGGTCAGTAAAAAGGGCAACCCGATCGGAACGCTTACGGCAAACGATTTTGTAGGTGAAATCGCCCTTCTTTCCCCTGTTCCCCGAACGGCAACCGTGACGGCCCTTGAGAACGCGCAGGTTTTAGAACTAACCCGTAATGCATTCTTTGAAACCCTTTCTTTAAATTTTGCCTTCGGCTCAAAAATCATTGAAACGGCTCATCGACGGCGCAAGGGAGGGATATCGTGATTCGACTTCTATGGCGTGTTTTCCCGATTTTTATACTCCTTTACACCCTGCGTGGTACTGCGGCGGAGTATGGGAAATATTTCACTATGGCCAAGCAAGCCTCTCAATACGCCATGACCTATATGAACCTCTCCCAGTATGTCGCTTTGTTACAAACCTATTATACAGAGCATGGGAATCCCCCTCCCGACTTATCCAGTTTTCTCCGTTCCAATTTCAATATAAAGGGGCATGATCCATCGCTTGATTATTGGGACAATCCTTACCAGCTCATAGAAACAGAGAATCAGTTTAGCCTGACGAGCTGTGGTGCGGATAAGCGTTGTCCTACCGAGGATGACCTCTCCCAATCGGCATCCAAGAAGAATCTTGCGCTACCATGATGTTACCGATGCGGGGGAGGGTTAGGGTGGGGGGGGG
>JACPZM010000021.1 GCA_016195485.1 Candidatus Troglogloeales bacterium | reverse complement strand
TTCCTCTTACAAAACAGATAACTTTATTAATGATATCATATTGTTACAGAGACAATCTCGCCAAAAAATGAAAGGAAGATCAGTCAGAATGACAGAAATTGCCCGCTCGGGGTCAGAATGACAAAAGTTACCCACACGATTACGCGAAGACCCAATTTATATTGCCTATGATATCCCCCGTAATACGCACAGGGGGAATGAGAACCGAAATCCAATAGCGGGATTGGAGAACCCAAAATCCGCGATTGATTTTGGAGAAAATTGCAAAGTCGCCTGAAAGACAAGGCCAGAGGCCATGTTGGCGACCGAGGCGTACTCCCCCGTACGGTGAGGCGCCAAATGTCGGAACGCCGACTGCGGGGCCGATAACGCAGTATTGCAGGATGAATTTGCAATTTCAGATTCCGCTATCGCGGAATCTGGGGAGAAAAATAGTGTTGCCACAATATCTTCTATTGCCTTACAATGCAAAATCGGTATGATACTTGTTTTGAAATTTCTTCATTATTCGATCAGGGAGGAAGTGTGAAAGAACGAACATTGGTCATTGTTAAACCGGATGCAGTGAAAAATAATTTTATTGGCGAGGTGATTCGGCGATTGGAGGCGGCCTCGTTGAAGGTTGTTGCTTTGAATATGAAGACGCTCTCTGAAGAAGAAGCAAAAATATTTTATGTGGTGCACAGTGCAAGGCCATTTTTTAACGGTCTCATTGAATTTATCTGTTCCGGGCCCGTTGTTCCAATGGTTTTAGAAGGAGAAGACGCGGTGTCAAAAGCGCGCGCCATGATGGGCGCTACCGACCCCAAAAAGGCGGATCCGGGAACCATCCGGCATGATCTGGGAACCCATATTGAAGCGAATGTCGTTCATGGTTCGGACTCAAAAGAAACTGCCGCCTTTGAAATCCCACTATTCTTTGCAGGGGTTTTATGATCAGACCGCCCGTCTGCGGGCGGGGAAACCCCGCCCCTACACGAAATACCGTATTCTTTATCACAGCGGTTCTTCTTATTATTCTCATTACCGGGTGTGTTCCGACAACGCCGATTCCTCCCCCTCGTCATCCCGCACATCTGCCCACTCGTGCTGAGAATAGGGCAACAGCTCAGTTAATAAAAGGGATTCGCGCCTATGAAGAGGGCAGATACGACGATGCGGCCTCTTTTTTCCGTGAGATCATTTCATCCAATCCAGGCGCGCCTTTGTTGATGGAGGCGCAATGGCACTTAGCGCGATCGATTGCCGCCGCCGGAAAAAAAGATGAAACGAAAAAAGAGCTGCGCCTCTTCCTGAATAACTATCCAAGGAGCCCATACGAAGAAGAGGCGCGTTTACTGCTCCATCAACAAGAGTCCAACACAGCAAAGTCCATTGCAGCTATCTGGTCGCCAGAGAAAACCCCCTCCCTGAAAGATCTCCTTCTTCGATTTCCAAACGTAACAATCAATACGGTTCTTTTGGAACTATCCGACCAACAACTCGAAAAAAGTGCACAAGCCTCAGCGAAATCGCTCACCAACGATCCATTGTTTGATTGGATTGATTTGGCTCGAAAAATGGGACTGCGCGTTTTTCTGATAACGCCATTCCAATTTACAGCGGGATATCCGATATCAAACCCTGCAGACGGCGGCCTCGATCATTTCATACGATCAAAAAATGAAGGGGGAGAAGTGGATATTTTCAATCCCGAGGTGAAGAAGGGGCTTCTAACGTTCTACCGCGATATCACGCGTTATCCCTTGAATGGTATTGTTGTGAATGAAATCGCTTATGGAATAAAAGAAGGGTGGACACCGTACGCTATGGCCGCTTACCAGGAACTTTTTTCGGAAAAACTGGAAACAGCGCGGCCGCATGCCACCTCTCCTTCGCTCTGGCGGTTTGCCGGAATGAGGAGCCGTTATCTTAGAATATTACTCAATGATATTTGGGCTGAAATGCAATCGGGCTCTCCCGAAATAGAGTTTGGCGTCAGCGTACCGGAGATCCTATTGATAGATCCTGCGAAAGGACTATCAGAAACCTCTCTTGATTATTTAGAACTCCAGGAAGCTCAGTTTGATTTTTATTGGGTTGGCTCTATGGGAGCAGGATCGAAAAAGGTTTTAGAATCGCTTTTAAAATATGGAAGAACCGACAACATCTGGTTTCAGCGGACACGCAAAGAAACGATTTCCAGCCTGCTCGAGATGCCCATCCAGGGGATTGTCGTTTCTTCTCCTTGACAATACGGAGAAGAACACTTTATACACTGGAGTGCGTGTCCCTCCCGACCCCTCCCCTTCAAGGGGAAGTCAGGGTGGGGATGGGCTTAACAAGGAGAAAGAATGATGACGATCGAACCTACGCTTTGGTATCACAAAGAACATGAGTGGGTGAAAGTTACAGGAACGAAGGCTTTACTTGGGATTTCGGATTTTGCCCAGGATGCGTTGGGCGATATTGTTTATCTGGAACTTCCCAAGGTGGGTGTCAATGTGAAAGCCGGGACGGAGATAACAGAAATAGAGTCTACAAAAACGACCTCGCCGATGTATGCCCCCATCAGCGGAAAAATCGTGTCCGTCAACGAAACGTTAAAAGAACGCCCGGAGTTGATTAACAAAGACCCCTACGGAGAAGGCTGGATCGCCGTTATTGAAATGGCCGATCCAAAAGAAGTGGAGAAACTGATGACCGCAAGCGCGTACGAGACATTTCTCCAAAAGGAAGAACATTAGCCTCCCCACCCCTACCCTCCCCCACAAGGGGGAAGGGCATGCTGATACTGATTTTAACCTACTCTCGCGTGGAACCGTAGATATTTTTCAACCTGCGGAGCTTTTAAAAAACCTCAAAAGATCAAAGGCGGAAAACAAACCGCTTCGCATCAAGGCGGGGTTTGATCCTACCGCGCCGGACCTGCATTTAGGCCACACCGTTCTCTTTCATAAAATGCGCCAGTTTCAAGAATTGGGACATGAGGTCATCTTCTTAATCGGCGATTTTACCGGCATGATCGGGGATCCATCTTTCAGATCCGAAACCCGTACGCCATTGACCCGAGAAGCGGTTTTGAAAAATGCTCAAACATATCAAGAACAGGTGTTTAAAATACTGGATCGGCAAAAGACACATATCCGGTTTAATAGCGAATGGATGGGCAAGATGACTGCGGAGCAGATGATTACTCTCGCGGGGCAATATACGGTGGCCCGCATCCTTGAACGAGACGATTTTAAAAAACGGTATCAGCAGTCGCTTCCGATTTCCATCCACGAGTTTTTATACCCGCTGATACAAGGGCACGATTCGGTTGTTTTGGAATCGGATGTCGAAT
Organism: Candidatus Troglogloeales bacterium; assembly: GCA_016195485.1. GTDB lineage: Bacteria > Nitrospirota > Nitrospiria > SBBL01 > SBBA01 > JACPZM01. Next base: position 2,343 of record JACPZM010000021.1, on the reverse strand, counting down.
TGGGGGGAACAGATCAAACATTTAATCTGCTCGTGGGCAGGGAGTTGCAAAAGATTGCAGGAAAACCGCCGCAGGTCGTGATGACATTGCCGCTGTTGGAAGGACTCGACGGTGAGAAAAAAATGAGCAAGAGTTTTAATAACGCGATTGCGTTGGAAGACCCGCCATTTGAGATGTTTGGAAAGGTGATGTCAATTCGAGACGAGTTGATGCTCCGTTACTATTCCCTTTTAACAGACGAAAATATCGAGGATATAAAATTGCTTCATCCGATGGTGGCAAAACAGAAGCTCGGACGGATATTGGTTGAACGATTCCATGGCAAGCGTAAAGCCAATCTCGCGCAGGAGCAGTTTGATATTACGGTGGGAAGAAAGAGGGGCGAATCGGAAGAATTATTTTTAAACGGGGCCTCTATTTCACTGATCGATTTATTATGTAAGGAGGGGTGGGTTAAAAGTCGTGGAGAAGCGCGTCGGCTGATTTTACAAGGGGGAGTGGAGCTCGACTCTGAGAAAGTGATGAATCCCAACATCACCCTGACCCTTGCCCCTTTACAGAGTCACGATCTGAAGGTAGGAAAGAAAATTCGTCGTCTCTTGAAAAGAGGTGTACAAGAGCCATAGAATGAGTGTTTGTTTCACACCACAAAGGCAACTCTATATGGGCCGATAGCTCAGCTGGTAGAGCACCGCCCTTTTAAGGCGGGTGTCCTGGGTTCGAATCCCAGTCGGCTCATGAGTCAGCCGACCCCATGAGTCATAGTCGACACGTTGGGTCGCCTGTAATAATAAAGAGAATGTCATTTCCGCAATGTTTAAGCGGGAATCCATTGATGTTTATGGCAAATCTAATCGGGATGCTGACACTTGCGACGTTGACCCAGAAAATCCGCAGCGGAGAGATTGATACCGTTTTGCTTGTTTTTACGGATCATTACGGAAGGTGTATGGGAAAGCGGCTGGATGCCGATTTCTTCCTGGACGACGCCGCGGCAAATGGGACGCACGCTTGTAATTATCTTTTAACCGTTGATATGGAAATGCAACCGACGCCCGGATACCAGTTGGCTAACTGGCAGAAGGGTTATGGCGATTTCCATCTGGTTCCCGATTTTGCCACACTTCGCATCGCAAGCTGGCTTCCTAAAACCGCGCTGATTCTCTGCGACGTCGAAGACGATAAAAATCATTCTCCCGTATCGCAAGCCCCTCGCTCTATTTTAAAACGTCAGGTGGAACGGGCGACCCAGTTGGGCTATGCCGCAATGGCCGCGTCGGAATTGGAATATTACATTTATCAGAACTCGTATCGCGACTCGGCGGAAAGAGGATATAAAAATTTAACCCCAGTAGGCTGGTATCTTGAAGATTATCATCTCTTACAAGGAAGCCGCGAGGAAGTGTTTAATGGCGCGGCGCGACGGCACCTTAAAGCATCCGGCATTCCGGTTGAAAGTTCCAAGGGGGAATGGGGACTTGGACAGCATGAGCTCAATATTCGATATTCCGATATTCTAACGATGGCCGATCGTCATACCATCTTCAAGGAATGTTTAAAAGAGGTGGCCGATCAGATGGGGATTGCTGTAACGTTTATGGCCAAGATTGCTTCCAATCAGGCCGGATCAAGCAGTCACATTCATATCAGCTTATGGAGAGACAACCCGCAGGGGTCGCACCCCCTCAATCTTTTTTCTGGCAATGAACAATGGGGCCCTGTGGCCTGCTCTAATATATTCAAATGGTTTTTAGGAGGATTTATTGCCCACGCGCCGGAGGTGATGGTCTTTTATGCCCCAACGATCAATTCGTATAAACGGTACCGCGCCGGTTCTTGGGCGCCCACCCGTCTTGCGGTCAGTTACGACAATCGGACGGCTGGTTTCAGGGTGGTGGGAGCGGGGAATTCGCTTCGGATTGAATGTCGTATCCCCGGCGCGGACTGCAATCCGTATCTTACATTTGCAGCGGCACTGGCTTCCGGCATCAACGGTATTGTTAATAAAATAGAACCCCCGGAGATCTTTGACGGTGATGTTTATGCGGCAGAAAGTCTTCCCACAGTTCCGAACACCCTTCGCGACGCGACGAAGATATTTGAACAAAGCGCCTTTGCAAAAAAGGCTTTTGGAGAGGAAGTGGTCGCGCACTACCTCCATTTCTTTAAAACGGAGCAGGAAGCGTATGACAAAGCAGTCACCGATTGGGAACGACAAAGATATTTTGAGAGGATATGAGCACGGGATTCCTCTTGATTGAGGCGGAAAAGAAAGCGATAAAATGAAGCAGATTTCAGTCAACGATAAAGATTTTAATCAAGTTTATACAAAAATTTTAAATC
>JACPZM010000122.1 GCA_016195485.1 Candidatus Troglogloeales bacterium | reverse complement strand
CGGTGTCTAGCCGTAAGACCGACGAAATTATCAAGCGAAGGCTCTACGAGCAGTATGGTGTGCAGGAATACTGGATTGTAGACCCCGAGTTGGATTCGGTCAAAATGTATCGCATAGAGGGTGGGGGTTACGTCAAAGTAGCGGAATTGTCTGTGGAAGCAGGGGATAGTCTCACCACCCCGTGCCTTCCTACGCTGACCATTGCTCTCTCGGAGATATTTGAGTGATACGATACGATGAATAAATAAGACTTTAGGATTGCCCGTGATTGAAATAACAGAAATCGCTAAAAAAAAGGTAATGACATTGATGCGGGATCAGGAAGAGCAAGGAAATATGATGGCAGGGATTCGCCTGACCTACAGCGGGATCCTTCCAACTATCGAATATCGGTTGGCCTTTGTGGAGGGCGGTAAAGCAGAAGCAGGCGATGCCACGGTCACCGCGAATGGCATTAAGGTCTTCATGGAGGAACGTAACGCTGGATTCCTTGCAGATGTCCAGATTGATTTTATCGAAAGTCTGCAACAGACGGGGTTTAAGGTCAATAATCCGAAGGTCATCATGCCCACACCTGCTGTCCCGACAGCGTCTCCAAGTCTGGATACACCACAGGCGATTGCCATTAAGAAGGTCTTAGATTCCGAGATTAATCCGGCGATTTCCGCGCACGGGGGATATATCACGCTCCTGGATGTCAAAGAACAAATTGCCTATATCCAGATGTCGGGTGGTTGTCAGGGTTGCGGCATGGCCGACGTGACGCTGAAACAAGGGGTTGTTGTTGCTATTAAGAAATCGGTTCCGGAGATCGTTGACGTTTTAGATACAACCGATCACGGCAGCGGCAACAATCCGTATTTCACCCCCGGCAAGTAAGAGGAAATGATTGAGGCATCCTATTTGCTGTTCTTGGGTGATCAAAAAAACAGGACAATTTGAATTTCGATCTGTTCAGGTGACCGAGTGAATGACTCTGAAACTCTGTTTCCGCTAACGCTCGCCGTATTGACTTACAACGAAGCACACACGATTGCGCGCTGTTTAGAGAGCGTTTCGTTCGCCGCCGAGAAACTGGTCATTGATTCAGGCAGCGCCGATGCCACTGAGGCTATCGCGCAGGCCCACGGCGCGCGCGTCGTGCGGCAATCCTGGCTGGGTTTTGGGGCACAGCGCAATTTTGCAAGTACACAGGCAAGTCATGATTGGATTTTGTTTCTCGACGCGGATGAGGTGTTATTACCCGAATTAGCGGTCGAGATAAAACGGGAACTCCCGAAGTTATTGCGGTCGCACTACGCTGGCGCAATGCTGCGGCGCGCGGCCATTTACATGGGCGCGCGGATGCGCTGGTATCGTCCGATGGTCGGTGAGAAATTGGGACGCTTGTATCACCGCGGACGCGCACGCTGGACGAAAGTGCGTGTTCATGAGTCGTTGCAATTTGACGGCCCAACAATAACGTTTTCAGCGCCGTTTCTTCATTACCAGGATCCCACATTGGTGCATCGACAACTGAAGGTTCTGCGCTATGCCGAACTTGCGGCGCGTGACTGGTTAGAGCGCAATCGCTCTATTCGGATGTGGGAGTGCCCATTTGTGTTTCTGGGAACGTTTGTGAAGGACTATTTTGCCCGCCTGGCATTTCTGGATGGTTGGCGCGGCTTTGTAGTCGCCTATATCGCGGCCAGCTATGCCGTATACAAAAGGATTCGCTATTTTGAAATGCGGTCTAATCCTTCCTCGCAATCTGATGCGACGAAAAAATTTATCCAACACGGACTGGAAAGGTAAGACAGACAATGGCAAACCGATATCTTTTGTTTGGATCGGAGCGCTATGCGCTTGCGATGTTGCGGCCGCTACAGGCTGCGGCACGCGAACGAGGCTGTGACGTGGCGTGGTTTTTCTGCGGACCTGACGGACAGGAGTTGCGCACGGATGAACGGCTTCTCACGACCGTGGAGGAAGTCCGTTTATGGAACCCGCAGGCGGTGCTCACACCCAACAACGTGGCGCCGGATTTCTTTCCAGGAGTCAAGGTCGAGATCTTTCACGGTTTCAACGCAGGTAAACCAGGGGAGCGGCATTTTTATATTCGCGGGTTTTTTGATTTGTATTGCACAACCGGCCCCGCGGACACGCACGCTTTCTCGGATTTAGCGGCCAAGCTCGGATATTTTTCGGTGCGCGAAACCGGCTGGCCGAAGCTTGATCCGTTTTTTCGCGCGTACGATTTTACGATCCCAAAGCCGGTGCGCCAGCCGCCCACTGTTTTGTATCACTCCACGTTTTCACCCTCGTGGAGCGCAGCGGAGATCCTGTACGAAACCGTAAAGCGCCTGTCGCGCACCGGCCGTTGGCGCTGGGTTGTGCACTTACATTCCAAATCGGCCGATGAAACCGTTGCGCGGTATCGCCGTTTGGCGTGCAACTATTTGCGCTTTGCCGACAACGACAATATTCTCGATTTGTTTTCAGAGGCAGACGTGATGGTTTCCGATACCTCGTCGGCCGTGCAGGAATTCCTGCTAACCTATCGACCTGTGGTCACGTTCAAGAATCACACTCCTGGCCCGCAGTTGATTGACATAGACGACCCGCGTGCATTAGAGTCCAGTATTGAATTCGCATTGTCGCGCCCGCCGGAGTTGATGCAGCGTGTGCGTGACTATGCGGATTTCATCCATCCCTTTCGTGATGGGGATTCGAGTGAACGTGTCCTTAACGCTGTGGATGCGTTGATTGCCGCGGGCGGTCGTCATCGCACACCAAAACCGTTTAACCTTTGGCGCAAGCTCAAGATTCGCCGGCTTTTACACTACTATCGATGGTCTTGATCTTATGGCGTACCGTACGATCATCAATCTTCTGGTCTTTCTGATCCCCGCCGCCGCTATCACCCTTCCTCTCAGCATTGGAACTGGCACTGCCCTGCTTTTCTTGACAAGTCTTTTTGCAATGGCCACTGATCGAACACTTCCAGCGCTTGATGCAATGGAGAAACGCTTATTGATGACCTTTGGTCTTTTTGCGGCCGTTGCCTTCTTTTCTGTTTTCTGGTCAGGGGATCCGTTGTCCGAGTTTGATACCTTTAGCCGTTTCGTATTGGCCATACCGATCTATTTGTTGTTGCGTAGATATCCACCTGCTCCAGAGGCATTCTGGATTGGCGCGGCAGTGGGGGCAATTGGCGGAGGGCTTCTGGCTAGTTACCAGAAGTTTATTTTGGGTATTCCTTTTGATGGTGGACATATCCATCATATTCGGTTTGGCGATATCAACCTGGTTTTGGGCGGTATCGCTGCGGCAGGGCTTCCCTATTTTAGAAGGTTCCATCGGGGGTATCTTGTGCCGATCGCCGCGTTGGTATTTGGCATCATCGGATCGATTCTTTCAGGGGCGAGAGGAGGATGGCCTGCCATCCCCATTCTCCTGTGCTGTCTCTATCGACAAAATTTCAAATCGTATCAAGACGTATCGAACGGAACAAGGATCGCAACCCTATTGATCGGTTTTTTGGTGGCATTCTGCTTTCTTTACGGTGGCGGATCTCAACGTGTAACTGTTGCCATGAGTGACGTGCAGCAGTACCAATCAGGTCACAAAGGGACATCGGTCGGTTTACGGTTTGAGCTGTGGAGGGCATCGGGACGGATATTCCTTGATCACCCCATTCTGGGTGTCGGCAAGACCGGTTTTATCGCCGCCATACAAAACTTAGCGTCTTCAAAAGTCATTGACCCTGAGACAGTAAAACTACACAGTGCGCACAATGACTTTTTGGACATCCTGGCTAAACGGGGACTGGCAGGATTGCTATCGTTCCTCCTGATATTCATTGTTCCTGTGCGACAGTTTATGCGTACCCTCCAACAAGGGAGCGGACTTCAGAAACCATTTGGAATGGCTGGACTGATTCTCACGCTCTGCTTTCTAACCTTTTCTTTAACCGAGACGCAGTTCATTCTAAACCTTCCTACGACATTTTATATTTTTACCGTTGTGGTTCTGTGCGCTTCCATCGTGTCAGCAGGAAAACAGGTGGCAAGCCCGACGGGATTGTGATGATCCGCGTCGTGTATATTTACACCGAACGAATTCTGATTCTGATTGGGTCGTTTATCGTTATGGGGCAAGAGATAAATCCTGTCCACGCATAATCCGCCACCAAGCCAAACCCAAAGCGGTGTTATAGATCTTTTTATAGCGGGGATATTGACTATCGCCTCCTTGATCGTCCTGTTGGTTGAAGGGCACGATATCAGAGGAACCGTTATCTGTGGCATCTATGGAAAAAATTCTATACGGAGTAATCACCGAATGATTCCCAAGCCCTAACTGTGGCGCATTGCTATCAAATATATTTCTGCCATACGAATAATACGGGAATCCTTTTGGAGCGATCATTTCGATGAGGGTCGGCGCAATATCAATATGACTGCCTGCCGCGTGGGATGGCCTTTTATAATTTCCTAAAACCGATTTACCGTAGAAAACCAATGGCACAGCCGTTCTTTCAAATAAAGGGGGATTCGGAACGACATGCCGGCGCCCGTAATGATCGCCCGTGATGACAAACAAGCTATTTGGCATCTGTCCCTCTATCTTCCTGACAAAGTTTACCAACGCATTATCTGCATACTTAAAGTGTCCTAACTCGCGCAAACGAATCGGCGCATCTTTATAAGTTGCGAGTTCTTTTGCAACCTCCTTCAAATCGATTCCCTTTTTCTCCAAATCGACATTAAAAGGGGGATGATTGCTGGTGGTCATAATCAACGCGAAAGTGGATTCTGTTTTTTTGAATCGTGCATTGATAAAACTGAACAATATATCATCATCAACGCCCCATTCTTTTGTCTCCAGCCAATTGCCCATATTTGCAGCGCCGTATACTTCATCAAATCCTTGATCTTTAGAAAAGTCGGCAATCCGTTCCCATGGCAGGTAGCCGCCATAAAACATTTGTGTTTTATACCCTAATTTTTTAAATTGATTGGCAATCGCGGTGGGATAGATCAACCGCGAGGCGGGTCGATAATTCGTGGTAAGTCCCGCATCAGGCAATCCGGTGATGATTGCGCCAAGGGATGTTATCGTTCCTGATGAAGCGGGTAAAAACGCGGGAACGAAAATCCCTTCTCTTGCCAACTGTTTCAGGCCATCGCTCACCCGTAAGTTCGCATATTTCTCAAGCAGCGGCCAAGTCCCATAACTCTCCATCACGATCAAAAAAATATGTGCTGGTTTAGCAATGGCCGGCCCCTTTGCGTGATTTTGCGCATAGTCGTCCAGATTATTGCTGGGTGTTGCTTTTGGAAAATACAATTGCGCCGCTTTTTTTAGATCGCCGTCTATATATTGATTCAAGCCACTATCTTTTCCCATCTCCCAATGATTCTCTATGGCGTAGCGTAAAGCAGTGTACGGATTGAGTTCTGCCTTGTTCAAAAACGCATCCCGGGTTACACCCGCATCCTTTAATTGCAGCGATCTACGCCCTACGCTGCCTCTTCCGGAGAAAACAAGAAACACCAATGCCAAAAGCGAAATAAAAATTTTAGCCGGGACTGTTCGAGGTCTCTCGAAAAGTTCAAACGATAAAGGTTGTTGCAGCCAACGATGGCTCATCTTAAGATATAAAAAAAACAGGACAGCAAAAATACCCAAAGACACCAGAAGGGTAGCGCTATATGTCGCCCAAATGGTTTTGAAGATTGCCACCCGATCATCGTAGATAAGGCCGAATAAAAAATTATCAAAGACGTTGTGGTATTCCTTGTAGTACTCAATGCTGATGATTGAGATCAAAAAAGTGAGTAAGACAACGAGGCCTCCCCAAATAACACGAAAACGATTAGCAAAACCGGTCAGATCAAAAAAATAAGATGGCAGGGTGATCAAAAAAAAAGGAATCAATATCGCGTAAGTTGCATTAGCGGCATCGAATCTGAAACCAGAAAGAATAGTCAGAACAATATCTCCCATGGAAGAATCTTTGGCTATATAAGCAGCAAGACTCCAGAGAAAAATCAGGCGGTGGCATTGGAACAGTAGAAGGCAAAACAGCCATAATTTGAGGTCTAATATAAATTGTCGGAAGGTTCCATGCCAAGACATCGCTTACCCCGCGACCGCCAGTGTGGGTGTTTTGCTGTAACCGATACAGACAATCAGCGCTGCGATCAGGATTCCATTTTTTAGAAGTTGCGCTATTTTCGACATCTGCAATGTGGCGCTTATGTTACAATGAAAGCGCGTTGGTTTCAAGCAAGGTTCTATGGAACGGTTACAAAAAATTATCGCAAAGGCGGGAATTGCCTCTCGGCGCCACGCAGAAGAGCTTATTTTAGATG
>JACPZM010000128.1 GCA_016195485.1 Candidatus Troglogloeales bacterium | reverse complement strand
ATAAAAGGTTTCTCCCTTCGCTCGAAATGGCAACAGGGGTGTCATTTCGAGGAGTGTAAGCGACAAGAAATCTTGTTCTATTATGAGATGGTTAATATATGACATACCGTTGTGATAGGATGCCCCTATGTTGACGGTGGTTGAAACCAATCTTGAGGTCATGGGTGGAGCCCCTGTTTTTAAGGGCACTCGTGTTCCAGTCCAAAACCTCTTTGACTACATTAGAAGGGGATGAGTCTCTGGATGAATTTCTAGATGACTTTCCTTCGGTTACGCGAAACCAAGTCATCCAGTTTCTCGAAGAAATGAAAACTATAACCGACGCTCTCTTAGTTTGAAAAAATCCACAATCGGTCTGATGTACGGCCGGTCAATCCGAATCGAAATCGCATCGATCTTACTTCTCATGAACAGATTCCTGCGGTTAGCCTCCCTCTCCTGCCAATAGCGCGTAAATTCCTGTCGTATCATTTTATTGTCTGTGTCAATAAAGCGTTCTTGATTTGTTTCCGCATCCTTAAACTTTACAAGACCAACGGACGGTAATTGCGCTTCGCGGGGATCGGCGATCTCTACCGCGATCACATCATGTTTTTTGCCGATAATGCGGAGAGTGCGATCATAGCCCGTGTCAAGAAAATCGGAGATAAGAAAGGCAATTGTACGCTTTTTGTTGACATGATTAAAATACTCGAGCGCGCCTTTGATATTGGTGCCTACGCCTTCCGCCGAGACGGACAGCAATTCGCGGATGATCCGAAGGATGTGGGATCGCCCTTTCTTGGCTGGGACAATTTTTTCGATTCGGTCCGTAAAAAGAATCAGGCCGACCTTGTCGTTGTTTTTGATTGCAGAAAAGGCGAGGAGCGCACATATCTCCACGGCAATCTCATTTTTCAACTGTCGCCCCGTGCCGAACTGCCCCGAACGGGAGAGATCAACAATCAGCATCACGGTCAGCTCGCGTTCCTCTTCAAAAACTTTTACAAAGGGATGGTTACACCGCGCGGAAACATTCCAGTCAATGGTTCTGATATCGTCACCCACTTGGTACTCGCGCACCTCCGAGAATTCCATCCCGCGTCCTTTGAACACGCTGTGGTACTCTCCGGAAAAGAGATGATTGACCATGCCGCGTGTTTTGATTTCAACCTGTCTAACTTTTTTGAGAAGCTCCCGCGTTTCCATGTTTTTCCAAAATATTGATGCGATTGTACACGATGCGGCTTCTTTTAATACAGATTAAGCAATAGAAATTTATGGTCCAGCTCTGATTATTTTCCTACGTAACAATCTCTGGTTTAATTCCCCTTTTTCTAATATGTTACCTACTCATAGATCAAGAAACCACATGCAACCCCGTCTCGCACGACGTGGCCAACTGACAGCCAATCTCGGTTGCCAGCAGTTGATCCAGAACGTCGATCGGCGGGAGAGACAAAAAGACATCTTCACCCGTGACGGAAACCGGAAAGACCCGTACGGAATAGTCTTCGCCGCTTATACATGCCCCGGATGTCAGGGAGAAGGTTTTCTTGTGCAATGGACAGGCGACCTTGGGTATCCCATGGGCATCACCAATAATCCCGCGCGACAAGACAAACGCCTTCTTATGCGGACACATCTGTTGGCAGGCATACCACTCACTCTTGCTGGTAAAATTAAAGACGGCGATCTGGACCTTGCCATACTTGATCGTGGCCCCGCCATTGTGGGGGAAGTCCGAAACAGTTCCGACCTTTACCCACGCGGGAGGAACCTCCCTTGAACGCTTATCCTTGTCGGACAGGCTTCGACTCAACTGATTGAACTGTTCCAGCGAAACCGCCTCGCTCGGCCAATACGCGGGACGCGGCTGACCCCGCTCCGAAATGATCTCAATGCTTGATTCGTTTTCGTCCGTATTCACAAACTGACGGAACAGTTTCCGTTTTGCAGGATCGCTGACGACCTCGGTCCACTCGCATCTGTAGGAATCAACTAGAAATTGACACATCGCTTCCAACTCCCCGCAGATGCCAAGTTTATCATGGATAATCACATCTTTTAAGTGTTCAATTCCGCCTTCTAATTTTTCGATCCAGACGGCAGTTCGGGTCATTCTGTCCGCCGTCATGATGTAATACATCATGAAGCGATCCAAGTACAAAATCGCGGTCTCTTCATCAATATCGGCGGCCAGCAGATCGGCATGCCGGGGTTTGACACCCCCGTTCCCACAGACATACAGGTTGTACCCTTTCTCCGTTGCCACAAGTCCAAAATCTTTTCCCTGCGCCTCCGCACACTCACGTATGCACCCCGATACGGCAGCCTTGACTTTATGCGGCGCACGAATTCCTTTGTAACGGTTCTCCACACGCACGGCGAACGCGACGGAATCTTGCACGCCGTAGCGGCACCATGTCGTGCCGACACAACTCTTGACCGTTCGCAATGCCTTGCCATACGCATGGCCGCTTTCAAAGCCGGCGTTGATCAGCTTTTCCCAGATATCTGGCAGATCCTGCACCTTCGCCCCAAAGAGATCAATCCGTTGCCAGCCGGTAATTTTAGAGTAGAGGCCAAATTGCTTGGCCGTCTCCCCTAAAGCGATCAGCTTGTCGGGTGAGATTTCACCCCCTGCTACACGGGGGATGACCGAATACAATCCCCCGCGCTGCATATTGGCGAGAAACCGGTCGTTGGTATCCTGAAGCGTTTGATGCCCTGGATTGATAATCGTTTCGTTCCACAGCGCCGCCAGAATTGATGTGATCGCCGGTTTGCAGATTTCACAGCCGTATCCAGCGCCATACTGTAAAATAATCTCGTCAAAGGTCGTAAGTTTTTTCACCTTAATAATGCCGAATATCTCACTGCGTGAAAAAGGAAAATGCTCACAGAGGTGATTGTGAAGTATCACCCCCGCCTTCTTCATTTCGGCGCGAAAGATGTCGGTCACCAGCGGAAGACAGCCGCCACAGCCGGTGCCCGCCTTTGTGATCTCCTTGACCTGCCCAATCGCTGTGAGTTTCTGCTCCTTAATGGTGCTACGGATCGCCCCCTTCGTGACGTTGTTACAGGAGCAGATCTGGGCCGTATCGGGGATCGTCTCGACACCCCCCAGCGCAGAAGCGCCGCCCGACTTTCCAAGAATCATCTCCTGCGGTTTGCATGGAAGGGGGTCGCCGCTTTTTGCCATCATGTAAAGAGGGCTGTAATCGCTGGTATCCCCAACAAGCATCCCCCCCAAAAGGCGCGTGCCATCGGGATTAAAAAGAAGTTTCTTGTAAGTGCCGTTAAACGGATCTTCCCATACCAGCGGCTTCACTTGTTCTGATGGCAGTTCATATTGACCGAAACTCGCGACATCAACCCCTAAAAGTTTGAGCTTGGCAGACAGATCGGTGCCGATAAACGACACATCTCCACCGGTGAGATTGGCCGCCAGTGCATCGGCCATCATATATCCGGGGGCAACAAGGCCATACGTCAAATCCCGGTGCAAGACCACTTCCCCAATGGCATAAATCGATCGATCGGAGGTCATCAGTTTGTCGTCTATAACCACCCCGCCCCGCTCGCCAACGTCAAGCCCGCATTCACGCGCAAGGTCATCGCGCGGGCAAATCCCCGCAGAGATAATAATCATATCAACGTCAAGGATCGTGTCGTCTTGAAAGCGAAGCCCCGCAACGGTTCCATCGCCGACGACT
>JACPZM010000022.1 GCA_016195485.1 Candidatus Troglogloeales bacterium | reverse complement strand
GGGAACAGGAACAGAATGGGTTGAACCCCGCGGCATAGGGATAACAGCGATGAAAGAGAAATGGAGCAGGATTGACAATAATAATGCAATGCTATCCCGTTCCAGCAAGGTCAGTCTTGCGGTCATCGGGTCTCATCCTTTCGCAGGGGTCGTACCCCTTCTACCATAAATGCGAATCGTGACAGACCGGCTTCGCGTGCCATATCGATCAGATGGATGACCTCCCCATGTGCAACCTTGCGATCCGCGCCAATCACAATGGATGTTTTAGGATCGCGCCCTGCTTGTTGATAAAAAAGTCGTTTGAGTTCCGTAATCGTTGCTGGCTGGCCATTCACAGTAATCGTTCCATCTTCCATCAGGACAACATGAAGAGGCGCTGGTGTTGGGGATTCCGCTGTTTTCGCCTTCGGCAGGTGAACGGGCAAAGAAGAAGGCTGCATAATGGTTGCCGTCACCATAAAAATAATCAGCAAGACCAAAACAATATCGACCAGTGGGATGATGTTGATGCCGGTGATGAAATCATCATCGTGATGTTGGGAGGATGTCACAGGGCGTCACTCCTTCCGCGCCTTCAAGCACAAAAGAATTGCAGCAACCAACTGTTCTATCTGTAAACGGGTCTTTCGGATACGACGCTGAAAAAAGTTATAGGCGATTACAGATGGAATGGCAATGAACAGTCCCATGGCCGTTGCGACCAGCGCCTCCGAAATCCCCAGCATCACTACATTGGGGCCACCTGTCCCAGCGACAGAGAGATCATGGAATGCCCTGATAACCCCTAACACCGTTCCCAAAAGTCCAATAAACGGCGCGTTATTCCCCAGCGTTCCCAAGATCAGCAACCCTCTTTCCATCTGGTTTAGTTCAAGATGTATCCCATTAATCAGATGTTGCTCGGTCAACCCGATATCCTCCAAAGGCGCAATACCAATACGCTGCATACAGCGAGATTCCGGGTCATTGCTGGTTTCTGTGAGTTTTACGGCATCCTCCCATTGACCGGTATGAAGATGCTTAAGAAGCCGTTCCCGAAGGAGAACGGGGGCAGGCCGATTGGTATAAAAATAAAAGCACCGTTCCAGAATAACGGCAACCGACAATATGCTCAAACCGATCAGAAGATAGAGGATTCCTCGACTCCCAATCAGGCTAAACGCTAAAAATAATGTTGTGACATCCATCGAAAACCTTACTCCACCTGCAGCGTTTTTAAAAGGTCTTTTCTGGGCAATGAAACGCCGGCTTGTTTCATCTCTGGCGGCATATAATCTTCGGAATGTTTTGCCATAATCATTTTTGAATAAAAGTGTAAATCCGAATTCCAATATCCTTCCACAACGGCCCCCTGCCCCTCCTTAAAAAGGTCTGGAGGGACCCCTTTGTAATGAATGGGAATCGTCGCTTTTCCATCGGACAATCGAAACGTCATTTCCAAGGTATTCGGGATCATCTTCACGCTCTCTCTGACAACCATTCCCGCGACGCGAACCTTTTTCCCGTAGTGGCTTGGCGTGAATGCCACCACTTCAGAAGGGGTAAAAAAATAGACGAGATTCTTCCCGAAATTACTGAAAGCCAAATACCCTACGCCCAGCAAGATCAGCACAATGCTGATTATTGCGGGCTTTTTTTTGTTCTTGTTCATTTTAGCCCATCCCCACCATAGCCCTCCCCTTGAAGGGGAGGGGAGTCTGTTGCTGGCTGATAGCCTTTTTCTTCCTTAATGAGTATGGAAAGTTGGATCAGTCTTCGTTCCATATTAAACAAAAACAACATCAAAGGAAGCAAAGAGAGCAGATAGGCAGACGCAATAAATCCAATATTGGGGACCGGCGATATTTTTTGCGCAGTAAACTCCATTTTCCCCGGATCAAAAAAACCGGAAAAAACCAGCAGTTTCAGCTCCCGTAAATTATCGTCCGGCTTCCCGATATAACGAACAACAATCTTTGTCTGCCCATCTATCATTGATTCGCCTGACAGAACAAACACAGGCGCGGACTCCTGCTTATTCAGTGTTCCGGCCACAACCCTTCCCAACACGCGCACCATTCCGTCCGGCCTGATGCGCAAAAGCGCCTCGGGGGAGATTGCGGCAACCTCCCTATTGTAACGAAAAATAGCAAAGGCGAAAATGAACGTAACCATAATCAAAATGATTGTCCATCGAAAATAAATTTGTCGAAGCGATTGCCTTTCTCCTAGCTTCATATGGAATTACCATTTGTAAGGGCGATTCATGAATCGCCCCTACCCTTCTTCTTCGCTTAACAACCCGCCTCGTTTTGCCTCTAAAAGATGCTGCAAATAAAGCATCTGCGTGCGAACCATCAACATATAGAAAAAAAGAAGCGAGATTCCAATTGCCATGAAAGCAAGCGGCGTAAGCATCCCCGGCGCGATGCTGATTCCCCGCGTGGAGATCGACATCGGCTGATGCAACGTCCGCCACCACTCTACAGAGAAATAGACAATCGGCAAATCGACAAAGCCAATAATCGCCAACACCGCCGCATAAGCGGCCTCCTTTCTTTTGTCGTCCACGAAGGTTCTTAACATTAAATATCCAATGAGAATCAGCAATAAGATGGCGAAAGAAACAAGGCGCGGATCCCATGTCCACCATGTGTTCCATGTCGGTTTGGCCCAGATCGATCCGGTTATCAACGCGCCGGAGGTAAAGAAAACACCGATACCGGCGGCGGCGTGACAGAGGTTGTCAACGATCGGATCTTTTTTCCAAAGGTAGGCACATGACCCCAGAAAAAGGGTGGTATAAGACAGCAGCGACACCTTGGCGAACGGCACATGCACATATATAATCCGAACGACTTCCCCTTGATAATAATCCGGCGGAGAGACCACAAGCCCAAGATATAAGCCAGTAAAAATAAAAAGGCCCGCTAGAATTCCTACGCCTCCTTCCCACTTCCGTAATGTGCCGATCAGTCGCTGGCTAACCATGATATTAACCCCACCCCTTAATATAAGCGGAAGAACATTAGTAATCCAGAATAAATTCAAACATCCAAAAAGAAGCGATGGTTAAGATCATATCGAACACAAAGAGCAATGCAATCCAATGCCCATAAAAAGAGTAGGGGTCTCCGCTTAACGCGCCCTGCGTTGACTCCACGGCGCCGATGAAAACAGGCACAGAAAGCGGCAGAAGCAGGAGCGGAAACATCACCTCCCTTGCCCGAGTTTGAACCGTTAAAGCTGAAAAGAGGGTTCCCAATGCGGAAAGCCCTATCGTCGCCAACAAAGATATTATCAAAAGGGTAGGGAGTTTGACAAGAATATCTAAATTGAAAAAGATCATAAACAGTGGATACAGAATCATTTCAACAAACAACATGAGCAGAAGATTTCCAGCAAGTTTTCCAAGATAGATCGCCCCTTTGGGAACGGGGGCCATTTGAAGATACCCTATACAGTCGTTATGCGTTTCCGAAAGAAACGACTTTCCCAGCCCCAAAATAGATGTAAAGCCAAACGCCACCCAGATCAGTCCGGGCATCAACGCAAGCGTAACGTCCCGATCAACTGAAAAGCTAAAGCTAAAGATGAGGATGACGTTTAACGCAAAGAAAAACAAGGATGAAATTGATTCACGGCTTCTGATCTCCGAGAGAATATCTTTCCAGACGATCCATTTAATGACATCAAAAAAGGGCATGGGCAAGCTCCGTAACCGGGATTTCTCGCAACCCCTTGTTGTGCAAAATGCCTGCGTGCGTCGCGACCTCCGCCGTCTTGGCCCGATCATGGCTGGAAAGAAGCACTGAAGCCCCTTTTTTAAGAAAGTCGCAAATCAATTCGTTCATAATAGCTATCCCTTTTTCATCCAGCGAGGCATACGGCTCATCCAGCAGTAAGAGGTTTGGCTCGGCTAAAATCGCCTTGGCTAAAGCAAGACGTTTTTGCATACCGGTAGAAAGAGTTCGGCTTTTTTGAGAGGCATAAGGACCGATTCCAACACGATCTAACGCCATCTTAATCTCGCCTAATGTGGGCAGCCAGCCGCGAAGGCCGATTGCAAATTCAATATTTTCGATTGCCGTCAGATCATCGTAAAGAAACGACCCATGTCCGATGAAAAATAGAAATCGGCGCGCCTCTTCGCGATCTTGTACACCGTCTCTCCCCATGATGGTAACGGTTCCGGAGGTGGGCTGTAACAGCGTGGCAAAAATCTTCATCAAGGTTGTTTTCCCGGCGCCGTTTGGACCAAACAAGGCATAACACTCTCCTTTTTGCAGCTCTAATGAGACCTCTTTCAGGGCCTTGAAAAATCGATAGGTGTGTGATATTTTAATCCCGCAAAGAGAGACCATAGCCGTTTCAAATCCATATAGGGTTAGCCCTGAGGGTCCATACCCTTGGGGTGAATGTCAGATCAAGGCATCCATGAGTTGGAACGCCGACTGCGAATCGGAACGCCGACTGCGAGATCGTAGCATCCCCACAGGGAAGGGTCAAGTGGATACAGTATGGATATAACTCTGTTATTCGCCTCGCGGATGACACGTTTATTTTCGTACGGTTTTTTATCCATCGTGCTGGCATTGTATCTTTCGCAAATCGGCCTCAATGAAGAGAGTATCGGTCTCCTGTTTACGCTTACACTTTTCGGGGATGCAGGGGTTTCGCTCTTGATAACCACCTCGGCGGACAAGATCGGAAGACGGCGGATGTTGTTGTTGGGCGCGGCGCTGATCATTCTGGCCGGTGTGGTTTTTGTCCTGACCCGCAACCTACTCCTCTTAATGATCGCCGCGATTATCGGGGTTATCAGCCCAAGCGGCGGTGAAATTGGCCCATTTTTGCCAATGGAACAAGCGGCCATCTCTCAGCTCATACCGAACGAACGGCGCACTCAATTGTTTGCATGGTATAACCTCGTCGGCTCGTTTGCAACTGCGTTGGGCGCGCTTGGCGGCGGATTACTCGCTCAAACCTTGCAAGAATCGGGCTTTTCACCACTGGCGACATACCGTATTATTTTAATCGGCTACGCGATAAGCGGGGTTGTTCTCTGTTTTATTTTCCTCGGCCTCTCGCCATCTGTTGAAGTCGTTGCGCCTCCCCTCACTGCACACACTTTTGGACTGCACCGTTCCAGAGGCGTGGTAATGCGGCTTTGCGCCCTTTTCGCTTTAGACTCTTTCGCGGGCGGCTTTATCCTACAAAGCATGTTGGCCTATTGGTTCCATATAAAATTTGGGATTGATGTCGGCACGATTGGGCGAATATTTTTTGGCGCAAACCTTCTGGCTGGCATCTCGGCGTTACTCGCGGCTCCCATTGCGGCACGGATTGGTCTCGTCAACACAATGGTTTTCACGCATCTTCCGTCAAATGTTTTGCTCTGTTTAGTGCCACTCATGCCCAATTTATCTTCCACCGTCTTCTTACTGTTGTTGCGCTTTAGCATTTCCCAAATGGATATCCCCACCCGTCAGTCCTACACAATGGCGGTCGTCGCACCAGACGAGCGTTCTGCGGCCGCTGGTGTTACAACGATTGCCCGTTCTGTGGTGGGAGCGCTATCGCCTATGCTTTGCGGAATGCTGCTGTCAAATCCCTTATGGATGGGGGCGCCATTCTTTGTGGCAGGCGGGTTAAAGATTATCTATGACCTGCTCCTGTATTCCCGTTTTAAACAGATCATACCACCTGAAGAGGCTCCCGAGAACAGAGGCAATGCGGCCTGTTGACAAGGGAAAAAAAAGATGTTATCATCACCCCCGTTCGTGTATATCAGGAACGGGATCTCTTCTGCTTTTATATCAAATCTTCATCTATGAACACACCTTTAGGGTCTAGACCTTCAGGGTGTAGTATTCAAGGAGAAATCTAAATGATTCTTACAGACTTAAAGGAAAAAACAATCTCCGAATTAAACGATGTCGCCAGAGATTTAAAAATTGAAGGGGCAAGCAGTCTTCGGAAACAGGAGCTGATATTTTCCATTCTTCAAGCTCAATCTGATAAAAACGGTATGATTTATGGCGACGGGGTATTGGAAACGCTCCAGGAAGGGTTTGGGTTCCTTCGCTCCCCCGATTGCAATTACCTCCCCGGCTCGGACGATATTTATATATCCCCCTCTCAAATACGACGGTTTAATCTCCGCACCGGGGATATCATTTCCGGGACAATCCGCCCCCCAAAAGAAGGGGAACGATATTTTGCCCTCCTCAAGGTCGAGAAGATAAATTATGAAGAACCCGAAATCGCACGAGATAAAATACTCTTTGATAATCTCACGCCACTTTACCCCATGGAGAAAATTAAATTAGATTACACCCCGGAAGATTATTCGATGCGCGTGATGGAGCTTTTTACCCCGATTGGAAAAGGACAGCGCGGGCTGATTGTGGCCTCTCCCCGAACTGGAAAAACAATAATCCTTCAGTCCATTGCAAAGGCGATTATGAAAAATCATCCTGAGATTGTCCTGATTGTGCTCCTGATCGATGAACGACCGGAAGAGGTCACCGATATGCAACGCCAGGTGAAAGGCGAAGTGATCAGCTCTACGTTCGATGAACCGTCAACACGTCATGTTCATGTGGCAGAGATGGTTTTGGAAAAAGCCAAACGGCTCGTAGAGCATAAAAAAGATGTCGTTATTCTGCTCGATTCCATTACAAGGCTTGCGCGCGCCCATAACTCCGTTGCCCCGTCAAGCGGAAGAGTCCTCTCCGGCGGACTCGATTCCAACGCCCTGCAACGGCCCAAACGCTTCTTTGGCTCTGCCCGTAATATTGAAAATGGCGGAAGTCTTACGATTATCGCAACGGCCCTCGTCGATACCGGCAGCCGAATGGACGACGTCATCTTTGAAGAGTTTAAAGGGACTGGAAACATGGAGGTACATCTTGACCGAAAACTGGCCGATCGAAGACTTTTTCCTGCAATTGATATATCATCCTCCGGCACCCGAAAAGAGGAGCTGTTAGTAGATCGAGACGACCTGAATAGACTATGGATTCTTCGTAAAGTGTTAAGCCCTCTTTCCACCATCGAATCAATGGAATTCCTAATGGACAAAATTCGGGGAACCAAAAACAACAAAGATTTTTTAGAATCAATGAACAAATAACCAACGTAGGGGCGCCGCTTGCTGCGCTCTCGTTAAATAGAGGAATGAGAAAAGATGAAAACGGATATCCACCCCAAATATCATGAAGTAGAAATATCGTGTGCCTGTGGCGCATCGTTAAAATCCAGGTCAACGCAACCTACGATTCGTCTGGATATTTGCGCCGCGTGTCATCCATTTTTTACCGGCACGCAAAAAATCGTCGACACAGAAGGGCGCGTAGAACGGTTTAAAAAGAAATACATTAAAAAATAATCATGACCGACGAAAATCCCCTCGTAGGGGCAACATGCCCTGCGCGGGTGGCGCCCCTTCTTGAAAAACTTGCGGGGATCAAAAAAAAGTACGACGCTTTAACCGAGCAATTTTCCGATCCTCGCATGATGGCAAACCCTTCCGATCGGGTTCGGATTGGGAGAGAACGCGCGCAACTGGAAGAAATTGCGAGTCAATATGAGTTGTATAAAGACCTCCTTCATCAGATCGACGAATGCGACGAGATGCGGCAAGATACCGCCGTAGAACCGGAGCTGAAAGAAATGGCTCAACTTGAATGGGCCGAATGCCAACAAAAAAAACAACAACTGGAAGCTTGTATTAAAACGCTCCTGATTCCAAAGGGAATGTTTGACGACCGAAACCTATTTCTTGAAATTCGCGCGGGGACCGGCGGAGACGAAGCGGCTCTTTTCGCCGCGGACCTGATGAGAATGTATATGAAATTTGCTGAACGGCGCGGATTCAAGTTTGAAATTATGACCTCTAACGAAATCGGGATTGGGGGCTTCAAAGAGGTGATTCTCGGCATTTCCGGGAGGGGGGCGTTTCGCTCACTTCAATACGAAAGCGGCGTTCATCGCGTTCAGCGTGTTCCAGAAACAGAGGCTTCCGGAAGGATTCATACATCAACCGTTACGGTTGCCGTTTTGCCGGAAGCGGAGGAGGTCGATGTTCAAATTGACCAGAAAGAGTTGCGGATTGACACCTTCTGCTCGTCCGGGGCCGGCGGACAAAGCGTCAATACAACCTATTCCGCCGTTCGGATTACGCATATCCCTTCAGGCCTTGTGGTCTCCTGTCAGGACGAACGCTCGCAACTTAAAAATCGCAATAAGGGGATGCGGGTGCTCCGTTCCCGGCTGATGGAATTGGAGATTCAAAAACAAGAGTCAGAGATTTCCAAAAACAGAAGGTCACAGGTTGGAACGGGAGAGCGAAGCGAGAAGATTCGAACATATAATTTTAAAGAAAATAGAATTACCGATCATCGGTTAAACATCTCCCTGTACCAGCTTCCCGCCATTTTAGAAGGGGGAGCAGGACTAGACGAACTGATGACCGCGTTGATTGCATGGGACGAAGAGAAAAAATTTGAGAACATCAATCAAGCCTCTGCTGTATAAAAACAGTAACTCCCTGCTATCTTTCGGGGAGCAATATCTTAAAGAAATGGGATTTGCAAAACCGCGACAGGAAGCAGAAGAAATTCTTGCTACCCTTCTATCCGTTAGGCGAATTGATCTTTATCTTGATTCAAATCGTCTGGTTTCAAACGAGGATAACTCTGCGTTCGTTGATAAAATTATAAGACGGGGCCGACACGAACCGCTTCAATATATTACAGGGCGAGTTGATTTCTGCGGTCTCCCATTTTCTGTCTCTCCCGGCGTTTTTATTCCGCGCCCCGAAACCGAACTGATTGTGGAGGAGATAAACCAACTTAAGATAAATCCGCAATCTATTTTGGATCTCTGCACCGGAAGCGGTGCGCTGGCCATTGCGCTAGCTAAACGGTTTCCGCTTGCTTCCATTACTGCGATTGATTGCTCCAAGATTGCATTAGACACCGCTCGATTGAATCAACAACGTCATCATGCCTATCAAATTACTTTTTCAGAGGGGGATCTTTTTTCTCCATTGACGCCACAGAAAGATATATACGATCTCATTGTTTGTAATCCTCCATACATTGCGGAGGAAGATTGGCAGACAATGGACCCAGAGGTTTTAGAGTATGAGCCGCCGCTTGCGCTCTTCTCGGAAGATTGCGGGCTTGCCCATCTCAAATCTGTTCTGAGAAAAGCCCCGCCCTTTCTATCCCCTCTCGGAGTATTGATCCTGGAGATAGGAATGGGGCAATCAGTCCGTCTGATCGACTTTGTAAAAAATAATACCCCTCTTAAGGCAAGCGTCGTAAAGGATTTTGCTGGAATTGACCGCATTCTAATCTGCCAATCAAGTAATGCCTCCCCTTCAAGGGGAGGTTAGGTGGGGATGGGGTGATGGACAAAATAATTATTTCCGGTGGGAAACCTCTTTCCGGGGAGATAGAAATCGGCGGGGCAAAAAACGCGGCGCTTCCGATTTTAGCCGCGACACTGCTTTCTTCCGAACCCCATCAACTGAAACGTGTTCCCAAAGTCGTTGATATTTTCACAATGCAAAAACTACTGTGTGCGATGGGGGCACAGATTTCAGAACAGGACGATGTTTGCACCATTGAGATCAAACAGATAACCAGTTGTGAGGCGCAATATGAATGGGTCAAGACGATGCGCGCGTCGGTGCTGGTATTGGGGCCCTTGTTAGCCCGATACGGGGAGGCCCACGTTTCCCTCCCGGGTGGATGCGCGATTGGGGTGCGACCGATCAATCTTCATCTAACGGCTCTTTCAAAAATGGGCGCTGAAATTGTCGTGGAACATGGAATGATCCATGCCAAGGCAAAAAAATTAAAAGGGGGAACGTCCCCTGCGAGGCAACGTCCCCTGCAAGGCATGCCAATCCACTTTGAGAAATCGACTGTAACCGGCACTGAAAATATCATGATGGCGGCCACGCTTGCGGAAGGGACAACCATTCTGACAAACGCCGCGCAGGAACCAGAGATTATCGATCTTGCCTGCTTCTTAAACGGTTGTGGGGCTGATATTACCGGAGCGGGAACAGAACAAATTGTCATTCATGGCGTTTCCGTACTGTCCGGCTTCTCTCGCAGGGGTTGTACTCCCTATTGTATTATGCCCGACCGGATTGAGACTGGAACATTTATGGTGGCGGCGGCGATAACAGGCGGGGATCTGATGCTGCGCGATTGCAATCCAGGGCACATGGAAAGTCTGATTCGTTTACTGAAAAAAACCGGCGTTGAAATAACATCTGGCAAGTCAACACTACATATTCGAGGAAAAGCAATTCGCGCGGTTGATTTTACTACGATGCCGTATCCCGGGTTTCCGACCGATATGCAGGCGCAAATGATGGCTCTGATGACGGTGTCTAATGGGTTATCAAAAATCACAGAGGCGATTTTTGAATCTCGATTTGGTCACGCCGCCGAGCTTCGCAGAATGGGGGCGAAAATATATCTGGAAGGAAATCACGCGATTGTGGAAGGAGTGAAGGCCCTCTCTGGCGCGCCGGTGATGGCCTCCGACCTTCGGGCGTCCAGCTCTCTTATTTTGGCCGGGTTGGTCGCTGAAGGAGAAACAGAGGTTTTACGGATCTATCATCTGGATCGCGGGTATGAGAAAATAGAGGAGAAATTATCCAAGGTGGGCGCCGATATAAGACGCATACAATAAGGGTCTGACTGTAAGGCTGCGGCCCTACCGTCACGCATGCTGATGCTATCACAACGATCCCTCAATCTGATACAATCTCCTCCATGATGAACATAACCCTCGTCGTCCCTGAACTCTGGATGACGCTTTTAAGCAGTTTGGTGCTTCTGATTGATTTTCTTTGTCCGAAAGTTCCCAAAAAAAGACTGGCTATTTTTTCCATTTTCGGTATGGCGTTCATTATTTTTCAATTGATCGGTATGGCAATATCCGGCGTAAACGAGACGGCTTTTAATACGATGTTTGTACTCGACCCATTGGCCATCTTCTTTAAGATATTCATTCTGGTTGCAACCATGCTGGTATTTTTATCCTCGTTAGATTACGTGAACGGCCTGCCCCATTTTCAAGGGGAGTATTATTATCTGCTCCTTTTTTCCGCGCTGGGGATGATGTTTATGGTCTCGGCCAACGATTTTCTTTCCCTTTTCATTACACTGGAATTTTCCACGTTTGGGTTCTATATCTTAGTTGCCTACCTTCGAGACGATGTCAAATCAAATGAGGCGGGAATCAAGTTCTTTATTTTAGGAGTGCTGACAGCCTCCATAATAGTTTTCGGCATCAGTCTGATCTATGGCGATACTGGGACCATTCTCTTTTCAAAAATCGCGGCGATAGAACATAAGATGTCGATTGGCCTTGTTCTTGGGCTTCTATTTGTCTTTATCGGGATCGGGTTTAAAATTGGGGCCTTTCCGTTTCACGCATGGATTCCGGATGTTTACGAAGGCGCCCCGATACCGGTAACGGCCTATCTTTCCGTTGTTCCGAAAGCGGCGGCCCTCTGCCTCTTTTTAAGATTGGCCTTTGCGACATTGTCCGATTTAAAGCAGGATTGGGTTTGGCTGATCGCTACGGTATCGATTTTCTCAATGACCTATGGGAACATTACTGCGATTGCCCAGAAAAATATGAAGCGACTTCTGGCCTATTCGGGGATTGCCCAGATCGGGACTATTTTAATCGGAATGGCCGCAGGGACTAAAATAGGGGCGGATGCTGTTTTGTTTTATCTCATGACCTATCTTTTTGCCAATCTGGGGGCCTTTGTCGTTGTCATTATCTATGCAAACGCAACCAATACGGATGACATCGATGATCTTGTCGGATTAAACCGGAAGTCTCCATTGATGGCCTTTGCGATGCTCCTTTTTTTGCTTTCGTTAGCCGGTGTGCCGCCGCTGGCCGGATTTATCGCGAAGGTTTACCTCTTTGCCGCCGCCGTGCAGCAAGGATTGATATTTCTTGTCTCTGTGGGATTGGTGAATGTTGTGATCTCGTTTTATTATTATCTCATTGTGGTGAAGAAAATCTACTCCGTTGAGCCGACAGACGCAACGCCCATTCCCCTTTCCCTTCCGATGAGACTTGTTTTATATACGGGGATAACAGGTGTTCTATGGCTGGGAATCTGGCCCAAACCGTTTATCGATTTCTCCGTAACCGCTACAAAGGTTTTTGCAGGGTTATCGCTTCGGTAAAACCCAAGAACAGAGATTAAAAGTGGTAACCCGTCTTCCTATACCCTGTTACGGGCGATAAAGATTTTCTTGTTGTACAAGGAATCATTAACATAGATTGGCTATGAAAGAAACATTTTCATCAGAAGTTCGATCTTTATTTATTCGCTATTTTAGAGAACGGGATCATGCGGAGGTTTTGAGTTCTCCCCTTGTTCCTGAAGGCGATCCTTCACTTCTTTTCACCAACGCGGGGATGGTGCAATTTAAATCAACATTTTTGGGAGAGAAAAAACGGTCTTATGTTCGCGCGGTTTCCTCTCAAAAATGTATGCGGGCCGGTGGAAAACACAACGATCTTGATCAGGTCGGAAAAACCGCCCGTCATCACACATTTTTTGAAATGCTCGGAAACTTCTCCTTCGGAAACTATTTCAAGAAAGAAGCGATAGAGTTTGCGTGGGAGCTTGTAACAGACGGTTTTAATCTGCCCAAAGATAAAATTTGGATTACGGTTTATCAGGACGATGACGAGGCAGAAATGTTCTGGAAACGATATCTATCCAAGGAAAGGATTCTCCGTCTCGGCGCAAAAGATAACTTTTGGCAAATGGGCGAAACGGGCCCCTGCGGCTCTTGCTCGGAAATTTTCATTGATCAGGGAGAAGCGCTTCATCTGAACTGCCCCGGCATTGGATTGTGTGATTGTGATCGATATATTGAGATTTGGAACTTGGTTTTTATGCAATATAATAAAAGCGCAAACGGAACGACTTCTCTTCCCAATCCAAGCATTGATACAGGGATGGGATTAGAAAGAATGACCGCGATATGCCAAGGGGTTGCGAGTAATTATCAGACCGATCTTTTCAAACCGATCTTCAGCGCGATTGCCCGGGAAATAGGGCAATCTGTAAATGAAACCATTCAGTTGATGCCAGCCCGCGTTATTGCGGATCACCTTCGGGCGATGACTTTTTTAATCAGCGACGGTGTCATCCCGTCGAATGAGGGACGCGGTTATGTCTTGCGCCGGATTATCAGAAGGGCCGCCCGTTTTGGCAGGAAACTGGGTATCGTTGCCCTGCATACACTAACAGGGGAGGTTATTGATACAATGCGTTCCCCCTACACGGAATTAGAACAGCATCGAAATCAGATTGGCCAGATGGTGCGGATGGAAGAAGAACAGTTTGAGGAAACCTTAACCCGAGGCGGGGCGTTCATGGAGGAGATCGTTGAAACCGTGAAAAAGAAAGGGGAACGGGAAATCGGCGGGGAAACTGTTTTCAAACTGTATGACACATACGGATTCCCCGTTGACCTGACAATGGAAGTTGCCGAAGAGGCAGGATTATCGATTGATCAATCGGGGTTTCAAGTTGCGATGCTGGCGCAACAGGAACGGGCGCGCAACGCGCGGTTCGCAATAGCGGCGACTCCGATTGCCCCGAATCCTTCGCCTGCTTTGTTGAAGGAGATGGAGTCGATGGCCGCGCCCACGCCTTTTACCGGCTATGAGCATCTTACAGAAGATGTGAAGTTGCTTCATATTTTTAAAGGAAGCGATCCCGTTGCTTCGGCTTCTGCCGGTGAGCAGGTAGAACTGATCTTTAACCAATCCCCTTTTTATAGTGAAGGAGGCGGGCAGGTGGGAGATTCGGGCCTGCTGGTTTCAGAGGAGTCGCAGGTCGCGATTGAGGATACACAGAAACGGAAAGAGACTTTTTTGCACCGTGCCCGCGTGATAAAGGGAACTGTTTCTGTTGGGGGGACTTATCGTGCCCAAGTTGATAAAGAGGCGCGGCAGAATACTGCTCGCAACCATACAGCAACGCATATTTTGCACGCCGTGTTAAGGGAGACACTGGGGGATCATGTCAAGCAGGCGGGGTCGCTGGTTTGTCCCGAGCGTCTTCGATTTGATTTCCAGCATTTTACCTCCATGACACAAGATGAGATCAACAAGATTGAGGCCCGCGTCAATGAGCGTATTTTAGAAAACAGCAGTGTGGGTACAGAGGTCATGGCCGTTGCAGAGGCGATTTCGTCTGGCGCGATGGCCCTCTTTGGGGAAAAGTATGGGGCGTCTGTCCGTGTAGTACAGGTTTCCGATTTTAGCCGGGAGTTATGCGGAGGGACACATTGTCGCTACACGGGCGAGATTGGCTTGTTTAAAATTGTTAAGGAAGGATCGGTGGCCTCTGGAATTCGCCGAATCGAAGCGGTGACTGGTGTATTTGCGTATCAGGAGGTTAAAAAACTGGAAGCCACTTTACGGGAGATCGCTGCCTCTCTCAAAACGTCATTGAAGGAAAAAGATCGGGAGATTGAAAAATTAAAATCAAAGCGGGGCAACGCTTCAGCGTTTGATCCTTTGCTTGAAGTCGTACATATTGGATCGGTTTCTCTGCTTGTCCAGAAGATGCCTCCTTCGAATGCAAAGGATCTGCGTGCAGATGCCGATCGGTTGCGAGATCGTTTAAGGTCTGGTATTGTTATCGTGGGTGCGGGTGATGAAGCGGGGGAGAAGGCAACCGTTGTGGTGATGGTCACGCCGGAATGGACGGCGTTGTATCCCGCATCGGGGATTGCGGCAAAATTAGCCGTGTTCATCGGCGGCACCGGAGGAGGAAAAGCGGAAATGGCGCAGGCAGGGGGAAAAGGTGTCGATCAACTGGATGCCGCGTTGGCAAAATCTGCGGAGATTATTCAGTTAATGAAAAAACCTTAAGGAGGCTAAATATGTTTACTACACTTAAACGGGCGGCGTTGATTGGGTTAGGCGTTTCGGAACGGGCAAAAGAGGCACTAGACACGCTTGCTCAAAAAGGGGAAGCCAATTCCTCTGAAGGGGCTAGGAAAATTCGCGCCTTCTTGGAATCAGGGGAAAAGGTGGAAGCGGAATGCAGTCAGAAGGTGGAAGATATATGCAATCGCGTTGCGCAGACGATCCGAATTCCGTCCCGAGCCGATATCGAACGATTAGAAAAAGGATTGGCCGACCTTGCGGCGAAGGTACACGGAATGCCGTCTCCGGGTGGAAAATAATATATCCGCTTTGTGCCCGTCGGGGCGGGCGCGCCGCGCCCCTGCAATTTTCTTATCAGTCGAAATAAATGGAATTCTTTTATGTCGTTCATCCGAAATGGAATTTTTTTGTTGATTTTGGCGGGGGCTACTCATATCGGGATTTTCTTTCTAAACCCAGATTTTTCCGGAACGGTTCAAAAAGAGGTTCGTATTTTGGAAGGGGCATCTTTTAAGTCTGTTGCGGAGCTCCTGACGGAACGCCAACTGATTACCAATTCGATTTATTTTCGTTTGTTGGGCCAATGGCACGGCAAGGATCAAAAGATTAAACCCGGCCTCTACACCTTTCACGCCGCGATGCGTCCCATCGATATATTAGATTTGCTGGTTTTGGGAAAGATCTCACAAAAGGAGATAACCATTCGTGAGGGTCAATCTTCCCGAGAGATCGCCAAGATTTTGTATCAGGCGGGATTGGGATATGAAGAAGATTTTTTAATAGCCACTCGTGACCCGATTTTACTCCATGAGCTTGGTATTGGCGCCGAGAGTCTGGAAGGGTATCTTTTTCCAGATACTTATTTTATCGCGGAAGGGGCATCGTCGGAGGATATTATCAAACAAATGGTCAATCGGTTTAAATCCCGATTTAATCCCCTCCTTGAGAAAACGGAGGTTTTGTCGGAGCTATCTCAACGGGAGATCGTCATTCTTGCGTCGATGATCGATAAAGAAACATCAGAAAGTTCGGAACGCCCCATTATTTCGGCTGTATTTCATAATCGTTTGAGACAGGGTATGCGCCTTCAAAGCGATCCCACGGTCATCTTCGGTTTGCCCGATTTTAACGGGAATCTCACGCGAAAAGATCTGGTGACGCCTTCGTCCTACAACACGTATCTCATCCCCGGGCTTCCTCCCGGCCCAATCGGAAATCCGGGAGAGGCCGCGTTATCTGCGGCCATGGCTCCAGCAGATGTGGAATATCTTTACTTTGTATCAAAAAATAACGGCACCCACTATTTTTCAAAAACACTAGAGGAACATAACGCCGCAGTCAACAAATATCAAAGGAATCTGTCTTGATTCGCCTCAATCCGCCCTAATGATCTGTCAAGGCACAAGACAAGTAAGATCATGGAAACCGTTTCATACACGTTGGCCTTTTCCGCAGGGCTTTTATCGTTTATCTCTCCTTGCATTCTTCCACTGATCCCGTCTTATCTCTCCTATTTGACTGGACTTTCTGGACCAGAACGCAGGATAGATTCAAAACAGTCGAGAAATCTTGTGATGAAACACGCCGTGATCTTTATCCTGGGTTTCTCAACGATTTTTGTTCTGTTGGGCGCGTCAGCGACCCTGCTGGGTCAATTCTTCTTACTGAATCAGCATATTGCCAGGCAGATTGGCGGCGGACTGATTGTCTTTTTCGGTCTTTATATGACCGGCATGATCAAGCCGAACTTTTTAATCCAAGAGGCCCGATTTTATTTTGCGGCAAGGCCATCTGGCGCCATTGGATCGTTTTTGATTGGCATGGCGTTTGGCGCCGGTTGGACCCCTTGTGTTGGCCCTATATTGGGGACAATTCTGGTTTATGCCAGTCTGTCCGGATCGGTTACAACCGGTGTGGGACTTTTATCGGTCTATGCGCTAGGGTTGGCCGTCCCTTTTTTTCTGACGGCGTCGGGGATTGGCTTTTTCTTAAATTATTTTAAAGGTCGGTCGTTACGATGGATTAACGTGGGAGGCGGGATTTTTCTCGTTGTCGTAGGCGCGCTGATCTTTACGAATTCACTGGCTTATCTGACAGGCTACTTCGCGGAGATTGGATTCGGCTGGCTCGTTGGGCAATAAGGGCCTGACCGGAAACATATATGGCATTCGCCATAGCGCCCACAACTGCCTCATCTCACAATGGCCGTGCCGCCTTTTAACTCTGCCATGATTTTCTGTAAATCCTCCCAGACCTTTTTCTTTTCCGCAGGATTGCGAAGAAGATAGGCCGGGTGAAACGTCGGAAGGACTTTGATCCCATGAAGATCATGAAACTTCCCCCTTAAATCTGAAATCCGAACTTGGCTTGCAAGCAGTGTCTGCGCCGCGAATGATCCTAATGCACAGATGATCTGTGGGGCAATGGCCTCAATTTGCTTTCTCAGAAACGGTTGACAGGCCGCGATCTCATCCTCCTGCGGGGGGCGATTATTGGGAGGTCGGCATTTGACGATATTGGCAATATAAACCTCTTCACGAGAAAGCCCCATCGCGACAATCATTTTTGTGAGCAACTCGCCTGCCTTTCCAACAAAAGGCAAACCCTGAAAATCTTCATCTTTGCCTGGACCTTCACCGACAAACATGAGCGCGGCCTTCTGATTCCCCGATCCAAATACAATGTGGGTGCGCGTAGAACAAAGCTTGCAACGCTTACAATCCCCCAACTCTTCACGCACCTTTTGTAATGCCCCCTCCCCTTCAAGGGGAGGGGTGGGGTGGGGATGGGCTACATACGAGGGCGACCCTTGTGGTCGCCCTATCATATCAACACCCATATCACGATACCAATTCAGCCAGGCAACAACCGCGTTCATCGAATCGTTATCCTTCGTTTATTTTCTCCCGCATCTAAAATTTCAACGATCATCCCCATCTCTTTAATCATTGTTTTATCTGCCCATTCAATGGCGGTGACGCCATTCCAATTTAGATACTCATCAAGACCGATTGTTTCGAGTGGCGCGTCAAACCGATAAAGATCAATGTGGCAGAGGGGAAGGCGTCCCTGATAAAGATTCATGATGACGAAAGTGGGACTAACAATAGGGCCGTTCGTTATTCCAAGACCTTCTGCCAAACCTTGAACAAAAATAGTTTTCCCGGCCCCCAATGGCCCAATCAATCCGATGACCTCTCCGCCTGCTGCGGACATTCCAACCTGCTTTCCTAATAAAAAAGTGGATTGGGCGTCATCTAATAGAAGCGTCGCCCCTTCTCCCCCCTCCTGGGTCAAGGAGGGGCAGGGGGTGGTTCGATCTTTCAGGTTGTGCATTCTATTACCACCCCTAACCCCTCCTGAAATAGGAGGGGGAGTTAAGGTATTTACGCGGGACATGCCGCAGACAGCGTTCCGTCTTCCATCTCTTTTGCTAATTTTTCAAGCGATACAATTGCCTGTAGTGTTTTTTCTGAATCGGTGTCTGAAAGCCCCTCATAAGGCTTTCCTGCGATGAGCGCATCGGGCCCACACTGCAACGAAGTAAATTCGTCTAACGCGGAAATCGACTTTTTCACTTCCCCCGTAAGATATATCTTCTCAGCCCATTGAGGCTCTGGCGAATACCCCTGAAACGGCGCATTGATTTTATCCAACATGGAACCATTTGATTTTAAAAAACCCTCGGGATCGGCCATCGGACGGAATTCGTTCTTCTTAATCAAAAGCAGGGGGTGGGGGAGGGCAGCGCCCAGAGAATAAATCGAATAGAGAATATGATGCCGCCCCACCTTGACAATATCAAAAAAAAGATCGAACGCCCGGCCATTTAAGTTACAGTGGAAATGAGGATAATGAAAAGAGCCATCCTGCGAGACGCGACCCTTTAATGGATCGACGAGTTGGAGCAATCTTTTTTTGATTTTCTTTTTGTCGAGATAAGAATGCGCCAGCATGGCGATAATAATGACGACAACAATGCCGAGAAAGTAGAGGGTCATTTGCGTTAGGCTCATGCAAAACTCCTTTTAAATGATTAACTCCCTCTTAAAAAATGGGATTCAGGGGGTTGTTTCCCCTTAAAATGGCAATATGAATTTTATTGATAATGTCTGACGCGATCAGACTGATCTCTCCCATTTCATCACGGGCAAGATCTCCTGCCAACCCATGTAATATCACTGCAGAAAGCGGGTCTCTCCCCGATGCTAAAAATCCGCCAATCATTCCGGTGAGCACATCCCCAGTGCCAGCAGTGGCCATGCCGGGGTTCCCTGTATTGGCGACCGATACCGTTCCATCGGGCGCGGCAATAATGGTGTGGGCCCCTTTCAACACAACAGTCACGCCCCATTTTTGTGAAAAGGATACGGCAATTCCAATTCGGTCTTGCTGCACTGTTTCAGACGACACCCCTGATAATCGACCCATCTCCCCGGCGTGCGGGGTTAAAATGATGGCCACCTTTCTATTATTGAGAACTGTGAGGTCGGATGCAAGCGCGTTAATTCCGTCCGCGTCGATGACCATTGGAATCTCTATCTGGGCAATCAGGTTTAGAATAAGACGAACGGTTTCGGGGTTTTGTGAAAGCCCCGGCCCAATCGCCACGGCATCTTTACCCTCGACGGCCTTCAGGAGTTCTACTTCCGCCTTCAGCGATAAGGTTCCCGCTTCTGTTTCCAAGACAGGAAGTGTCATGACTTCCATAACCGCAGGCTCGATTGAATCAATAGAGCTTGGAAGGGCTGTTGTGACCAAACCGCATCCTGCACGCAAGGCTGAGAGCGAGGCCATTGCCGCCGCACCCTTCTTTCCCCTTGATCCCGCGATAATCAGCAAATGTCCAAATGTCCCTTTGTGCGCCGCCAAAGGACGGGCGAGCGGTTTGCCCTTTAAATCAGCAGGGCTAATGAGTTCCACTTTTATGTTTGCCTGGTCGACTAACGTTTTTGGAAACCCGATATCAATGACGTCCCACGATCCCCGGCATTCCAGTCCTTCTCGCAAAAAAAGCCCACGTTTCGGAAGCCCCATTGTAAACGTATAATCAGCCTCAACAGATGCCCCCATTCTCTCCCCTGTATCTGCCGAAATGCCGGAGGGAATATCAACAGCAATAACGGTTATTCCATGCGCCCTTCGGACCTTGTTAATCAACAAAATCACCTTTTCTAAATCGCCAGTAACAGGATGTGAGAGGCCGGTTCCCAGTAAAGCATCTATGATGAGACGGCTTTCACGTAAGTTTTTTTCTAATGGTTCATGCGAGATCGTTCCGCCTGTGTTGAGCCATGATTCCAACATGATTTTGGAATTCCCAAAAAATTGTTCAATCGGGGAGAAAATCGTGACGCTTACAATGGCTCCACGCATCCGGAGATGGCGCGCCGCCGCCAGTCCGTCTCCGCCGTTGTGCCCATGGCCGCAAAGAATGATTGCTGATAAATTGGCCACGCGGCCGATCTTCTCTTCAATCTGGTCAACCAATCCCCGCGCCGCGTTTTCCATCAGAAGAAGCGAGGGGATTTTAAATTCACTAACCGCCCTTTCATCTAACGCTTTTATTTCTTCTGCAGTGACGACCTTCATATTGCTGCGGCCGATATTCCGGCCTTTCCTGTTAGAAGCGCTTGGGCAACGGCATAATCGCCTTCATGGGACAGGCTGACAAAAAGTTCTGAAACCATGCGATCCCGTGCGATTTGCTGAACCTTTCCCGAAAGGGTTATCACGGGTTTCCCAAGATCGTCGTGCAATGTTTCAATCTCTTGCCATCTTACTCCCATTTGAAGCCCAATTCCCAACGCCTTGAGAACCGCCTCTTTCGCTGCGAATCGCCCAGAGAGAAAGATGTGTTGCAATTTTTTCTTTTGAGCACAAGTGATTTCGGAATCGGTAAAAACACGATTGAGAAAACGATCTCCCCAGCGTTTCAGCATTTTCTGCATCCGGGGGATTTTCACAAGATCAACACCAATACCGATAATCATACTATTTGCGATTTCATCTCCCGCACCGCCCTTTCCATTCCCACAAGGGTTGCCCTCGCGACAATACTATGGCCGATATTCAGTTCGTTGATATTGGGAATGAGGGCAATCGACCTTACATTGAAATAGTTTAACCCGTGGCCTGCGTTGACGGCAAGACCAAGGCGCGTGGCAACTCTTGCGGCGTTCACGATCTGTTTGAGCGCATTTTTCTGTATCTTTCCTGAATTATTGGCGTAATGTCCTGTATGAATTTCAATCGTATTGGCTTTCAGCGCGCGCGCTTCTTTAATTTGGACATAGGAAGGCTCGATAAAAACCGATACGCAAATTCCAGCCTCTGTGAGGCGAGGGATGATCTTTTTTAAATCGTTTCGCAGTAAGGGCAGATTGAGTCCCCCTTCCGTTGTCAATTCCAGTCGTTTTTCGGGCACAAGCGTCACCATCTCTGGCCGGACCGCAAGCGCAATTTTAACCATTTCTTCGGTGGCCGCCATTTCCAAATCGAGTTTGCTCTGAATGGTCTCTCGAAGGATATGAAGATCGCGGTCTTGAATATGGCGTCGATCTTCCCGAAGATGGACGACAATCCCATCGGCGCCGCCCTGTTCCGCCATCATTGCCGCGATGACGGGATCGGGTTCCTTTCCCTTTCTGGCCTCTCGCACCGTGGCGATATGATCAATGTTTACCCCAAGTGTTGGCATTTGCCTTCTTTTAAAAATAATAATTCCAAGCGATTTTAGTCTCGGCTTGATGCTGATCATAACCGATTTCTTCAGCAAAAAACAGTCTATATATCGCCTCATCAGAAATCTATTCAAACGGGCAGATCAAGAGAAATCGCTCTCCCAAAATCCGCCATCGCGGAATCTGGGGCTCTCTTGACTTGCTATATCTCCTTGCATAGTATCTCACTATGTCGAAACAAACCAGTATCTTTTCACCAAAACAACAAGCCGTGGAACGGCTACTGAGTGAAGTAGTCCAACTGATGCGGCTGAATCGGCCTTATGGCACGCTTCTTCTTCTTTTTCCAACGCTGTGGTCTCTCTTGATTGCTTCTTCCGGGCGTCCCGTTGTTCTACATTTAATCGTTTTCATACTCGGTTCCTTCTTCATGCGAAGCGCGGGTTGCGTGATGAACGATATGGCTGATTATCAATTTGACGCGCAGATTCAACGAACCAAAAATCGCCCCCTCGCAAAAGGGAGTTTGACACACAAGGAAGCCCTTTTCGTCCTGATCGCCCTGTTGACCTGCTCCTTGCTTCTGGTCCTACTGTTAAATCCATTAACTATTGGATTGAGTTTCATGGCCCTCTTTTTCGCCTTGCTTTATCCTTTTGCAAAACGGGTGACGCATGGCGCTCAAGTGGTTTTGGGCATTACATTTAGTTTTGGAATTTTAATGGCGTGGACCGCCGTTGAGGGCGAGCTTACATTGGCCCCGATTTTAATTTTGATGGCGAATCTTTTCTGGACATGTGGTTATGATACGATTTATGCCATGATGGATAAAGATGACGATATTAAAATCGGCGTTAAATCGACGGCTGTTTTTTTTGGATCAAAAAGTGGGCCGGCCATCGGGCTTTTTTTTGCGCTGGTTATTTGCTTTCTTTTGCTTGTGGGACAGAAAACCAACATGGGGAGTCCTTATTATCTGGCGCTTGGTATTGCTACAGCGGCCTTCGTATATCAAACCGTTTTGCTATGCAATGCTTTAACAAGGGAGAGACTTTTTTCCCTCTTTAAAGGGCATGTCTTTATCGGCGGAGTCATTCTGGTCGGTATTATTTTAAATTATTTCTGATAGGGAGAGCGCCAATGCCGTATGCTGATCTTCGAGAGTTTATTGCATTTTTAGAAAAAAAAGGAGACCTGATCCGGGTCAAAAAAGAGGTGAGTCCCCATCTTGAAATTACTGAAATTTTAAATCGCCTTCTGGCCAACAATGGGCCAGCCATTCTTTTTGAAAATGTGACTGGCTCATCCATGCCGGTGCTGGCCAATCTATATGGAACGATGGGGCGGGTCGCATTAGGGTTAGATACCGATGAAGCTGGCTTACTGGAGGTTGGGGCCTTCTTGGCCTTTCTGCAAAGGCCGGAGCCGCCCAAGGGTTTTATCGATGCCGTCAAACATCTTCCATTTTACAGCCGCATCTTGCATTTGTCGCCCAAACGAACATCTTCTGCAGTTTGCCAGGAGGTCGTGTTACAAGGGAATCAGATTGATTTGAATCGGTTTCCGATCTTGCATTGCTGGCCGGACGATGCGGCCCCGCAGATTACATGGCCACTCGTTATTACAAAACAACCAGATGCAGATGGAAAGTATAATGTTGGCATTTATCGGATGCAAAAAATAGATAAGACGACGACGATCATGCGATGGCTACATCATCGGGGTGGCGCGTCGCATTGGCGGGCGTGGATGCGGGAAGGAAAGGTAATGCCTGTTGCCGTCGCGTTAGGATGCGATCCGGCGATGACGATTGCCGCTGTGACGCCGGTTCCAGAGGCGATTGGCGAGTTCCATTTCGCGGGGCTTTTACGACAAAAACCAGTTGAGTTGACCCGATGTAAAACCGTTGATTTGGATGTGCCGGCAACCAGTGAGATTGTGATGGAGGGAGAGATTCATCCCGGAGAGATGGCGGATGAAGGCCCTCATGGCGATCACACTGGATTTTATAACTCGGTGGAGCCGTTCCCGATATTTCGAATCACCTGCATTACCCATCGAAGAAATCCGATCTATTTAACGACGGTTACTGGCCGTCCCCCTCGTGAAGATGCAATCATCGGCCTTGCCCTGAACCGAATTTTTCTTCCGATGTTGCGCCAGCATTTCCCGGAAATTATTGATTTTCACTTGCCGATGGAGGCCTGCTCATATCGTGTGGCGGTGGTCGCAATCAAGAAGGAATATCCCGGACATGCCAAACGGGTCATGATGGGGATCTGGGGCGTGCTCAAGCAATTTTTATATGTCAAATGGATCATTATTGTTGATGCTGATATTGATGTTCGAAAAT
>JACPZM010000121.1 GCA_016195485.1 Candidatus Troglogloeales bacterium | reverse complement strand
GTGTCAAAACTCCCCCCTGATAAGGTGGGTTGGGGGGTTATAAAAACCATGTCAGAAAGACATTCAACCCCCTCAATCCCCCTTATCAGGGGGAAGGGCAGACAAGAAACGCCCAATTGCGGCAATTACTCACCCCCTACTGGTCCCTACTGTCTGAACTGCAGTCCATTTTCTATTCGTAATTGACACTTTTCCATCCAGTTGGTATTCTGCCCCGCATGGTTATTTCAAAATATCACACGCTGGCAAGGCAAATTGGAGAACGTCTTTTAAATGACGGCCTTGTCTATTTCACGCAAAGGCATGAGTTGCTGTTCGCGAAAATCGAATCGTTCTTGACTGTCGCATTTGATATTGAGACAAGCATTAACAATGAGGCGAAAGCGCTTCTTGCAAAATACGAACAGGAGATGGATAAAAGTCAGATTGATTCGCATAAGATGTTCCTGATGATTAAAAAGAAGCTCATTCGAGAACGGAATTTGATTTTGCAGAGTGATCCAACGATCACCCCCGACGATAAGATAAATCATCTCGCGCATCTTATACAACAAGGCCTTGACCGCGATCCGGATGTCGACATGAAAGCGGATGGCGTGGCGCTTTTATCCACGATCAAACATGTCCTGACTATGGAGATGCAACAGGAGGAGGCGATTCGCGAGATTGTGAAGAAGAGGCTTGCCTCCTACAAGAGGAATATCCTCGAGGGAACTGATGAATGGGATCTGCTTTATCAAAAGACCCTTGCGGAAATGATGAATAAAAAAGGGTTAGGCTCTTCTTGATACGGCCATTAATCCCATCCGTGCCCACCGCGAGGTTTGATTGACAGGCATGGCGTCTTCGTGCAAAGATTCCGATGACAGTGGAAGTCTGGCGCAAAAAGAGATATACTTCCGAATGGGACTTGTGTTCGAGAAATTTCTTTAGGGGCTTGTAATGGCGGAAAGTGTGGGGAGGCTGCTTGTCAGCGCCAAACTGCTAACAGAAGAGCAACTTCAAAACGCACTGCTTGCGCAGAAGAAAGAGGGGGGGCGTTTTGGAAAAATCCTGATCCAGATGGGGCTGATTGATGAAGTTCAAATCGCCAAGTTTTTCAGCCAGCATTGGGGTGTCCCTTCCGTTGACCTGAACAAAATTGAGATTGACAACCTTGTTGTCAAATTAATCCCAAGCGAGATGGTGAGAAAACACCTTGTCCTTCCGATCAAACGTCTGGGAACAACGATTAGCCTCGCTATGATCGATCCCACCGATGTTTTTGCCATTGAAGATATTAAGTTTATTACTGGCTACAATGTCGAGCCGATTATTGCTACAGAGTCGGCCCTGATTGAAAAAATCGAGAAACATTACGGGAGGGGGCCTACAGCCCTTGTTGAGAAGGGTCCCGCCGGTTCCTCCGCACTCATTGAGAAAAATGGCCAAAAATGGCATTCCGCGCTTGTAGAGAAAAAGTCTTCCATGGAGGTCACGCCAAAAGGGCCTGTAAGGGAGATCCTGCCTGCCAAAAGCGATGATGCTGAAGAGACCGACGAGTTGCCGATGCATTCTATAGAGGACCTCGATCTGGTCGTCGGGGACGCATTAGACGCGATTAGCGTGGTCGAGGAGCAAAAAGAAGAGTCGGGGCTAGGGGTGGTAGAGGCGCCGATCGTAAAACTGGTGAACGGACTGCTGGTGAATGCCATTAAAATTGGGGCCAGCGATGTTCATGTGGAACCGTTTGAGACACTATTCCGAGTTCGATTCCGAGTGGATGGCGTCTTAAAAACAGTGATGAATCTCCCTATTAAAATTAAAAATGCGGTGGTATCGCGACTGAAGATCATGTCTCATCTTGATATCGCCGAACGGCGTCTTCCGCAAGATGGCCGTATTAAGCTGAAATTTGGCAAAACGAGAGAAATTGATTTCCGCGTGTCAACCTTACCCTGTCTCTTCGGAGAGAAGGTCGTTTTGCGTATTCTGGATAAGTCCTCATTATCGCTGGATTTGACGAAATTGGGCTTTGAAGTCAACGCATTGAAAGAGTTTACAGAGGCGATCAACGCCCCCTACGGCATGGTATTGGTTACAGGGCCCACCGGCAGTGGAAAAACCACCACGCTCTACTCCGCGCTTTCTACGATTAACACGCAAGAAGTGAACATTATGACGGCGGAAGACCCTGTCGAATATAATCTACTTGGGATCAATCAGGTCCAAATGAAGGAAGAAATAGGCTTAAACTTTGCCTCCGCGCTGCGTTCCTTTTTAAGACAGGATCCTGATATTATCATGGTCGGCGAAATTCGAGATTATGAGACCGCTGAAATCGGCGTTAAGGCTGCGCTGACGGGCCATCTGGTTTTATCGACATTACATACGAACGATGCCCCGAGTACCATCAACAGACTTTTAAATATGGGGATTGAACCGTTCCTGGTGGCCTCTTCCGTCGTGATGATTATTGCTCAGCGGCTTACACGAAAAATTTGCGTAAATTGCAAAGAAAAGGTAGAGGTTCCACCAGATGCCCTCCTCCGCGCTGGCTTTACCGAAGAGGAGTTATCTGGGATAGTCGTCCACAAAGGAAAAGGGTGTGAAGTCTGTAACCAAACCGGCTATAAGGGACGGGTAGCCCTTTATGAAGTAATGCCGATCCGCCAGGAATTAAGGGAGTTAATCCTTCAAGGGGCGTCTTCTGACGAATTAAAAAGGGAATCAGTGAATCACGGGATGAAAACGCTTCGGATGAGCGGACTCCAAAAAATTAAAGAGGGAATGACCACATTGGAAGAAGTGTTAGAAACAACCTTTTTGGCATAGGGGGCAGGGGGCGCCGGCCCCCGGCAGATAACAGCCCTCGTTGGGGCTGTGCAAGAAAACGACGTGTAGAGGCGCTGCTTGCTGCGCCCTGATAAGGAGACGAATGGCGAGCTTACATGACATGCTTCACACGATGACAGAAAGAATGGCTTCAGACTTACATATCACTGCCGGCACACCGCCTCAAATACGGATAGATGGACAGCTTCATCCATTGGATCAACCGCCGTTGTCACCATCGGACTCTAAGCAGTTGATCTATAGCGTTTTGACAGATGCCCAAAAACATCGGTTTGAAGAAGAAAGTGATCTCGATTTCTCGTTTGGGATAAAAGGCCTTTCTCGCTTTCGGGGCAATGTCTTTATTCAGAAAGGTTCTGTGGCCGCCGCCATTCGAACCGTTCCATTTGAAATCAAGGGATTTGACGAGCTCGGTCTCCCTGGGATTGTGAACGATCTGATTAAAAAACCAATCGGACTGGTTCTGGTAACAGGGCCAACGGGATCTGGAAAATCAACCAGTCTGGCCGCAATGATCGATAAGATTAATACTGAAAGACACGACCATATCGTTACCATAGAAGATCCTATCGAATATCTGCATTTGCACAAAAGATCGATTGTGAACCAACGAGAGATCACAACGGACACAAAAAGTTTTAAGACGGCCTTGCGGTATATTTTAAGACAGGACCCGGACGTGGTTCTCATCGGAGAGATGCGGGATCTGGAGACAACGGAGGCGACACTATCCATTGCGGAAACGGGTCACTTAACGTTTGCCACGCTACATACTAATTCCGCAGCGCAAACCATCAATCGTATCGTGGATATGTTTCCCACGTATCAGCAGGCGCAAATTCGGGCACAGCTCTCCACGGTATTAGAGGGGGTTATTTCCCAACAACTGGTTCCTAGAAAAACCGGAGTGGGGAGGGCTATGGCCGTGGAGGTCATGATTCCAAATGCGGCGATTCGGAACTTGATCCGAGAGGATAAGGTGCACCAGATTTACTCCGTGATGCAATCAGGCCAGGAAGGCTCTGGGATGATCACGATGAACCAGTCATTGTGTAGTCTCTACGCAAAGGGTATGATTACCCATGATGTGGCAACGGCCCGATCCCATCGGCCGGAGGAGCTTGTTACAATGCTAGGCCGGGTTGGCCGGATCGGAGGCCCGTCACAGGGATTGAAGGAGCCACAAAAAATGGGTCGGCCGTAATGGCGAATAGTGATTCGCCCCTACATTTAAAAGGAATTTGAATGGATACGTTTGCATGGACAGGTAGAACAAGACAAGGCACGGTTCAACAGGGAGAACGCGTGGCCACTTCGCGTGAAGAGGTCGTCACGCTCTTACGGAAAGAAAATATCTTTGCGACCTCTGTTGAAAAAAGGAGCGCGGGCCTTGACCTGTCGGCCCTTTTAAAATTTAAGATGCCCGATTTCGCATCGTTCTCATTTGGATCGAGTGTACCCGAAAAAGAGATTGTTATTTTTACCCGGCAGTTTGCAACGATGATTGATGCCGGACTGCCTTTGGTACAATGTCTTGAGATTCTGTCCACACAATCTAAAAACCCGATATTGTCCAAGGCCCTAAAGGAGGTTCGCGCCGATGTAGAAGGGGGCGCCACATATACCGATGCCCTTCGAAAGCATCCAAAAATTTTTGACGAGCTGTATGTCAGTATGGTTTCAGCAGGAGAAATTGGCGGTATTTTAGACACGATTTTAGGCAGGCTCTCTACCCATATCGAAAAAATGGCGCGGATCAAGAAGAAGATTAAAGGCGCGATGGTCTATCCGGGGATAACCGTTTCGGTGGCCTTGATTGTTTTAACGGTTCTACTGGTTTTTGTCATTCCCACTTTCGCGAAGATGTTTACTGATTTTGGCGGTTCGCTCCCGTGGCTCACGCAACAGGTCATTAATGTAAGCAACGTTGTGAAAAGTAAATTCCTCATCATGGTAGTTGCCGTGGTCGCCTCTGGTTTTGGAATCAGGCAATATTATCAGTCAGAAAAGGGGCGTTTTCGGATAGACTGGATTCTTCTGAGGATGCCTGTGGTTGGAGACCTCATCCAAAAAGCCGCAGTTGCGAAATTTACACGCACATTAGGGACCCTTGTCGCAAGCGGTGTCCCAATTCTGGAAGGGCTTGGAATTGTTGCGAAGACATCCGGTAATAAAGTGATTGAGCAGGCTCTCAACCGATCCCGTCAAAGCATTAGTGAAGGGAAACCGATTTCGGAGCCTCTGGATCAGGAGAAGGTTTTTCCTCCAATGGTGGTTCAAATGATCGCCGTGGGAGAGACCACCGGCGCGTTGGATGCCATGTTAGGCAAAATTGCCGATTTCTATGATGATGAAGTGGATGCAAGTGTTGACACACTGACGTCGCTTCTGGAACCGGCCTTAATGGTTTTTTTAGGCGCGACCATCGGAACCGTTGTTATCGCGATGTACCTGCCGATCTTTAAGCTGGCGTCGGTGGTAGGATAGATTTTTGTAAGCAGTGAAAAGTCCGAAAAGGGAAGCCCTTCTGAATCGTCTGACGTGGCTGATGATGGGGCGTCCGCTTCTGGCCATCCCTCTTCTCACGCTGATTCTTTTTAGTTTTCATTCGATTGAAAGCACACCGGACGCCCGTCTGTTTTATTTTCTCGTTGTGCTTCGCGGGTGTCTGACGCTCTTCCACTTTATCGTCTTTCGAGGAACCAAAAACCTGGATGCGTTTACAGCGCTGCAGCTCATATTGGATCTTTTTTTGGAAAGCGTTCTCATTGGCGTGACAGGAAATGTTGAAAGTCCATTCTCAATCCTCTATATCGGTACGATTGTCTCGTCGACATTTTTCTTTTACGAAAAAGGAGGCGTTATTACAGCGACAGCGGCCCTGTTATTATTGGGAATAGTTGTTTTTCTAAAAGAGAGCCACCCCTCCGCAGAGGTCGCATCCTTCTCTTTCACGCATCCGATTTTCTTTGAAACCTATTATCGACTGTTCCTTCATGCAATTGCCTTTTATTCCGTTGGTCTTGTCAGCGGATTCTTTTTTAGCAAATCGCACAAACAATTTAAAATGATGGAAGAAGAGATGCACCAGAAGAGGTGGCTGGCCATTATCGGAGAGATGGCCGCGGGCATGGCGCACGAGATACGAAATCCGCTGGCCTCCCTTTCCGGCTCCATTCAGCTTCTGAAAAATGAACCTTCCTTACAGGAGGAGAACCGGCGCCTCATGGAGATTGCCCTTCACGAAACAGACCGGCTCAACGCGATTATTACCGAGTTCCTCCTCTACGCGAACCCCAATCCTCCTAAAAGAAGATGGATCACGCTGGATCACCTGTTAAACGAAAGCGTAGAGTTGATTCGAAAGTCGAAAGAAGCGGCGGAGCCGACACAGGTTATCCTTAAAATGAGCGATCCTTCGTCCGAACTTTTTGTCGATCCAGATCAAATGAAGCAAGTTTTCTGGAATCTGGCGATCAATGCCTTTGCCGCAATGCCACAGGGAGGCACGCTGACCCTGACCACGAAACAGATCCCTTGCGCAAACGGAAGCGGTCAAAAAGCGATTGCGTTTTATTTTCAGGATACGGGTATGGGAATTTCTAAAGAAAACCTCTCTAAGATTTTCTATCCGTTTTTTACAACAAAGAGTTCGGGATCTGGCCTTGGCCTGTCGATTGTTCAGCGTATCATCGAACAGAACAACGGCGCCATTGGCGTGGAAAGCGCGCCCACCGGAACAATCTTTAAAATTGTGATTCCAATACACCCCATGGGTGTAGATATTAGCGGTAACCCTGTATGGAAAAAATCTTAGTTGTAGACAACGAAAAAAGTATGCGGGACCTTCTGGCGATTATGTTGCAAAAAGAAGGGTACTTTATTGACACCGCCGATGACGGCGACACCGCATTGGCAATCCTTGCAAAAGACAATTTCGATCTGATTATAACCGATATCAAAATGCCGCGCATGAACGGTGTGACATTGTTACATGAGGCAAAGGCCGTATCTCCAGAAACCATCGTGATCATGATGACGGCCTACGCCTCTACAGAAACTGCGGTGGAAGCGATGAAAGAGGGGGCG
The DNA here is from genome assembly GCA_016195485.1 of Candidatus Troglogloeales bacterium. Taxonomy (GTDB): domain Bacteria; phylum Nitrospirota; class Nitrospiria; order SBBL01; family SBBA01; genus JACPZM01. The sequence goes on along the minus strand of JACPZM010000121.1, from coordinate 4,253 downwards.
TATGACTACCTGACAAAACCGTTTCGATTAGAGGAAGTATCGCTTATTATCCAAAATGCGCTGGAGCGCAAAAGATTGCAACGGGAAAATCTTCATCTCAAGCAGGAGTTGAAGGGACGATTCGCGTTTACTCAAATTCTGGGCAAGAGTCAAAAGATGCAAAAGGTGTTGGAGTTGGTGCAAAAGGTTGCAGACCAACGCGCGAATATCCTGATCTTAGGTGAGTCGGGAACGGGAAAGGAATTGATTGCGCGGGCGATTCATTTTAACAGCGCTCGCAAAGATTATCCCTTTGTTGCCGTTAACTGTGGGGCATTGCCGGAGCCTCTGTTGGAGAGTGAACTTTTTGGCCACATGAAAGGATCGTTTACAGGGGCAATTTCGAACAAAGAGGGGCTTTTTGAGGTGGCGCATGAGGGCTCGATTCTTCTGGATGAAATCGGGGATACGCCGTTATCGATTCAAGTCAAACTCCTTCGCGTTTTACAGGAAAAGGAGTTTCGCCGCGTAGGGGGGACAAAAGATATCAGGGTAGATGTCCGCATTATTGCCGCCACAAATCAAGACCTTGGCAAATTGGTTTCAGCAGGGAAGTTTCGTGAGGATCTTTATTATCGCCTTAATGTGATTCCGATTTTAATTCCTCCATTACGGGATCATGCGGAAGATATTCCGATTCTGACCGATGCGTTTATTAAACGATTTAATCTTGCGCTGGGAAAACAGATTACGGGAATAGAGCATTCAGCGATGCAGGCGTTGATGCGGCACGAGTGGAAAGGGAACGTGCGGGAATTGGAGAACTGTTTGGAACGCGCGGTGGCCCTTTCCACCCAAAAGATATTAACGGCAACCGATGTAGGGTTTGTTGTAGGGGCGGTTCGCGAACCGCCCCTGACGAAAGCAGGTAATCTCTCTCTTACTTCTCCGTCGATTCCAGAGTCTGGGCTTGATCTCGAAGTGTCCATTGAGACCCTTGAGAAGGGGCTAATACTTACGGCATTGAAAGAGACAAACGGGGTGCAGACCGAGGCGGCAAAACGGCTTCATGTCAGTGTTCGTTCATTACGATGGCGTCTTCAAAAATATGGCATTGATCCTACACGCACCTGCAAAGATTAATCTTTATCTGAAGGTTCAAAATAGGCGGCAGGATGGGTATCACAATATCCATTCACTGATGCAGATGGTTGGGCTATACGACACCCTCACGTTTCAGGAAGATGGGGCGCATATTCGATTGGAGGTTGCAAAAGCGAAGATTCCAAACAACAACTCTAATCTCATTTTAAGGGCGGCGCGGATGCTTCAAAAAGAGATGGGAAAAACCGATAAAATAAGCAGGGGCGTTACGATTACGCTTGAGAAAAATATTCCAGTCGCAGCCGGTCTAGGTGGAGGAAGCGCTGATGCCGCGGCCACACTCGTAGGGCTAAATCAGCTTTGGTCGCTTGGGTTATCACGTTCACATCTCGCAAAATTAGGCGGATACGTGGGGAGTGATGTTCCATTTTTCTTCTATGGGCCAACCGCATGGGTTTCGGGGAAGGGGGATCGTGTTAAAAAGGAGACTTCCACGCTTCATGGTTTTATTGTTCTGGTTTTTTCGGGCGACCCTGTTTCCACGGCCGAAATTTTTCATCAGATTGGGCAAGAAATCGATTTGACAAAGCGGGGGAACACCCTTAATATGCGCAAAGCGAAAATGAGGAACGTTGCGGCAGCGCCTTCGGTGCAAGAGGTCCTCTATTATCCTGAAAACGATTTAGAAAAGGTAACGCTGAAGGCCCAGCCAAATCTTGTTAAAGTTAAGGCGCTTTTAGAATCGTTTGGAGGAGAAGGGGCATTGATGTCAGGGAGCGGCCCAACGGTCTTTGCCCGTTTTGGCAATGAAGATCACGCGAACGATGCCGCTTCATCAATGAGAGGTTTAGGATACAAAGATGTCTGGGTTGCGAAGATGCTGACGCGTGCCCCTCGCGGTTTTGGGAGTACAACTCCTGCGAGGGGAGGATGGGGTTCCCCTCGGTTTTCGGATTCGATATAGGGTTTTGGGGCGTCGACAAGCGGCAAGTCACGAGATTTTGGATCTCGCATTCCCAGGTTCGAATCCTGGCGCCCCAACCAGAGAGCGAGCAGCGAGCGGATGCGCTGCATGGCAGCTTTAGTGGAACTAAAACCATTTTTGCCTGAACATGGCGCACTCTTTTTAGAGTATCAATCGCATCGGCGCGCGCATTCGGAATTGGCTCACAGCGGATTTGCCCCCCATCTGATTTGGTCTGACCTTTTGGAATATCGTTGGGCCATATTGGAAGAACTATTTTGTCTTTTTGCCACATCGCATGGGGTGACCCATCTGGCGCTGACTCCATTTGGCCCCGGCCCTATAGAACCCGCAACGGTTAAGGCATTTGAACAAATGTCCCGGATGAATCCTGCTCATGTTCCGAGTCGGATTGATAATGTCGATGAGTCATCAGCCCTGTTGCTTGGCAAGGCGGGGTTTTCTGTTGCGCAGGCATCTCCCGATTATCAATACCTTCGGGAAGAGATTGTAAACCTTTTTGGGAGACGGTTTCATTCGCAGAGGTCATCCGTCAGGCGGGCAGCGCGTTTTCACCCTACGCTTCGTCCCTTCTCGCGCATGGACACGGCAGATTGTCTGGCTGTTTTTGACCAATGGACAAGCAATCCTATTGCAGATTCTGTCAATCAGATGATGCGAGAAGATGCCCGATTTGCGCATGACGCGGCAATGAGTGGATACAGTGAACTTGGTCTAACAGGGCGAATCGTTGAGGTGGAGAAACAGATCGTGGGTTATACATTTGGATTTCCGCTCTCGCAGAAAACCTTTTGTGTCTTATTAGAGATTACGAACCGATCTGTTCATGGATTATCCGCATGGCTCTTTCGGGAATTTTGCCGTGAACTTTCTGCATATACCTTTATCAATGCCATGGACGATTCCGGTCTTGCTTCCCTCTCCCGCGCCAAGGCGTTATGGCGCCCTGTCCGCATGATCCCGTCTTACACGGTGACCATGGCGTGAAAGTATGCAGTAGAGACGGACCTCTCTGCGCGTGCGCCCTGTCCCAAATCAGGACAGACAGATACAGGTCTGCCTCCTACGAAAAACCCCTCACGTTGCCAATATTCTCCCCCTACCAGCCTTTGAGGAGTTTGCGAATCGTTTCGATATCTTTTTCATCGCACCAGAAGTAGGCGGAGTATCGCTTTTCAAACCCCATGGCATAGACCGCTTGAAGATTAATGCCTTCCTGGCCAATCTGGTCTAATGTCTCAGCCAGCGCCCCAGCGCGATCTTCTCCTGTTAAGTGAAAACATGTCCCTTCCTTAATAATCCAGCCGGTATACTTGACCGCCCTTCGAAACGCGGGAGGTTCATAAGGAATGGCAACAATATGGGCGTTGCCTCTGCCTATTCCAAAACTAAGAACGGCCGCCAGGTTAATTTCATGTTCAGCCATATGTTTGGCAAACCGCGCGGTTTCCCCAGGTTGATCATGTCCTGAAATTTCAAAAGAAGTCACCCGTGAGATATCCATACGCCTATCCTCTTTATTCTTGTGCGATAACGACGCGTCAGCATACAAAATTTCTATTAAAAAGGCAAATTGTCGTTATACCCCCAAAATCAATCGCGGATTTTGGGTCCTTGTGCCGACTTGACAGTGAGATACGATTCCTTATAGATTTCCAATCCCAATCACTGGGGGATCGTCTAGCGGCAGGACGTCAGACTCTGACTCTGACTACCGAGGTTCGAATCCTCGTCCCCCAGCCACAATGGATGAATCGGAAAGGTTACCTTGTGGCGTAGCGTCGAACCAGAACGTCGGGAATTTTAGCTCTTTAATTTTACCGAGGTCGTACAGATAGATTATCCTTCCACCATCAATACTATTTCTCGCCAATCTATCGGGGTGCCAAGCTAAAATTCCTGACGCTTTGCCTTTTTTTATGAGCGAGGGCATATTATTGAAAATAGGTCTGCCCGGCTCTTTAGCGGTTTGTGACTCAACAAAAGTTTCAACAATCTCTAACTGCTCTTGCGTGGCAAATTCTTTTAACTCGTCAATCTGCGCTTCAATACTCAAAATCTGACGATCCGGCTCATCGGTAGATTTACGAGCATATAGAAAGAATTTGTTCATAGAAAAAGATTTATGGGTCATCGTGGAAGCGAGTGGGTAAATTGAGAGGGGGTTTTGTGCTAAAAACTGTAT
>JACPZM010000011.1 GCA_016195485.1 Candidatus Troglogloeales bacterium | reverse complement strand
TGACAGCCTGTTTCCCCGAAATAGCGCTTCCCAAATTGTGCCAGATTTTTGCTGCCCTTCAATCGCTTCCTTCCCCAGTATCCATACAGTTTTTAGCACAAAACCCCCTCTCAATTTACCCACTCGCTTCCACGATGACCCTTAAATTTTATAAGAAGTTTTGATATTGCAAATGGTTGCATCTCAGAATGACGTGGCCTTGCAACTCATACAGATTGATTATGAGGCTCCAACCGTTTGATCGTAGCAATCACTTTCGCGCGCATACCCGCAGGTCATGTAAGCGACGAACAACAACGCCGGACAGAATGAATCGGGAGCCAGAATGGATAACTTATTTCCGGTCAGGCCATCAAGCAATACCTTTATCCATTCTACATTTTGATTCTTCAATATGCGTCTCAAACTCTTTTCTAAAGTGCAGGAGGATCGATTCAACAGCAATGACACCCCCTGTGAGGAGATAGCAGTACCCCCTGCCCTTAATCATCTCGCATAGCTGTTCGATCTGGTGAATGTCGCCGTCCTGCCCCTTGCCAGATTCTATTTTTCGTAGTATATCTGACACGTTCGCAAGCCCTAAATGGCACGGAGGGCATTGGCCACAGCTTTCTTTTGCAAAAAAATCAGCGTAGAGCAAGGCCGTTTGCACCATGCAGTTTTCTTCGGACATGACAATGATAGAGCCCGTGCCTAGACTGGATCCAGCCGCCTTTAGCGCCGAGAGATCAAGGGGCAGATCAATTTTATCTCCCGGGAGAATGGCATTAGAGGGGCCTCCCGGGAAAAACCCTTTCACCTTCCCCCCCTTTATTATCCCGCCCCCGTACTCTTCAATCAGCACACGAATCGGTGTACCCAAAGGGAGCTCGTAGAGTCCCTTGCGTCTCACATCTCCCGTTAAAGAAAAGATCATTGTGCCAAAGGGATGATCCATTTTTTTGTGAAAATCGCCGCCCGCACGAACAATATGGGGAATATTGCAGATCGTTTCTAAATTATTAACAAGTGTCGGTTTGCCAAAAAGGCCATGAACGGCAGGGTAATAAGGCGGTTTTTGCTTTGGCTTTGCCTCCCGCCCCTCAATAACTTCCAGCAAGGCTGTCTCTTCTCCGGCAACGTAGGTCCCGGGACTTTTAACAATTTTAAGTGTAATCCCATTTTGAAAGCCTTGAAAGGGGCGTTCTAAATGGCCATGCTCGCGGGCATCATCAATGGCCTTGTTGAGAAATGATATCTCCTCATCAAATGTTCCGTTGATATAAAGATATCCCTCCTGGGCGCCAATCGCGAAGGCGGCCATGGCGGCCCCTTCAATAAGCTGGTGGGGATTTGAACGTAAAAGGTAGCGGTCTTTGAATGTTCCCGGTTCATCCTCGGCCCCGTTGCAACAGAGATATCTCGTGTCGTCCGGCTGGGATAACACCATCTGCCACTTTTTGGCCGTCGGAAATCCCGCACCGCCACGCCCGAACAATCCCGATCTCAAAACGGCTTCCAACACGCCGCTTGGTTTCAGATCGTTCACTGCCCTCGTTAGCGCCTGATATCCGCCTCTTTGGATATACCCCTTGTAATCAAGCGGAAATACAGTCGGCAGTTCATACAGTAAGATATCCTTATCCGTTAGAACATGACGGCTGTTTGACACTTCCATTATCAACAGTGACAATTGTTTATGTAGGGGCGACCCCCCCGTGGCTGTCCAGGGCAGGCACAGGGGCCTGCCCCTACAACAAAACAAGGTGGGACCGCTGGAGGCCGCACGCGCGCGCAGTGCCTCCTATCGACCGGATGTCATTAATTTTCTGTTTCTTGCTTGATGGTGCGGACGTTTTTGTCTATTTGCGAGAATAACAGGATCTAATACCTCCCCGCATGGAATGCACCTCATGCCGTAAAAGCAAAGATGACCCGTGTCGTCTTCTAAATCCTGAAAGAAATCTGAGACCATTACCCCTCCACATCTGTGGCACTTCATTTGTTGCCTCCTTCGCTCTAATATGCTAATATTATAAGCAAATAAAATGCCAAACACAATAATCTTTTATATTTAATATGTTATAAAATAACTTCAAAATTATTATTGTTTCAATTTAGAACAAAAAATATGTTTCTTATATGATTATAAGAAATTTTATTTAAAAAACAATCTGTTACAATATTTGTTTCATAATTAAACTTATTTCGATTTGAGACATATAACTCTAGCCCGTTCTGTAATTTGCGAGTTAAAGGAAAAAAATAGTTGCTATTTCTGATAGAATGAGGCTCTGTTACAGGCTGGAGTTGATATAAAGATATGATGCGTTCTAAAAAAATGGAAGAATCTGCCCAATTTGCTCAAGTCAATGGATGATCTCATCGTACTTGGATGACTCCATACCTGTTACTTCGAACTTTACTACTGGAGTTTACCCAAAACTTTTTGGTCTATGCTTGTTTCTTTTCCCCCCTGGGAGAGTGTAAGGATGAGGGGGAAGGGATTACTCGGATTTTTTAATACTGTCAAAGAGCGTTAAATGGTCAAGGGGATACGCCTCAGCCATCCTGAAGATGTTTTTTAAGGGGCTTGCACCGCATAGGCGTAGAGCGATTGAATCCCCTTCAAGATTCTTCCAAACGTCTGTTCTGCTTTCTTTTTAATCCCGATTCTGCCTCCCATGTGGACGAGTTTTTGGGTTAATCCATTGACAGGCTTGAATGCAGCATGTTACAAGAAACTGGCTGAGCGGGTTTGGAACCCACCCCTACGGAATGGGAAAACGATGTACCGACTGATTTATGATGAGGATGGGGCGAACCGGATCTTCCCGATCGTTAAAGATGAGGTCTCGCTGGGACGCACCTCCGAGAATGACGTTGTCCTGGCCCATTCTACAATCTCCCGCCTTCATGCCAGGATTATCAAGGACGAGAACGGCTGCCGAATCGTTGATCAAGACAGCCGGAACGGAATGCAGGTCAATGGCAAGCCCGTAAGCAACGCCCCCCTCCGTGACGGCGACGCGATTCTTCTCGGAAAATTTCCGATCCGGTTTAGCGAGGCGCTAGACCAAAACGTGGTGGTGGATGAAGAACCCGATGATATGGCCTCTGGCACGATCATCAAACCGTTATCCGAGATTCTTGCATCATTAAGCCCAAAAGACACTGCCCGTGATGACCCGGGCGATAAGATCTTACGGATATTAAGCCGCGTTGCCGAGGCATTGATCACCACCCAGCCGGTGGAAGGAGTCTTGCAAACCGTGATGGACCTTGTCTTTTCCTATCTTCCAGCAGATCGCGGCTTCTTAATGCTTCACGATCCTGCAAGCAATCAACTGGTGCCCAAGATCGTGAAGTACCGGTATCCGTCCAAAAAGACTGACGAGATATCAATCAGTCGTACAATCGCCGACCGCGTCTTCAAAGACCATGTCGCAATACTCACGTCGGATGCAAAGCTTGACGATCGCTTCGACAGCAAGGGGAGCATTATGATCCACAACATTCGGTCGGCAATGTATGCCCCGCTCTGGAACAAAGACCATGTAATCGGGATTATCAGTGTAGACTCGCCGATCCAGGCCGGCGCGTTTACCCAGTCTGATCTTGACTTATTCTCGGCGCTGGCCAATCTTTCGGCTGTCGCAATCGAGCAGGCCAGTCTCAACGTGAAGATACAGGAAGAGCAGACTCGCCGGGTTAGACTGGAACGTTATTTTTCCCCGAACATCGTCAACCGGATAACCAACGCCGAGGATTCCGCAACGGGCCATCTGATTGATGTGCAGGAGCGAGAGGTTACCGTGCTGTTCTCTGACCTCGTTGGGTTCACCTCCATGTCCGAAAAGATGAAGCCGCAGGATATAGCTCAGTTGTTAAACGAGTATTTTACCGAGATGATCGATATTATTTTCGCCTGCGACGGCACGCTTGATAAATATATCGGCGACTGTCTCATGGTGGTATTCGGCGCGCCATTTGATCAACCGGATCATGCCGACCGCGCGGCTACGGCCGCAATCAAGATGCGGGATCGACTGCGCGAATTCAATCAGAGTCGGTCAGAGGGGCCGCAACTTTTGGCTCATACCGGTATTAACAGTGGTAGCGTGATGGCCGGGGACATCGGTTCGCAAAAACGAAAGGAATACACCGTCATTGGAGACGCCGTCAATCTTGCCGCAAGGCTGGAATCTGACGTAGCCAAAGCCGACCAGATCATCATCGGCCCGTCTACCCATGCCCTATTAAAAGGCCAGTACGAATTAAAGAGCTGTGGGCCAGTGGCCATACGTAGCATCGAGAAATCGCTCCATCCTTACGAGGTCCTCGGGGAAAAGAGATCGTAGGGGCGGATCTGCACCGCCCCTACCGGTTAATCAGGATCGAAACATTGTTGCTTCCTTCATTCGCTATGGCCAGATCTGGCTTGCCGTCGCCGTTAAAATCGCCGATCACAACAGAGCGCGGGTGTGTTCCTACAGCAAAGTTCGCGGCCGATCCGAACGATCCGAGACCGTCGCCAAGCAAGATCGAGACGTTGTTGCTGAAGTAGTTTGCTATAGCCAGATCGGGCCGGTCGTCGCCGTTAAAATCCGCGATCGCAACCGAGTACGGGCCTTTCCCCGCAACAAAATTCGTGGCCGATCCGAACAATTCGGTGCTGGTTTCAGAGCCGGTGCCGCGCAGAATCGAGACCGTTCCGGATTCATTCGCCGTGACGATATCGAGCTCGCCGTCGTCATTTACATCCCCGATCACAACAGAGCGCGGGTTTGTTCCTACAGCAAAGTTCGTGGCCGATCCGAACGATCCATTGCCGTTGCCGGGCAGGATCGAGACAGTGTTGTCGAAGTAGTTGGCTGTGACCAGATCAAGATTGCCGTCGCCATGAAGATCCCCGATTGCAACGGATAACGTGGTTGTCCCAATGCCAAATTTCGTGTCCGATCCGAACGATCCGACGCCATTGCCGAGCAGGATCGAGACAGTGTTGGATCCATTTGCTGTGACCAGATCAAGATTGTCGTCGCCATCTACATCCCCAATCGCGACGAAGATTGGGTTTGTCGTCACGTCAAAATTCTTGGCCGATGCGAACAAGTCGGTGCTGGTGCCAGTGCCGAGCAGAATCGAGACACCAGTGCCATTCGCCACGGCTAGATCAGGATTGTTATTGTTATTGAAATCTCCAATTGCGACGAAGATTGGGTTTGTCGTCACGTCAAAATTCGTGGCCGATCCGAATAAGTCGGTGCTAGTGCCAGTGCCGGTGTTGAGCAGGATCGAGACATTGACGCTATCGAAGTTCGCCGTGGCGATATCAGGCCTGCCATCATTATTAAAATCCCCGATCGCAACGGAGACCGTGCTTGTCCCTGTGTCAAAGTTCTTAGCGGAATCGAACGATTCAGAGCCAAATTGATTAAAGGTGGCTGTGCAGGTTTTGTTGGCATTCATGGTTAGATTGGTGGAGGAAGCAGTCCCACCGCAATCCCCGCCCCAGTTAAAAAAAGTGGAGGCGCTGTCGGGAACGGCCGTGAGGGTTACACTCGTCCCACTGGTAGACGTACCGGAGCAGATGTCCCCACAATCAATCCCAAAAGGATTGCTGATCACTGTCCCGCTACCAGCACCGGTACGGGTTACGGTGAGGAGGAAAGAGATGGCACGTGGATTCGTCCCTGCCCTTGTCTCCACAAGGTTTGTGACTCCATCTTTGTCGTCGTCGAAACTGGTGTTTGTTGTAAAGGCATCTTGGGCAAGACTGGCCGACTGGCCAGAGGTAATCTGAAGCGGGGCGGTGGCCTCCATCAGGGTCAAATTGCCTGCTTCATCAGTTATATAGTAGATTATTTTGAAGGTGTAGTTACCCGTTCCAGTCTTGAGGGTGATGGTGGAGCTAACAGTGCTATCTGCAAGAACGTTCATGGGAAAGCGGCCCACTTCCTTGCCGGATGCGTCGCTGATCACCAATTCGGCCTTCATTCCGGTCGGGGCAGGCGCAAGCATTTTCATGGAGATCGATACGGATTTATCCGTGGGAGGATTTTGATTTTCCCCACAACCGGCAAGGGACAAAAGGGAAATAAGAAAAATAAATATGAAGTTCATCGTTCTATACACGGCGTTGTCGTATCTTCCGTAGGGGCGCGATTCATCGCGCCCTCCATTACATCCTCCCTATCGGGTGGGCGCAATAAATTGCGCCCCTACCACGGAACATGCCCCTACATCAATCTATGGCGGCGAAGGGCCCGTAATCGTAATCGTTGTGTTTCCGTCTGTATTGTCTCCCCCACCCTTACCGCTTGACAAGGCCGCTATAACGGCTACAACCACAACGCCGACCACCCATTTCCATTTTGAAATTCCTTGTTTAGCCTTCGGCTTCTTTGTGTCTATAATCGGACTCGTCAATGTGGGGGGAATCTCGGAAGGCGCGCTATCCAACACGAAAACTTCTGGATTCATAACGGGTACTTGTACCGGTGTTGGGGGAGGAGGCGTTATTTCCGCTTCCACTTTGACAAATAAAGGAAAGGATGGGTCGCCGGCTTGAATTACATTGTCTGATGTGTCCGTAGCCTCAAAGTAATAGTCTATTATTCCTGGCAACTGCGCCCCCGGGATGATGGCCGTATAAAGATCACCCTCTTTATGGCTCATCATAATCTTGGAATAGCCCGAAGCACCTATCGTTTTATAATATAGCGCCACCTCTTTGATCTCCACATTATCCGTAACAGTGGCCGTAACTAAAATCTCTTTTCCGACAGCGATATCATTAAGGCGAATCGGGTTGATCTGTGGAGACTCAATATCAATAGGTTGAGAAAAAACGGGGGCGGAGGAGAAAATAAGAAATGTATAAAACAATAGAAAAAATAAAAACCGCATAGAAGAACCCCTTGAACAAAATGGTAGGGGCACGATTCATCGCGCCCTCTATTGGGCGCAACCAATTGCGCCCCTACGCCGCCATGTTACACGAAATATGGCAACCATTACCAGATAACTTTCCCCCAATCAGTCTCTTCTTTTTGAATCTTCACGGCCATTTCTTTCCATTTTGGTCCGGGGAAGGCAGGATTCCCATTCGCGTCTCGCAGTTTTTCTATAACTACAAACGCCTGCGCTGTGTTTTGACCGATATTAGGTTGGGTAATGGAAATCGCAATGTTGCGATACTTTAAAAAAACCAGCTCCATTATGGCTGTTCGCTCTGCCGACATCACCGTGATCTTGCGAAGGGTCTCCATATCTTTTTGCTCAATGGCATGCTTGAGGTTTTCAAATATTTCCGAGACCCTTTGGCTATCAGGAATTATTTCCGGCTCTTTTTGGGGTGGTGATGATATGAGATTCGGCAAGGCTTGTGAGAGACTTGGTATTTCCTTTATTTTCTCAACCTTCGGCAATGTAGGCAATGCGGGCGCCTGTTTGAAAGGCTTGACACCCTCTTGCTTTTGGTCAGCAACGGCTTTGTTTTTTTGAGGGGTGCCCGGAACGGAAATGGGAACAGGCTCAATGTTTTTCGGCTTCGTATGAGTAGAAGACGGAGGCGAAAATTGGGGCAATTCCAAAGAAGTGATAGGGCGAGCAGGAACTGCCCGTACATCAGACGTTGGAACAAGAATATTCTCTTTTGCCCAAAAGGTGTAGACAAGCCCTCCCACAACCACTACGAAAGCAGATATTCCTGCCACAGTGGCTACGAAAGGGCTTTTTGTTAAAGGCGCTTTGTATATCTGGGTGAATTCGTTGGAAATGATTTTTAAAGATTCTGCAACCTCGATTTTTATCTTTTCTAATCGCTCGGAAACTTTATGCGCATCTTGAATCCGCTTGTCCGGATCCTTCTTTAGCAGGGTTATAATTAACTCTTGAAGAGATTGCGAGATTGTCCTTGGGAATGTCAGGGTATAGTCTTCCTTCGCTTGGACGAGCCTCCCTACGATCGATTCAAACGATTGCCCTTTGTAGGGGGTGGACCCCGTTAGTATTTCATACAGAACCATTCCCATGGAGTAAAGATCGGCGCGTCCATCTATGGATTTACCTCTCGCCTGTTCTGGTGACATATATTGGGAAGTTCCTATGGTTGTTCCGGCCGTCGTCAACCCATCTTCTCCACGCACGGCCGCGATACCAAAATCGGCAATTTTGACTTTTCCCGCCGCACTGACCATCACATTAGCTGGTTTAATATCACGGTGAATGATTCCTTTGGAATGGGCGTAGCCTAATGCGTTGGCCATCTGAATCGATATCAAAAGGGCATCCAAGACGAAAAAAGTTCCTTTTTCGGCAAGGAGTTGTTTGAGGTTCTTTCCCTCAAAGTACTCCATCACGATAAAAGGTGCGGCAGGTTCCCCCTCTACACCAAACACGCGAATAATGTTTTCATGATCAAGCCGCGCCATGGCGCGGCCTTCCCGTAAAAATCGTCTTGAAAAATCAGGATCGCTTTTCAGGTAATGCGGATGGGGAACTTTAATCGCCACAGGCCGATCCAAGGCGATATCGAGTCCCTTGTAAAGGGTTCCCATGCCGCCGCTGGCGATTTCTCCTTCGCTTTTATATTTATCGCTAAAAAAAATCTCTTCCGGCATGATGGGCGCTCCACAAGGCTGCGGCTGGTGATGATTGAATAATGGGTCTTCGCGTAATCGTGTGGGTAACTTTTGTCATTCTGACCCCGAGCAGGCAATTTTTGTCATTCTGACCCCGAGCGGAGCGAAGGGGAAGAATCCATTGGGCTTAAATTCTTCCAAGAGGGATTCAACGATTCAATTAAAGCTATTTTTTTCTTTCTTAACCAGCCCTTGATCTGTTTCTCTCGTTCAAT
>JACPZM010000118.1 GCA_016195485.1 Candidatus Troglogloeales bacterium | reverse complement strand
TACCGTGACCATTCAGAAGCAATGGAGACTTTTCGGAGCAGCTCCAAGTCGTCTAATACCTTTCCGGTTCCATTGACCACTGTGATTAAAGGATCATCGACGAGGACGATGGGAAGATGAGTTTCTTCTCGAAGTCGAACATCCAATCCGCGCAGGATCGATCCCCAGCCCGTTAAAACAATACCGTGATCCAAGATATCTCCCGCCAATTCCGGGGGTGTGTTTTCCAGCGCCACCTTAATGGCATTCACGATGGCTGAAATCGGATCCAATAACGCCTCTCGAACCTCCGCGTCATCAATGACCAGTGTTTTTGGAACCCCTGAAATAAAGTCTCGTCCCTTAATCATTAAGGTTCTTCGTTCCTCCATTGGGTAGGCCGAGCCGATCTCGATCTTGATCCGCTCCGCCATGTGGTCTCCAATCAGTAAATTATGTTTTCGTTTGACGTAGCTGATAATGGCGTCATCCATTTTGTCTCCCGCGACTTTCACCGACTCGGAATAAACAACCCCAGCCAGCGAGATCACGGCGACATCGGTTGTTCCGCCGCCAATATCAACAACCATATTTCCAGAAGGCTCTGAAATCGGAAGGCCAGCGCCAATGGCCGCAGCCATCGGCTCTTCAATGAGATAGACCTCGCGCGCCCCGGCCAACTCCGCGGAATCCCGAACCGCGCGCTGCTCCACCTGCGTAATCCGCGAAGGAACACAAATCGCGACGCGTGGACGAACAAACGTATTCCGATGATGCGCCTTCCTGAGGAAATGGTTGAGCATCTTTTCGGCGATTTCAAAATCGGCAATAACGCCGTCTCGCATCGGCCGAATGGCTCGAATATTTCCGGGGGTTCGTCCCAGCATTCTTTTGGCTTCCGTTCCGATCGCGACGATCTTTCCCATTTTGCTTTCAATCGCGACAACAGACGGCTCGTTGATGACAATCCCTTCCCCTTTCATAAAAACCAGCGTGTTGGCCGTTCCAAGGTCAATGGCTAAATCACTCGAAAACAATCCCAACAATGAATCTATCCAGTTCATATTTTTTTCTCCAGTACGAACGTTCTTGCCATTTCATCCCCTAATCGCATCCCATTCGGATTTCCAATTATTAACAAAAATTCGAATCCGGTAATCCCCCCGGCAATCAACCACCCAATAAAAGGAGTCGTATAGGCGAGATAGGCAAGCCCAAACGGAATATTCCGAATAATCGATTCTCGAAAGGCAATTGCTCCATGGTTTTCGATGGTGACAATATGGAGTCCGATAAGTCGCTTTCCGATACTGCCGGTGACAAAGCCATCCGCGATCAATAAATAGACTAATCCGATCAGGAAACTGATCCGAAACGGTATTTCGTAAAGGAGCGCGACAACTAGAAAATCCACAAACTTTGCGATGAAACGATTCAGGAGGTTGGCCTTTGGAAAGACCGCCGCCGTTTCAGTTCTTTCACCTTGTTCTATAAACATCCGCGATTCAGATCATGCAATAAACAAAGGGACTACCCTCCCAAAGGTTTCATCTTATAACATAAAAACCGGTCTTTTTGCTATTGACTCAAAAATCCTGAAATCCGCGATTGGATTTTGAGTGAAATTGCAAAGTCGCCTGCAATGACAAGGCTGTAGAACATTTTGTGACGGAAGTGTACTGAGTGCAATGAGCAAGATGACAAAAAAGACTAACGCATTAAAAAAAAGACGGCTTTTTTACTTTTGGTTTGATGGCAATATCAGCTAAAACCTTACGGAAGCGGCCACTCCAATAGTCTCGCTTTTCTTTCCTCCACTGTGTTCTCTCGTGTGCGTCTGACGTTTCTGATGAAAGCGATTTCTTAATAGCGGGCTCTGGGGTCTGTTTTTTGCGCAAAGAACCCGCCTTCAGAGGTTTCTTTTTTTTAAAAACAGGTTTCTGGTGTAAAACTGACTTCTTTAGCTTCATAATGATTACCTCTGTAATACCGCTAAAATACCAGTATTGTCAACCCTCCAAGCACGGTGCATTGGTTCTTTCTGGTTTTTCGTAAAATCCCAAAATGATTCCTCAACCAAAATAAAGCGTGGGTTCGGACCTCCAAAATCCCATTAGAACAAATTTATCGTGGCGCAAAATTGACACCTGCTTCCAATTACGAGTAGTATGAGCGCTGGTTGTCCTCCTCCCCCTGACAAGGGGGATTGAGGGGGTTTTGTTGGATGTTTGAGAAATAACCCATTATCAAGGGGGAAAAGGATCATCGTGGCAGAAGAGAAAACGCTAAGAGAAATTCTTAAAAAAATTAAATTTTCTGATGATGCCCAAGTCATGAAACAGCTTGTGGACCAGTCGATACAGGTGAAGGTCCGCATGGGGTATATTCGGCGAAAAATTGTTGTGATGAGCGGGAAAGGCGGTGTTGGCAAAAGCACAACCACGGCAAATCTCGCATTGGCCTTTGCGCGTGCGGGGCATACAGTTGGGGTGCTGGACGTCGACTTAAATGGCCCCTGCATTCCGAAAATGTTAGGGGTTACAGGATCGTTTGAAATCCGACAGGAAGGGGCTATTCCCCCGGTCGGTCCTTATGGAATCAAGGTCGCCTCTATGGACTTTTTTTTAACGGAGAAAAATACACCGGTCCGGTGGAAAGGGGCGATGGAATTGTCTCCAATCTGGCTGGGGATGTTTGAAATGAATGTCATTCGCGAGTTTTTAGCCGATATCCTCTGGGGCGAACTTGATTACTTGATTGCCGATCTGCCGCCAGGGGCATCAGCAGATAAGCCGCCGGTGATCGCGGGGTTCCTCCCCGAATTAGATGGCGCGATCGTTGTCTCAACGCCGTCGGAAGTCGCCAAGACTGTGGTTCGAAAATCGATTGTATACGCGCGTGAGATCGGAATTCGCGTCATTGGACTGGTTGAAAATATGAGTGGCGCGATATGCCCTTCCTGTCAAACCCCTGTTCCCCTATTCACGGAAAAAAACGAAGGCTGTGAAGATATCGCGCTTGATCTTGATCTTCCCTTGCTGGGAAAGATTCCCTTTGACTCCCAGATCGCCCAAGCCTGTGATCGGGGAATTCCGCTTCCTCTTTCGCACCCCACCACAAAACTGTTTGATGGAATGGTTACACAGATAGAATCTTTTTTAGAAAAAAGAACTGTCTCTATTGGAATACACTAATTAAGGAGGAAACAAAAAATGAAGTTCGTTTGTATGAAGTGTGAATCGTTCATGGAGTTTCAAAAGGTCGAAAACCCCGCAGAGCAGTCTCTGGGCGTGAGTTTTGCCTGTCCCACTTGTGGTGCGAAAGTGGCAATGGTCACCAACGCCGGTGAAACGGCAATGGTACAGGCGCTGGGAGTTAAAATTGGCGGTCGGGATGCGGCGGCAGCCCCCATGGAGTTAATCCGGGAAAATCTGAAAGAAAATGACGGTGTGAAGACGCCGGTAGTATCCGCAACGACCCAGCAGGCGATGTTAAAAGAAGAGATGGCAAAGATGACGGCTGCGGGAGGAAGCAGCGCCCCTGCAGGTAGTTGTCCATTCTCCAGCATGGTCGCCAAGATGCAAGGGGGTACGATCCCTGCGAGTGGCACGGCCACTGCGGGGGGTGTAGCAGCTACACCAGCAAGTTCGGCGATGGAATGGACAAAAGAGGCGAGAGAGCGGATCGAAAGGGTTCCCTCTTTTATGCGTCCGATGATCGAGATGGGGGTTGAGAACTACGCGCGAAAAAATGGGATCACGACGATCTCGCTTGAAGTCATGGAAGAGTGAAAGAATGATATGGGGGATATTGTCTGGTCTAAAGAGGCGGAATTAAGGCTTGACAATATCCCATCCTTTATTCGTCCGATGGCCCGAAAAGAGATTGAACGGATCGCCAAAGAAAAAGGGATGACCGAAATAACCGATGCCCTCATGGAAGAAACGAAGTCTAAATTTATTGGAATGGGTTATTAAGCGGCCAACCCTGATAGGACAGAAGGGCAGACACAGGGGTCTGCCCCTTACGAAAGATTGTGGACCCTCAAAAATTTATTCAGTCTCTGGAAGAAGAGACCCTTCGTCATGAAGCGGTGCAACATCCTTTTTTGCTCCGCTTTGCGAAAGATACGCTAACCCTGACGCAAATTCAGACCTTCGGACTTCAGCACTACCAACTGGTCAAGGTGTTTCTAAATTACAT
>JACPZM010000117.1 GCA_016195485.1 Candidatus Troglogloeales bacterium | reverse complement strand
CCGCCGAAGGCAAAAAGAGCGATCTTGTCTCTGGGTTTTATCCTACCGCAGGCAACAGCGTCGTCCAATGCGATAGAAAGAGAGGCGGAAGAGGTATTACCATACTTCCAAATGGTTGTGTGGTGCTTTGCTTTTGGAATCCCTTGTTTTTTTACGACCGCTTCTAAAATCCGTAAGTTGGCTTGATGAAATACAAAAAGATCAATTTCCTTTAAAGAAATGGCATTTTCTTTTAATAGTCCTGATACGGCTTCATCCATCTTTTTAACGGCCAATCGAAAAAGCCGTGTTCCTTCCATTTTCATTGTGTGAAGATTTTGCCGTAGGGTGTCTTGCGAAAGGGAAAGTCGAGAACCTCCGGCAGGTAAAAATACCAACTGTTTTTCCATTCCGCCTGCGGCGATATGGATCGATTTTATCCCCCGACTTGCTTTTGCAATAGATAAAATAACGGCGCCCGCCCCATCCCCGAATAAACAAGCCGTTTGCGGATCACGTTTATCCAGATAAACTGATTTTACCTCCGAGGCGATAATCAGCGCATTTTTAGCTCGTCCATTTTTTATATATTGCTCCCCCATAGATAAGGCATATAAAAATCCAGAGCAGGAGGCATTGATATCAAAAGCCCCGATAGGGTGAGTTCTCATGCCGACTGCAAGTCCTTTCTGGATTAAACAGGCAACCGACGGGAAGATCATGTCTGGGGATGAAGTGGAGACAATGATTAAATCAATCTCATCAGGCGGGAGTTGCGCGGCCTTTAAGGCCGATTTAGCGGCCTCAATGGCAAGGGTCGCAGTCGTCTCTCCCTCTGAAACCCAATGTCTTGTAACAATACCGGTTTTTTTTGTAATTTCAGTTTCGTTAAGACCAATCTGCGGTGAGAGTTCTGCGTTGGTAATAATCTGTCTTGGAAGGGCAGACCCGATCCCAGTAATTTCCGAGGTCATTTTAATGTGGGGGCCTTGCTCGCTTCGCTCCAAATGCCCCCACGCCCCGCGTTCGGACGGGCAAAGCCCGATCCTCACTATTTTCTTCACAGACTCCACCTAATCCGCCAGGGGATTGTCTTCTGCCTTGCGTGGAGGGACCTTTTTGCCCTCGGCTTCTGCCGCCGCGACTTCCTCTGAAAGGGAGAATGAAACAGGAACAGGCGCAACATACTGACGGATGATTTCACGCGTCCCGTTTACTTTTAATTTATTGAAAAGGGATGAAAATTTCTCCTCTAATTTATTGCCAATAACCTGTCGCGTTTCATCTGAAAGCATCCAAAAATCGCTTTTAAACGGGCCTAATGCCTTCTTGCGTGTCTTGTATAGAAACTGTTCGTCCGTCTGTCCCGCCTTCATCTCATCTTTGCAAGCCTCATGAAGATAGGCATAAATCTTCTCTTTAAAGTCTACGGGGATTTGCCCATAAAGCATATTTTGAAACTCTGTCGCAAGGTGAATTTCTGCTGTCCCTGTTTTTGGAAAACGATCAAAAAGCTCCGCGGGAAGGGTCGATGCCCCATGTTGCACGGCCCCGGCTAATCCGTATTTCTCGCGTGCCACTTTTGAAATCGCTTCCAAGACATTAAAATCGAGCTTTATCTGCGCCACAGACCCGTCTGGCATGGGAATACCCCCATGAGAGGTTCCGGTCTGAACAGAAATCTTGCTCATGCAGGTTTTATTTTTACCCAGCGCCGCAAGGTAGTTCTGAATATAAACCTCGGCCTCTTCAACTGTTGAATTCTTGCCTCCAACTTCTCCGATCTCTCCCCCTACTGAAATCGTAATCCCTTTGGGTTCCAAATCGCGGACTGTTTGGGTGAGACTTACCCCCACTTCGAAATTATCACGCTGTTGTTCAACCAGGCTCGCACGATCTAAATCAACCAAAGTGGAGGAGTCGATATCGATATTAAAAAATCCGGCAACGATTGCCTCTTTAATCAGTTGACGCAGGCCGTCCAGTTCTTTTTCAGGGTCTTCCTTGAATTTCTTGAGGTTGACCTGAAAATGATCTCCTTGTATGAAGAGAGGCCCGGAAAACCGTTCGGCAATCGCTGCGGCGGTCATAACGGCGGCATATTCGGCAGGAGATTGGTGTGTGTATCCCATTTCCGATTTGGCAATCTCCAAAATAAAAGCCCCCACATTATTCCGATTCGCCGCCCGAAAAAGGGCGCGGGCGCTGTCATAAGCCATCCCACGGATATTCACCGCTGGCACGGTAAATCCGCTCACTTCCCCTCGTCCCATTGCCTGATAGAAGGACGAAATGGAGGAAAGATTTATTCCCAATTGCGGCGCGATCATTTTGATAATCCATCGCGCGGTTGCCCGCATTTCAGACTTTTCGTGAAAGACTGCCGTATGGGTCAGCCTGTCAATTAAGGGGCCGACAATCAGGGAGGGCGCTAGAACCTGAACACCCCCGTCGCGAATTTCAATAATCCCTTTCAGGGTATCGCTTATTTGGCTCATTGTTTGAAATTTCACGAACGCAATCGTATTCCAAATTATCAATTGTGTCAAACTCTCATAGTGAGGTACCATATAGAAATGGGTATTCCTCTCAATGTTTTAATCGTAGATCATGCTGATAGCAACGCCTCATTGATGCTGGTTGAGCTGCGTAAAGGAAGATTTACGCCGACGCATAAACGGGTGGGAAACGCAGAGGAGATGCGCGCAGCCCTCAATAGCGATCAGTGGGATATTATTATTTCGGCTCACGATATGCCCAATTTCAGCGCCCTTGCCGCACTCAATGTTCTTGCGGAGCATGGAGAGGATATTCCTTTTATTCTTGTGTCCGACGCAAATCGCGAAGATTCCGCAGTGGAGGCGATGAAAAGGGGCGCGCAAGACTATATTATGAAGGGAAATTTGAAGCGGCTTCTTCCAGCGATCGAGCGGGAATTACGGGAGGCCGCGATTCGGCACGAACGTCAACAGGACGAAGATCGTCTCTACCATAGTATGCACTATGATCACGTGTCGGACATGCCCAATCGCACGCTGTTCTGTGAACAGATGAAGCGGGCGATCCTCGCATCGCGGCGGAGTTCCGACCCCCTGGCCGTGTTGGTGATAAAACTGAACCAATTTCAACAGGTCAATAATGCCTTAGGATCGATTCGCGGGGACAATCTCCTCCAACAGGTAGGACAACGACTGCAAAGGTGTAGGGACGGTTCCGAACCGATTGCCCATTTTGGGGGTACGACCTTCGCAATACTGTTGCCGGAAGCTGAAGTGGAAGAGGCAATTCGTACGGCCAAAAGACTGCTCAAGGAAACGGAATCGCCTTTTATGACAGAGAATCTGCCGATATCCGTGACAGGAAATGTCGGGATTGCCCGGTTCCCAGAACATGGGTCGGATCCCAATACCCTTATCCAAAGAGCGGAAATAGCCCTGTATGCGGCTGTGCAATTGGGAAGCGAGTACGCCATCTATCAGCCCGAAATGGATTTCGAAAATTACCGCCGTCTTCTGCTCATGGGGCGTCTAGCGGTCATCATCGGCAAGGAGACAGAGCTGTTTTTGCAATACCAACCGCAAGTGGAGATGAAAACGATGCGGGTTGTCGGTGTAGAGGCGTTGATGCGGTGGCAGCATCCGGAGCATGGCTTAATTCTGCCGAATCAGTTTATTAGCGCAACAGAGCAAACAGGCTTGATTCAGCCCCTGACAACATGGGTGCTTAAAACAGCCTTGCAACAATATCGTGCCTGGGAGGATCTGGGGCTGAATATAACTCAGGCGGTGAATATATCTGCAAGAAGTTTACAGGATTTGGAGTTTCCCTATCATGTTGCCAACATGATCAAGGCTCAAAAAGGTTACCCAGAGTGGCTCCAAATTGAGATAACGGAAGGCGCCATTATGGCCAATCCAGCGCGTGCAATGGGGATCCTGACACAATTGAGCGCCATGAAGATCAGCCTTTCAATGGATGACTTTGGCACGGGTTATTCGTCGTTAGGCCGGTTAAAAGATATGCCTGTAGACGAAATAAAAATTGACCAGTGTTTTGTCAAAGGCATGCTCACCAACGAAGATGACGCCGCTATGGTTCGTTCCATGATTAACTTATTCCATAACCTGGGACGTATTGTGTTGGCAGAGGGGGTGGAGAACCAGGCCACATGGGATATGTTGGCGTCGCTTGGCTGTGATCGCGTCCAAGGTTTTTTTATCGCCCGTCCCATGGGGGGTGATCAATTTCCACATTGGCTTAAAGCGTCACCCTACCACGTTGAGTAGCATTACAGTGTCATAGTATATGATAATGTCATACGAGTAGCTTACTATATAGCTTTGCATAAATAAAGCTATATGTTAAAATGGTATCCTACTACAGAAAGGGATACCATGCGAGCGATTAAAATACATGGAACAGTTAAGAAGATTAAACGACTGGTTGAACTTAGCAAACAAGCCTTGCGAGATGGGGCATACCGCGTTGCGACCCGATTG
>JACPZM010000116.1 GCA_016195485.1 Candidatus Troglogloeales bacterium | reverse complement strand
GGTGTTTTTGCAGGTTCCTCAGCCCGATGCGAGACAGGAGGCCATTTTTACCGCACTCGGAGTCCGTCCCCCACCGACCACCATGCAGCCAGTCAGTGTGTAGGCAGGCGCTTTCTCCTATAAAACAGATAATTTCATAAACGATATCATAGTGTTACAGAGACAATCTCGCCAAAAAATGAAAGGAAGATCAGCCCGATTAAACATTTCGGGAATGACACATGTAAAACGGACTTGTGGGTAGTAGAAAGCCTACGTATCAGGGTGGTTTTGTTTGATATACTGATAGGCCCCAACGATGCGGCGCAATTTTATTTCCTGGGAACGATCTCCGCCCCGCGCATCAGGGTGATATTTTTTCGCGAAACTGCGAAAAGCGGCAGTGACTTTCAGCATGGTTTCGTCGCCTGAAAGCCCCAGCAGTTCAAAAGCCTCTTTCAAAGTTGAGACTTCGCTTTCTGCGCCGCTTCCTATCTGTTCTTTATATTTATTAAAAAAATCTGAAAACCGAAACGAATTCCGCTTTCGTCTGCGGCGATTATAAAGAGGGGCGATGATCTCATCCATCCGGTCTTCAACATACAGAACCCGCTCTGCAATTTTGGATAAGTCCGAGATTCTTGTTGCCTCGGCCACTTGATTTTGTATCGACTCAAAAAGGGTTCTGACACTATTTAGTTTTTCCTCAAAGGAAAAATAGGCGTAAGAGTTCTCCTCGAAATATTTGTCAAAAGCAACCGTGAGGTCTTGCTCGATTGAGCCGCAAAGCGCTGAGATTCTACGCGTTAATTTTCGCTTTTGCTCTAAGAATTTTGTGGCATCGGGGGGCATTTTGTAGGGGCGCTGCTTGCTGCGCCCTGATTCCTTTGCGGGGCATTCTGATTTGGGCGCAGCAAGCAGCGCCCCTACAAAAATCTTCCCTAATGATTAACCAGCTCCCTTAGCTCCTTTCCCGTTTTGAAAAAAGGAACCTGTTTTTCAGGAACAGACACCGTTGCGCCGGTTCTAGGATTGCGGCCTTTTCTACTCTTCCTTGTTCTTAACCGGAAACTTCCGAAACCCCGAATCTCAACCTTATCCCCATTCCCTAATGCTTCTTTAATAATTTCGATAATGGCCATCACCACGATAGTGACCTGATCCTCGGTCAATATCATCGTTTGTTCCGATATTTTTTTAATTAAGTCAGATCGCGTCATATTTACCCCATTCATAGTAGGGGCACGTTGCAACGTGCCCCTACTAAAACGAAAGCAGTGCATTTAATCGGACGGGCATGAAATAAGCCGATGGCCCCAGAAACCTCCCCTGTAACATTTTAAAAAAGGAAATTCCTTTTTGCGTCTCCACCACTTTCGGCTTTCCATCAATACCGGCCATTTGGGCTGTTTTAGCAACCGCATCTTCCATATTCCCAATACCGTCTACCAGTCCCAGTTTCTGCGCCTGCCGTCCCGTAAAGATTCTCCCGTCCGCAAGAGGTTTTACTTTCTCCATCGTAAGCGACCGCCCCTCTGAAACGGCTTTTATAAATTGATCGTGAACATCGTCTAATACCGTCTGAAAAAGGAGATGTTCCTCTTTTGTCATCTTGCGAAAAGGAGAGCCTATATCTTTGTTCGCGCCGCTTTTAATTACCACGCTTTCCACCCCAACCTTCTGAAGTAGCCCTTCGAAATTGGCCATTTCCATAATAACCCCCAGGCTCCCAGTATGCGTTCCCGGATTGGCCATAATGTAATTGGAGGCGGCGGCAATGTAATATCCCCCGGACGCGGCGACCGTTCCCATCGACGTAATCACCTTTTTCTTCCCGGCCAGTCGAATTTTCTTTACGGCGTCGTAGATTTCCTGAGACGGGACTACCGCCCCGCCGGGACTGTCAATGCGAAGGAGAATCGCCTTGATATGATCGTCGTCACTGGAACGGGAGAGTATCTCAGTAATCTCCTCCGAATTGGTAATGATCCCTTCAATACGGACAAGGGCAATCTGGTTATCCCCTCCAACAGCCGATCCCATCCATCCTGAAGATTTCCCGTTTCCGAAACGGGTTGTCCAAAACATAAAGACAAAAAACAGAAGCGATAAAAGGAGGAAATAAAAAAGAGCTGTGAAAATTGTTTTGCGTTCCATATAAATACAGGCCACCCACCTAACCTCCCCTTATCAAGTGGAGGAATCCCCTCTTCTATTAAGGAGGGGTAGGGGTGGTAAGATCAACTCATCTCAAACAATGATAAGGCAATTTTACGTTCTGTTGTGTCTAGCCGAAGAACGCGTACTGAAAGCTCCGACCCAATGGGATACCGCTTCATGGTTGATTCTGCGGACTCCACCCCGGTCTCACTGAGACGGACCAATCCCAGAATCCCCTCCTGAAGATCGACAAAGAACCCAAAATCAGCATATTTGCTGACCGTCCCTTTTACACAAGCCCCTACGGGGTATTTTTTCGGAACCTCATTCCAAGGGTCGGGGGTGATCTGTTTGTAACCGAGGGATATTCGTTCCTTTTCCCGATCCACCTTTAGGATCACCGCTTCAATTTCCTGGCCCTTTTTAAAAACCTCCGAAGGATGCTTCAGATGGCGGGTCCATGAAATATCGGAAATATGAATCAGCCCATCGATCGTTTCTTCCATTCCTACAAAAACGCCAAAGTCAGTGATGCTTTTTATTTTTCCGGAAATCTTGTCTCCAGCGAAATATTTCTGATCTACCTGATCCCATGGATTCGCCTCCGCCTGTTTCATGCCCAACGCAAGTTTTCTTCCCTTTTTGTCAATATTCAGAATGATAAACGAGACGGTATCTCCAACAGACACAAACTTGGAAGGATGTTTTAGATCGCGCGTCCATGATATCTCCGAGACGTGAACCAGCCCCTCGACACCCGGTTCCACCTCTATAAACACGCCGTAGTCGGCCAGACTCATTACCTTCCCAGCCGCTTTGCTCCCGATAGGATACCGAACCTCCACGGTGGTCCACGGATCCGGAACCATCTGTTTTAACCCAAGTGATATACGAGAAGTATCCTTATCATACTTGAGAACAACGACCGGAAGTTTCTCTCCAACCTTAAACCGTTCGGAGGGATGGCCTACCCGCCCCCAGGCAATGTCGGTGATATGCAACAAGCCATCAATCCCGCCGAGATCCACAAACGCGCCATAATCGGTGATATTCTTAACGACGCCATCCACGATCTGACCCTCCTTCAGGGTAGATAATGCCGTGCTTCGTTTTTGGTCGCGTGTCCTCTCTAGCAGAGCTCTTCGGGAAACAACAATGTTCCCGCGCCGAGGACTCATCTTCACAATCTTCAACGGATAGGTTTTCCCCACCAGCGAATCTAAATCACGAATGGGGCGAAAATCAATTTGCGAGCCGGGCAGAAACGCCTTAACCCCAATATCGACGACAAGCCCGCCCTTAATCTGCGAGAGAATTTTTCCTTCAATAATTCCGTCTTTCCTGTAGATATCCTCAATTTCCTGCCAGACCT
Source organism: Candidatus Troglogloeales bacterium (assembly GCA_016195485.1). Taxonomy (GTDB): domain Bacteria; phylum Nitrospirota; class Nitrospiria; order SBBL01; family SBBA01; genus JACPZM01. Next base: position 11,373 of record JACPZM010000116.1, on the reverse strand, counting down.
TTATCTTGTCCGCTTTTTCCTTAGAGAGAAGAATATTGCCGTCGGTATCTTCCAATCCTTCAAGGAAAAAAGGCATTTTTTCGCCGATCTGTATCGCTGCTAATGCCTCTTTAGTAAACTCTTCATTTGGGATCACGGCTTCGGATTTATAACCTACGTCAACCACGACGCCGTCGGCGCCTACCGAGATAACAGTTCCCTCCAGAATAGACCCTTCTTCGAACGTCTTGAAGGTTTCCTCATAAAGACAATCAATCTCTTCCGTTGCCGCCACGCCTGTTTTGCAGATATCTTCCTCCTCAACCTGTCCCCAATCCGTCCTTTTAAATTTCAACATAAACTTCGTTCTCTCCTTGTTACGTTTGTAGGGGCGAAAGATTTTTCGCTCCTATTACTGCACCTTTTGAAGTTGCTCCACCACTTCTTTGATAATCCAATCGGGAGTAGAAGCCCCGGCGGTAACCCCTGTTCTTTGAATACCGTTAAACCAACTGTTCTTGATCTCTCCTGCTGTCTCGATATGATAGACAGGGATTCCTTCTTGTCGACAGATATCGGCCAAATGCGTTGTATTGGCGGAGTTCTTTCCCCCAACGACAACCATGGATTGCACTTCTCTTGCGATCTTCTCTGCCTCATCCTGCCGCTCTTCCGTTGCATAACAGATAGTGTTAAACACCTTGACTTCCTCGCAAAGTTTAAGACACAGCGACACGACATCCGAAAACTTTTGAAACGTCTGCGTTGTTTGTGAAATAACCCCGACCCTTTTTTTGTTAGCAAATCGATTCAGCCAAGTTTGAATCTCATCAAAATCTTCGGTAACGAGGATATCGCCTCCCGCGTGGCCTAAAACCGATAACGTCTCTGGGTGATGCCGATCCCCCACCATGATCACAAGATACCCTTCATCCACAAGCAGTTTGGCGTATCGTTGCGCGTTGGTGACAAAGGGACAGGTTGCGTCAATCACTGTAAGCCCTTTTGATTTCGCATCGATCGCGACTTGCGGCGAGGCAACCCCATGGGAACGTAAAATAACAATTCCATCGTTAATTTCAGTCAGCGAGTCTACCTTTTCAACCCCTTGTTCAGAAAGGCGTCCAACAACTTGCGGGTTGTGGATGAGCGGCCCCAGCGTATGCACACTTTTCTCCTTGCTCTCCGCCGCGGTAAAGGCCATCTTCACAGCCCGTTTTACGCCAAAACAAAAACCTGCATGCTCCGCAATGATGACTTCCATTTCAACCTCCTCAATAAAATTACACAGACGCATTCATAATATCGTCTGGCAGTGTAACACAACTTCCTTGATGGAATCATCTTTTCTTTTAATTTCTACCACCCCTAACCCCTCCGTAAACCAAGGAGGGAATTATTTTGTCTCCCCTCCTATTTTAGGAGGGGCAGGGGGTGGTAATATACGAATCTCAATGAACGAAAAAAAGATTATCATTAAGGGTGCGCGACAGCATAACCTCAAGAATATAGACCTTGCCATTCCACGCGATCAACTGGTGGTTATCACTGGGCTTTCCGGCTCCGGCAAGTCGTCTTTGGCATTTGACACCCTGTATGCCGAAGGGCAACGCCGGTATGTCGAATCGCTCTCCGCTTACGCCCGACAGTTTCTAGATCGGATGGATAAGCCGGATGTTGATGTTATTGAAGGACTCTCTCCGGCCATTGCCATTGAGCAGAAAACCACCAGTAAGAATCCACGTTCTACGGTTGGCACCGTCACTGAAATCTATGATTACTTTCGCCTTCTTTTCGCGCGCGTTGGCCGTCCGTTTTGCTTTAAATGCGGCAAAGCAATTTGCGCGCAAACGATTTCGCAGATGGTCGATCTGCTCATGCAATATCCCGACGGAGAGAAGATTGAAATTCTTGCTCCGATTGTCCGCGATCGCAAAGGGGAGTATAAAAAGGAATTGCAGTCGCTCCGAAAGAAAGGATTTGTGCGGGCACGGATTGATGGAAAGGTGATAGATCTTTCCGTTCAAGAAGGCCCTTCCATTAAGGAAAAATATAAAAAACATACCATTGAAGCGGTGGTGGATCGACTGGTCTTAAAGGTCAATCTTTCACGAAGACTGACAGACTCGTTAGAACTCGCGGCAAAAATGGGAAACGGCGTGGTTCGGGTTGTGAGAGAAAAGGAAGAGACCCTTTTTTCGGAACATCTTTCCTGTGTCGATTGCGGAGTAAGTTATCCGGAGATCGAGCCGCGCATCTTTTCATTTAACGCTCCTCAAGGCGCATGCCTTTCCTGCAGCGGTCTTGGAACGACATTGGAGATCGATCCGGATAAAGTCGTTCCCGATCGGTCGCGCTCTCTGCGGGAAGGGGCGATTCGGCCATGGGATCAACGTTCCTCAGTCCATTATTATCAAATCCTCGAAGCCCTCGCAAGTCATTATCGGTTCGATCTTAATAAGCCGTTTCAAAAACTTTCGGAAGCGCATCAAAAAATCCTCTTGTATGGATCAGGGTCAGAATCGATCCTGTTTCATTATGAAGTAGGAGCAGAAAATCTTCTGCCCTCACAGAAAAAAGAATCGTACAGGAAATCGTTTGAGGGGGTGCTGCCCAATCTGACCCGGCGCTACAAAGAAACCGACTCGTCTTATATTCGTGAAGAGATCGGAGAATATATGATGCTTCACGCATGTCCTGTTTGCAAGGGGAATCGACTGAAACCTGAATCCCTCGCGATTAAAATTTCAAACCGTTCGATTGCGGCAGTCACCTGTCTTTCCATTGCCGATGCATATCAATTTGTTCAAGAGATCAGACTCACCGAGAAGGAACAGGCGATAGCCCAGCGCGTCTTAAAAGAGATTCGGGAACGGCTTTTATTTTTGATCAATGTTGGCGTGGGGTATCTCACGATGGATCGCCCTGCCGGCACCCTTTCCGGCGGGGAGGGACAACGCATACGGCTGGCCACACAGATTGGTTCTTCGTTGGTCGGCGTGCTCTATATTCTTGATGAACCGAGCATTGGCCTGCACCAACGGGACAATATGCGGCTGTTAAACACATTAAAAAAAATGCGCGATTTAGGCAACACCGTATTGGTTGTCGAACATGATGAAGAAACGATTCGAAATGCCGATTGGGTGGTTGATATGGGGCCGGCGGCGGGGGTGCATGGCGGATTTGTTGTAGCCCAAGGAACTCCAAAAGAAATTATAGCCAATAGCGCCTCGCTCACGGGGCAATATCTTGCAGGAAAAAGGGTCATTACGCTTCCCCACCGACATCGTGAGCCAAAGCGGTTCTTGAAAGTCTTAGGCGCCTCCGAAAATAACTTACAGCAGATTGATGTTTCGTTTCCGCTTGGCTGTTTTACCTGTGTGACCGGCGTTTCAGGATCTGGAAAATCTACGCTGGTGCTGGACGTTTTATATAAGAATTTAGCGGCCTCGTCACGACCATTCAGCGAAAAACCGGGCGCGTGCAAAAACATATCCGGAGGCGAACAGATCGATAAGATCATTCATATCGATCAATCCCCCATTGGCCGTACGCCGCGCTCCAACCCGTCGACCTACACGGGGCTCTTCACTTTTATCCGTGATCTTTTTACGCAGCTTCCAGAATCGCGAATGCGGGGATACAAAGAGGGACGCTACTCGTTCAATGTAAAAGGGGGACGGTGTGAGGCCTGTTGCGGTGAAGGTCTTATTCAGATTGCAATGCATTTTTTGCCTGATGTCTATGTCATCTGCGAGGCCTGCAAGGGACGGCGATATAATCGCGAGACGCTTGATATTCATTATCGCGGCAAATCGATTGCCGATGTGCTGGATATGACTATTGAGTCCGCCTCGGACTTTTTTAAGGCGATTCCATTGATTGCCGTGAAGTTGGCCACATTATCCGAAGTGGGATTAGGTTATATCACGCTGGGGCAATCGGCAACGACCCTATCGGGCGGGGAGGCCCAACGGATTAAGTTGTCGAAAGAGTTGTCAAAACGGGCCACGGGCCGCACCCTTTATATACTCGATGAGCCAACCACCGGACTTCATTTTGCCGACATTCAAAAGCTGTTGGATGTATTGGACCGGCTTGTCCAGATGGGTAACACCGTGATTGTTATTGAACACAATCTGGATGTTATACGAAACGCCGACTGGATTATTGATCTAGGCCCGGAGGGAGGGGCGGCGGGGGGAAAGGTTATCACGTGCGGAACGCCCGAAGATGTCGCGCAGATAACAAGTTCGCATACAGGACAGTTTTTAAAGAGAATCCTGACTTGATCAATGGCAGTAACAATGGAAACCGTATCTAACAGGCCGATTTTTGTTATTTCTGATTCGACTGGGGAGACCGCGGAAAAACTTCTGCAGGCGGTTTTATCGCAGTTCTCTGTTACGAGGCCGAAGATCATCCGAAAGAGTTACGTTCGGACAGAAAGACAAATTGAAGAAATCGTGCAAGAAGCAAGGGACAAAGAAGGCATGATCCTCTTTACGTTCGTCTCTGAAAATTTACGGAACATCATGCGAGAGGAAGCGCTCAAAACAGGTCTTTTAGCCGTTGATCCGTTAGGCCCGCTTTTAACCGCAATGAGCTATTTCCTGGGGACGATGCCGCAATCGATGCCAGGACTTCTGCACCGAGTCGATACCGATTATTTTAGCCGAATTGAGGCGGTGCAGTACACGGTTAAGCACGATGACGGTCAGGAAACGCCTTCGATTGATCAAGCCGATATTGTTCTGGTCGGCCCTTCTCGAACGGCCAAAACGCCGCTATCGATTTATCTTGCTCAATTTGGCTACAAGGTGGCCAATATCCCGATTATCCTGAACCTTCCCCTTCCAAAAGATCTTCAGAGAGTGGCGCAAAACAAAGTGATCGGGTTGGTTATTGATCCCTATCGTCTTCGAGAGATTCGAGAGGCTCGCATGTTAAAGTTAAAGCATAAAATCCCCGGGTACGCGGAAATTCAGCAAATTACGGGAGAGCTGGCTTACTGTCGGGAGATTTATCGGCGAAATCCAAAATGGGGAATTGTCGATGTAACCGGGCGGGCGGTGGAGGAAGTTACCACAGATGTTATTGCCCTGATTCGAAGCGGGAATGGCTCATAAGGACCTGTTAAAGAAAGATTAGTAATCCCAATACCCAATGCCATTTATGCAAACGTCCCTTTCTTATTTTTTGACTGGCATCATTTTATTGTGCCCTTGTTCTGTCTACGCGATAGAACCCATTCCGATTGTTGTCACGCTGCCTGTGCTGAAAAGTCTTACGGAAAAGGTTGGTGGACGACATGTCGCGGTGTCGTCGCTCATTACCGGGTTGGAAAGCGAACATACCTACACCCCAAGACCTTCCGATGTTATTGCCATTAAAAACGCAAGAATGCTTGTAAAAATCGGGCTGGGGTTAGAGACATGGATTGACTCTTTAATCAAAAATGCCGATCGGCCCAACCTGCTTACCATTACTACCTCAAGGGATGCCCCTCTCATAAAGGGCGACCCTCATATCTGGCTCGACCCGGAAATAGCTAAAATAATTACACACCACATTGTCGAGGGATTAAGCCAACTTGATCCTGTGCGACAAGAAGAATATAAAAACAATGAAACTGCCTTTTCTCTGGCGTTAGACCAACTCACAGCGGAGATGATTGAGAAGGTAAAGGGAATACAAAACCCCAGGATTATCACACATCACCTTGCATGGCCTTATTTTGCAAAAAGATTTGGCTTTATCATCTCGGGAGGGATTCAAACACAGGTGGGGAGCGAGCCTTCTGCCAAACGAATGGTTACGCTATCACAATTAATGAGGCGTGAGAAAATCAGCGTGATTTTGTCCGAGCCGCAACTCAATCCCAAGATGCCACAAATCCTGGCCGAGGAGACAGGCGCACGGGTTGTGATCTTATCCCCAATGCCAGTCGCCCACACCCATACAGAGGATTATCTTGATTTTATTCGTTATAATGTCGAAACACTGGTTCGAGCTTTACAGAAATGATGATAGAAAAATCGATTATTCAAGCGGCCCATGCTGTTTTTAGCTATGCCAACAAAATTGCGTTGACCGGCATCACGTTTCAGGTTGCGGAGGGTGAGTTTGTTGGAATCATTGGCCCAAACGGTTCTGGGAAGACAACATTACTGAAAGGAATTTTAGGACTTGTCCCGCCGGTCTCCGGGGAGTTGCATATATTCGATTGTGCCTGTGAGAAGATGCGTTGCCATCATCGGGCAAAAATCGGTTATCTGCCTCAAAAGGGGATGGTGAATTCCCACTATCCGATTACGGCGGGGGAGGTCGCCCTCATGGGCCGGTACGGCGCGATTGGTCTTTTTCGATCCCCTTCTAATGCAGATAAGGCAATTGTTTTAGAATCGCTTGCCGCAGTGGGCATGGAAACCCTTTCTGATTTCCCCTTTGGCGCCCTTTCCGCAGGTCAGCAGCAACGGGTTTTAATTGCCCGTGCCCTTTCCCAGCGCCCCAAAATTCTTCTTCTGGACGAGCCAACCACCGGGATAGACACCCCTGCGCAGCATCAGCTTATTGAGCTTGTTTGTCATCTGCATCAACAATATCGGTTAACGATTCTTTTTGTGACACATGACATCAATATGGTCAGCCCTGTTGTTGATTCACTGATCCTTCTAAAAGGCCGTCTTTTCGGGAAAGGGGCCCCAAGTACTCTCCTTACAAAAGAGATTCTCTCAGAGGTGTATGGTCAGGAGGTTGTTTTAACAGAACGAGAAAAAACCCCTTACGTTATCGTCAGCGACATGCATCACGCAGAATAATGGCCGATGCGCAACCTCTTTTATTTTTGCGTGAAAGAGGGCGTATTTTGAAGATATTTTGTAAAGGCCTTTTCTATTGTCTTTCTAATTCCCTCATGCTGCAACAGGTGTAGCTCATTACTTAACACCAAAACCTCCTTCGTCATGAGGGCTTCGTTCTGTTTCATCCCTTCAAAATGTGGTATCTCTTTTTTAGAAGAAGTGGGAAACGAGGCCAATTTGAAATAGAGATCCAAAATAAGCTGTTTTTGTAAAAACTGATTCGTCTTTTCGATAATCTCCTTTTTAAGAAAAGTCAGTTGATTCATCCAGGGGGCGCTATCTACAAAGAGAGAGAGCGTATTAAAACGGAGTTTTTCCGGGGCCGTATGTGCAGCAATCTGGCACCCCACAATCTCCTCCCAGTGTTCACAAAGATGGTAGATATTCATCTCTTTCTGCAGATTGAGCCGTTCTATGAGGTTCAGGATAACATCCGAGAGCGCAACAAAGCGGTTTGACATATCAGGATGCTATAATAGACACAGTCTGGAGTCAAACAGTGAAAGAGACCCATAAAAAAGGAGAGAAGAAGGGGAATGGAGCGGCTGTTGCCGTAGGTCTTGTTGCGACCAATCGCAAGGCGCATCATGATTTTTTTATTGAGGAGACCTACGAAGCGGGGCTTGCCCTTTTGGGAACTGAAGTGAAATCACTGCGGGATAAGCGAGTAGACTTGTCAGATAGCTACGCCCGTTTTGAAAATGAGGAATTATTTCTATATAACAGTCATATCAGTCCTTACAGCCACGGGAATATCGCAAATCACGATCCCCTTCGTAAGCGGCGGCTTCTTTTAAATCAAAGAGAAATCGGGAAGATATTTGGCAAGATTCAGCAGAAGGGGTTTACGCTGATTCCGTTGCGGCTTTATTTTAAGGGCGGTTGGGCCAAGGTAGAACTGGGGATTGCCAAAGGGAAAAAGCTCTATGATAAGCGAGCCGTCTTGGCAAAAAAAACAGCCGCGCGCGATATCGCAAGGGGAATGAAGCGGTAGATTATCTCCTGAAATCCGACAGCGATTCTAAAATCGCCTTTGTTGCAAGTGATTTATTCAACGTATAAAAATGAATGCCGGGAGCGGATTGTTTTAAAAGATTGCGGCATTGCTCCGTTGCGTGGCAAACACCGATTTGTGTTACGGCCTCACTGTCCTCCTCCACCGACTCTAATTCCGATAGAAGTGCTTTTGGGAGCGATGCCCCGCACATCTTGGTAAATCGCTTTACCTGATTCACATTTGTTATAGGCATGATTCCGGGAATAATTGGAATATGAATGCCAGCTTGCTTCGCCCTTTCTACAAAATCAAAAAAATATTTATTTTCAAAAAAAAGCTGTGTGATTATAAAATCAACGCCCTCGTCTACTTTGATCTTTAAATGTTCCAAATCCTTTTTCAGATCACGACCCGCAGTGGCCGTGCCACACTCAATATGGCCTTCAGGGTGGCCCGCCCCTCCCAGCGAGAAACTAAATTTTTTCCGGATATGGCGTGTCAGATCGGAGGCATAAGAAAATCCATCTGGGGGGATGACAAAACTCCCATCGCCGTTTGGAGGATCGCCTCGCAATGCCAGTAGATTTTCAATTCCGGCAGTATCAAGCTGATACAAAACTTTGTCTATTTCATCCCGCCCTGACTCCACGCAGGTTAGATGCGCCATGGCTTCTATGCCGAGTTCGTTCTTGATTCGGCTGACCAGATCAACGGTCAATTCCCGGGTGGATCCTCCCGCTCCATACGTCACGGAGACAAACGAAGGGGAAAGCGGTTTCAGATGTGCAATCGTCTCAAAGAGGTGCACAACGCCCTCTGGTGTTCTCGGCGGAAAAAACTCAAACGAGAAAACAGGCTTATCTTGCTTCAAAATACTAGAAATTTTCATACGAGACTAATTTTTAGAACTTCACGTTCCATCATCGCCAATTGTCTAAATGACGGGGAGTATTATATCGCCTAACGCCGCCTGACGCCAACCCCATCATAATGTCAATAACGCATGTTGACCGCCTTCCCAATCTCAATGTCAGTCACGTTCTTATAAAACCTGTCTCCTGAAAACTGAAGTATCCCTTCCGCGACACAATTAGATGATCCAATACACGGATTCCGAGAATCTTTCCGGCCTCGGTCAATTGTCCATGCATCTGGAGATCGGCTTCGCTGGGTTGAAGTTCGCCCGAGGGATGATTGTTGGCAAAGATCACGGCGGCGGCCCGGTCGGCAATCACATCGGCAAATACTTCGCGCGGATGCACTGGGCTTTTATCGAGAAGACCGATTGTCACCACGCGTTTTTCAATGACTTCGTTGGCGCCGTTAAGTGAAATACAGACGAAATACTCCTGCTGTTTGCCTGCAATATCTGCCAGAAGCGGCAGGACATCCTGTGCGACGGTAATCTTGACTGTATCCTTGAGTAGATGGCGACGAGCAAGCTCAAAGGCCGAGAGGATTTGAGCGGCTTTGGCAAGTCCCACGCCGGGAACGGCCTGCAAGGGATCGAGCATCAGGTTGCTTTTATGTTCCCGAATGAGTCCGGCAACTTGTCGGGCAATCGTGCGAACGTCAATGCCTGCCGTACCCATGCCAAGAATCGCCGCGACCAATTCCTCATCGGTGAGGACAGACGCGCCCTTCTCCCGCAACTTCTCGCGGGGACGGCTGTGTTCCGGCATGTCCTTGATGGCTTTCATAGATTCCCCAGTTCCTTTTCAATTTGCTCAATGGTCGGCAGTTTGCCGTGTAGGTGTTTGGACAGGGATTCTATAAAGTGAGCACTTCACACGGCCACGCCGATGGGTTTCTATGGCAATGTTGTGGTACCACGTGATTTGTGCAAGCGCTTCTTGCACAACTGCCCGGTCCGGCCAGGCCGCAGCGATTGCCCTGTTGATGTCGGTAATCATGCAGATTGATTGAAGTATACTGGAGACGATTCTTTCAACGGCTGGAACTTCTGGGTCGTCATCGGTGCATAGTTAGCTGGCCAGTGGCCGCTCAATTCCACAAGCACTCTCTGTTTCGATGGCGCGGGCACTTCATTAATTCGAACGACCTTGGCTTTGTAGTCACTCGGGGCGGCGGCGAGGGCTTGCACCAGTTCGTCCAACAGATAGGATGGTGCCCATCCAATCATATGGTAATCTTCAGTCTGAATTTGCACGGCCAATTGCGTAGCTGGATTCGTCAGCTCAATCGTGACATACAATTTCTCATCTGGTTTCAGCGTTTTTAATCGTTGTTGCGCGCTCTCATTGACGTGCTGTTGCCAGCCGTGCAAGAAAAATCGGCAACGGAAGGCCCCATCTTCACCACGCTCGATTTTTGGAAACACCTCGAAGCTGTCCGTTGCGCGATATCCCCCGTCCACGGACAAAATCTCTACGGGGTCCGCATGCTCCGATAGATTCAATTGTTTGAGGTACGCTTGAAAATCAGGACGCGCGGGCGCGAGGACACGGTTTTTGAAAAGAGGGAACAATTCCGATGATTCATAACTTCGATAGAAATCTGGGAAATCGCACAGTGGCAGAAATCCGGTTTGTTTCTGTGCCTCCTCAGCCCCCCGGATATATCGGAAGTGGTATAGGGACGAAGATTTCAGAACATCCAGTTGGCCTACTGGAAACCACTTCCGCGTCAGCGCCTTATCCTGCCAAGCCAAAAACAGTGTTTTGCTATTTGTCATGGGAACAGTCTCCTTAACTGGTCTACATTATAGCACACCAAGCTGATAGAAAACTGGCGCGCTAAAGGCGTCATCCAATCATCAGGTATACGACTGACGATCTTTTCCACCGAGAAAACTATGGATTACTTTCCTTCGTCTCCGTGATAATCTCAAGCGCCGTGATACCCGCGAAATCCTTTGCGTTATGCGTAACAAGTGGAACAGAGTAACGGATGGCACAAGCAGCAATCCATGCGTCATTGGGGGCGATAGGTCGCCCGTTTCGCTTTCGCTCCGCCATCAGCTTCCCGTAGTAGCGTGCGATTTCATGGTCGTAAGGAATCACAACAAAATTGCGAAGTATCGTTTCTAATCCTTTTCGCCTCTTTTCGCCCCAGTTCTTATTCTCTGCGCCGAAATACATCTCGCCCACCGTAATAAAGGCAATGGCGAGTAACTTTCCCTGCATATAGATCAATTCAATAAATTTGCAATATTTTGTTGCGTTAGGGGAGAAGATGTGTTAAATAAGTGTGAGTGGACGCGGCCAGATATTCGACATACGATATACGCGTGAGGGCCATGAGAGCGGTACTTATGGGGCAGCCCAAAACAGTCGTTGCCCTGGCTTACCAAGTGAATTACTCCACTTTATACCGATGGTGTCGGCGTTACGATAAAACAAAAGGCTTTAAGACATTAGAGCGGATATCCGGAAGTGGCCGTCCCTCCATTTTGGATTCCACCACTCGGCAAAAAGTGATGAAAGTCGTTCTGAAGCCAGCCTCTGTCTTTGGATACGAAACAGATTTTTGGACATGTCGTCGCCTCATTCAAATAACCAAGAAACATTT